>JAUMWL010000039.1:1233-16218 GCA_030529665.1 Coriobacteriales bacterium
GCTTGCTCGTTTCCCGGGCACGCGCCGACGGGACGGCCATACGGATGGCCATATGTGCGCATACGTCCAGCCGAGCCACGCGAACCCTTGAATTCAAGCACCAAAAATGATAAATGTCTTACGTTAAGCATCACCTTGTCCTACATCTTTTGGGAAGCACGGCGTCTGCATGAACCGCCTAAAGAAGAACATCCTCAACATATTGATTGTCGTCATGGGCCTTGCCGGCGTCATTTTGCTTGCGTACCCCACGTTCTCCGACTGGTGGAACAGCATGCACCAAAGCTATGCCATCGCAAGCTACGACCAAGCGGTCGCCGAGATGGATCCCCACAAGTACGACGAGCTTCTTGCCGCCGCCGAGAAGTACAACGCCGAGCTGGCAAAGACCGGCATCAATTGGAGCATGAGCGACGAGCAGATGAAGGTCTACAACTCCCTGCTCGACGTAACCGGCACCGGCATGATGGGTTACGTGGAAATCCCAAAGATCAACGTGGAGCTGCCCCTCTATCACGGAACGCGCGACGCGGTCCTGCAGGTGGCCATTGGCCACATTACGGGCACGAGCCTGCCGGTTGGCGGCGTGGGAAGCCACTGCAGCGTATCGGGGCATCGTGGCTTGCCTAGCGCCCGTCTCTTTACCGACATAGACGTGCTGGACAAGGGCGACATCTTTACCATCACCGTGCTCGACCGCGTGCTCACCTACGAGGTGGACCAAGTGCGAATCGTGCTTCCCGCAGACCTCGGCGACTTGGCGATCGACCAAAAGAAGGACTACGTAACGCTCATTACCTGCACCCCCTACGGCATCAACTCGCATCGCCTGCTCGTGCGCGGGCACCGCATCGACAACCTTCCGGGTACCGTTCGCGTAATGGCCGATGCCGTGCAAATAAAGCCTTACCTCGTTGCCGTGTTTCTTGCCATTCCCATATTGGTTACCATGCTCGTTTGGGTTATGCTTTCTACAAGTCGTCGAATTCGGTATCGTAGGGTTAAGCAATCGGCAGCCGACCAGTTCCGTCAGCGGCGCTCCGAGCGCATGGACCAGGCGGCCGAGCATGAGCAACAGGCAAATGCGTCCGAGCCACGTGAGGAGGAGTGACCGTGAGCAAGCTAACGTGCAACCTTTGCGTTCGTGTTGTTGCGGCCGCCCTGCTTGTGCTGTTTGCGCTGACCATGCCCTTGTCGGTTGCGCGTGCGGATAACCTAACGCAGTCCTTGGAGAGCACCGAGGCAGCGAATGCCGTGGAGTCCGCGGACGACATTGGCACTCGCGTGGGATCCATCACGCTAAAGATGACAAATTCCACGGGCTCCGATTCCACCATGACGGGCGGCAAGATGTCCCTGTATCGCGTTGCCACGGTCAGTCGTGGAGAGGACAAGCTGGAATACGACATCTCGGGCGGTCAGTTTGGCTCATCAAAGACCGTGGCGGACATCCCAACCATGACCAAGAAGGAGCTGGACGCCCAAAACGCCAACCTCTCCAAAGCGCTGGTCCAAGAAATCGCCTCGAGCAACGTAAGTGCGCTCCAAACCGTAGACATATCCAATGGCGAGGCGCGCTTCCCCACGGTTGAGGAAGGTCTCTACTTGTTGGTCCAAACGCAGCTGAGCAACGGCAGCCGCAAGGTAAACGCATTCCTTATGTCGGTGCCCAACGACGAGGGCGAGCTTGACGTGGTGGGAAAGCCCAAGCCTGGCGCAACTGGAACCACGAAGTCCAAAGAGAAGGGCACAAAGAAGACGGCCAAGGCAAGCGACACCGACGCCTCAAAGGTCAAGCTGCGCGTGCCTACCACGGGCGACATCCTCACGGTGTTTATGCCTCTGGCATTGGCGGGCCTGGTACTGGTGCTTGTAGGCGCATCAGTTGGCAGGCGCTCCTCGCGCAAGGCATAGGGCGCCGGGATAGCCCATGGACAAGCTGTCCAGCAATGCCGCCGCGAAACCGCATTCCCCGCGCGTCAAGCAGCGCCGCAGCCATCGCGGGCTCATTCTTCTGGGCGCCGTGCTCATCTGTGCGGCGGTCGTGCTTATGGTAAGCGGCGCATTCGACAGTCTGCGTGCGCAGGCCGCAAGCAGTGCGGTCTTGTTGACCTTGGACCAAAGGCGCCCCGAGCCCTATGCGGTGGACTCGCCGTCCGGGCTGGAGAGAATAGGGGACTCGGGCGTGATGGTCCCCCAGAATCCCGTGGCGTCGGAGCAAGATGGCGACCAAGGCATGCCGATCGAGCGCATTGGAGAATACGATTACGTGGGCTCAATCGCTATCCCAACGTTGGGAATCTACCTGCCCGTTGCCGCGCAGACCAATGACGCGCGCCTGCGCATTAGCCCTTGTCTATACAGCGGCAGCTACCTCACCGACGACCTTGTTATCTGCGGAGAGGGTTACTCGTCCCACTTTGGGTCCCTGGGGTCCGTGGGCATTCGCGACGAGGTGCGCTTCGTTGCGGCAGACGGCGCCATGTATCGCTATGTGGTGAGCAACGTAGAGACCGACAAGCTCGACGACATGGGTTCCATCATGGATGACTGGGACCTTACCATCTTTACGTTTAACGCCGATGGTACGTGCTGCGTGGTGCGCTGCATTCGCACCTAGGCACGTTCGTCACCAATCAAAAGGCTTGAACCCCGTCGCGACGCCACACACGATGAAGAACACAATAATGCTTATGGCACAAATCGCCACGCATGCCACCAGCTCCTTGGGCCACGTAAACCTGCAAAAAGGCGGGCGCTTCCTTAGTCGACGCTTGTCCAGCAGCAAGTATGTGACCATGATGAGGGGAATGGCAATCACGTTTACATACGCAGTGAAGCTAAACCACGGAGGATACTTTGCGTTTTGCTCCGTGGGTAATGCGGCAGACAAACCGACGAAAACCAGCATGAGGGTGGAAAAGCTCACCAGGGCTATGTTCCATATGCGCCCCAATATGTCTAGGGCACGGCTGTTGAGCACGCGATGAAGAAGCGACGCTTGGCTTGGTTCGGAGCCTGTGCGTGCGTCGAGTTCCTCGGTAATGGGTTGTGGCAGTGGCACGGTCTGGGGCACGGCGATGCTTGACGTTTCGGTGCTTGGTACCCGTACCCGGCGGCCCTCGTCTGTGGCCTGCTCAAATGCGCGCTCGAAGTCGAGGCGCAGCTCGCGAGCCGATTGATGGCGGTGAGCGGGGTCGAACTGTGTTGCACGCACCAGCACCTCGCGCAGCGCGGGCGGTATGCGCGGGTCGTCAAACTCGCGTTCGCGCAGCTCGAGCGTGGGGTCTTGTCCCATGAGGCAAAACGCGATGGTCATGCCCAAGGCATACACGTCGCTGCACGTGCTCGTTTGCTTGTAGCCAAACTGCTCGGGAGGGGCGTATCCCGGCGTGCCGTAATGCGTGGTGTCGTGACTGGCGCCCGATGTGTACGTGCGTGCTATGCCCAAGTCAATGAGCACGACCCTGCCGTTGCACACCATAACGTTGGAGGGCTTGATGTCGCGATGTATGAGCGGCTGGTCAAACGACTCGTGCATTTGGCTAACGGCATCGCATAGCTGGGGCACCATGCGCGCCGACAGGTCAAGACCCGCGCCTTCCTGCTGCGCGACCTCATAGAGGGTCTTGCCATGCAGGTACTCCATTATTACGTCAACGACGTCTCCCGACCGCTCGCATTCGTACACCATGGGCAAGTGGTCAAAGCGCTTGCCCATGGCCTGAGCGCGCCAGAGCTGGTCGTACGCTTGCCCGCGATGAGGGTCTCCCACAAAGCGCTTGCGCACAAAGGGGCCAATGAGCTCGCCCTCCATACGGCCATGACGGTAGACGACCTGGGTCGTTTCGTAGGGAGACTCCTTGAGGGTCTCTTGCACCACGTAGCGATTGGCGGTTGCGTCGAGCCAGGCGTCTAGGCTTGCGTCAAAGTCCTTGTCCATGATGGCTACCTGCCCTCGCCGTCCAGCGTAGGTTCTCCTAGGCCAAAGAGGGTCTCGTTGACCTTGGCGAGCGACGTGTGGTGGTCGATGCAAAACATTATGATGGCGTCCCGCCGTTCCTTGCAATACAGCCTGCTGACTCCGGCGGCCTGCAGCAGCCGGTCGGTCGTTCGCAGGTCGAGGCCCATGGCAAAGGCGATCTGCAGAATCTTGTCGCGTGAGGGGTGCTTGCGTTGGCCCGTGAATATTTGGTATCCGTAGGTATCGTTGAGCTGCGCCTCGCGTACCACATCCTTGCGCTTAAGCTCGCACTCGTCCAAGAGCTCGCCTAGGTAGGCGGCAAGGTCTCGCCCCTGGACGGGATGCCGCTCAAGGTAGGTCTCTGGATTGGGGGAGCAAAGCAGCTCGTTTAGCAGCTCTTCGGTCAGCGGTTCCTCCACGGGCACTCCTTTTGTCGCAGGTGGCTTTCATTGTAGTTGCAGACGTCCCCAAAACACAAGCGCCCCGGAGCTTGTTCCATGGGGAAGGTTCGTTTGGAACAAGCTCCGGGGGCCTGTGCCGTCCGGGGGGGCGGGTGTTTTGACGTGCGGCTAGCCCTATAGCTTCCAGCCTGCCGTGGGGTCATCGTTAAACATGTTGGAGTAATACAGGACGCGCACGATGCCGTCGTCAAAGTAAATGTTGCCCGTAACGCTTCCTCCGGGCGAGAGCGTGCCCGAGTTCAGCTCGTTCTCGGCATCCGAGTAGTATGACTGGCTGCGCTGCGCTCCGTTTGCGTCCTCGCCCTTCCAGTCGTATGGGTTAAACGAGGCGCCCTTGTCCCCGTTGTTCTCGTAGGTTACGTTTACGCAGGCAACGAGCGAGTCGTCGTAGTTGACGAGTCCCGTCTGCACGCTGTTTACGGTAATCTTGGTGCCGTCCTTAAGCTCCACCGAGGTGCCCACGGCCAGGTTGGAGTAGTCTTGCTCGACGGCCTCCTCTTTAGCCTCCTCCTGTGTGGCCTCCGGAGCGGTCTGCTCCTCAGCCGTTGCCTCATCGCTCTTCTTTTTGGACTTGTCCTCTGTGGGCTCGGAGTCCTTTGCCTGGGTCTGGACCAAGGCCGAGGAGTTCTCCTTGGCGCTCTGCGCGGCCGTGTCGATTATGCTCTTGTACATGCTCTGCGTTGCCAGCACCACGGCAAACGAAACGACGGCAAGTACCACGCCCGCAATGGCGAGGCCCTTGGACGAGTGCTTGCCGCGAAGCGCGCCAACGAGCGATATTGCGGCCAAGACTCCACCAATCACGGCAATAATGGCCGACAGGTTGTTGATGATGGGCAAGAACGAGGTAACGGCCGCAAGGATGCCCAGCACAAGGCCCGCGATGGCCAACCCCGAGGTCTTCTTTGTGGTTGTTTCGGACATGACGCCCCTTTCTAACGCATTGTGGTTACGTGGCACCATAATGAGAAACCCGGCCAACAATTTCATTAGCCACCAGCTAATATCTGCGAGTTATTGCACGTTACCAACTGCGCCTTTTGTGTGGCAGACGTGTTAATACAACGTAAGGCCTTGCCTGTTCCCCATTCGCACTAAAATCGGTTGCTTATACTGTCCCTAGTTTTTTATGGAAGTTCCAACTAGAGCCTGATGATTGGGGTCCTATGGGAGCATTTTTTGGAGCGGTATCGCGACGCGACATAACGCTCGACGTTTTCTTTGGCGTTGACTACCACTCCCACTTGGGCACGCGCCGGGCCGGCATGGTTATGCGCGGCAACAATGGTGGATTCGAGCGCGAGATTCATTCCATTGAAAACACGCCCTTCCGCACCAAGTTTGAGCGCGATCTTCCAATGCTGAGGGGTTGCTCGGGCATTGGCTGCATAAGCGACTCTGATCCGCAGCCGTTGCTCATGCGCTCGCACCTGGGCGTGTATGCCATCACCACGGTTGGCGCCATCGTAAACGCCAACGAGCTCATAGAAGAATTCAGCAGCGATGGTCGCCAGTTTACGGCCATGAGCTCGGGTGGCGTAAACGCCACCGAGCTCGTTGCCGCGCTCATCAACACGCAGTCGACGCTGGTCGAGGGCATTCAGTATGCTCAGGAGCGCATAGAAGGCTCGCTCACGCTGCTGATTATGGTTGCCGACGGCACGCTAATTGCTGCTCGCGATCGCATGGGGCGCCTGCCCGTTCTTATTGGCAAGGATGACGACGGCTACTGCGTAACGTTTGAGAGCTTTGCCTACGGCAAGCTGGGATACGTGGACGAGTACGAGCTTGGGTCGGGCGAGATCGTGCGCATCGAGGCGGGCGGTTACCAAACGCTGGTTCCCGCGCGCAACGAGATGCGCATCTGCGCGTTTTTGTGGGTGTATTACGGGTACCCCAACTCAAACTACGAGGGACAAAACGTTGAGGTCATGCGGTATCGCAACGGCGCCATAATGGCAAAGAACGACGCCGCGGTTGGCATGCTGCCAAACGTTGACTACGTGGCGGGCGTTCCCGACTCGGGCCTGCCGCACGGCATCGGCTATGCCACGGAGTCGGGCAAGCCATTCGCGCGTCCGTTTGTTAAGTACACGCCCACGTGGCCGCGCTCGTTTATGCCCGCCAACCAAGACGTGCGCAATCGCGTGGCAAAGATGAAGCAGATTCCCGTGCCCGAGCTTATTGCGGGCAAGAAGCTGCTGTTTGTGGACGACTCCATCGTGCGCGGAACGCAGTTGCGCGAGACGGTCGACTTCTTGTATGGCGCCGGCGCGGCCGAGGTTCACATGCGCTCGGCGTGCCCGCCCATCATGTATGGCTGCAAGTACCTTAGCTTCTCGCGGTCTAACTCCGATTACGAGCTCATTGCGCGTCGAAAGATTCGCGAGCTTGAGGGCGACGACGGAGAGCAGTACGTGGACGAGTACGCCGATAGTCGCACCGAGCGTGGCAAGTGCCTGCTTCGCTCCATCTGCGAGGAGATGGGCTTCGATTCGCTGGGCTTCCAGAATCTGGATGGCATGCTCGAGGCGATTGGCATCGACCGCAAGCTGGTGTGCACCTATTGTTGGACCGGTCGCGAATAGCGGGGCAAGCGACGAGGAGTATCCCCATCGCTTGCCTAGGTTTAGGACGCGAGCCAGCTTGGGAGCTCAAGGCTCACTACGCGCGCGCACGCCGCTGCGTGTTCCAACGAGAGCACGGCGCTGGCCTCAAAGTGCTGCTCGGCACCAATGTCGTGTCCTTCTTCGGGCACCAGTACCAGAGCATAGTCGGCGCCTGCATCGCTCTCTAGGCAGAGTGGCACCAAAAGATTGAGCTGGTTCCTTATGGGGTCGTAGGCTGGTGTCCCCAGCCTGTAGTCCCTTCGCACGCGGCGAATCGCCACGTCTATTGCGTTGGCCAGACGCTGGCCGTGCGCAAGCAGAAGGCTCTTCTTTACTCGTACGTTTGCTTCCGCCTGAATAACGAGGTGCGAGAGCGACGTAATGTAGAGCGCGGGCTCTGGCGCGGGGGCATCCAGCTCCGCGTCCTCCGCCGTGCGAAAGGCCTCAAAACGCCAAGCCATGTCACCGGGATGCGATGCGGAGCCATCCGCATGCAATCGGTCGCCATACTCAAACGCCAAGAAGCACATAATGATGCTTTGGGCGCTTGCGGTAAGAAGACCGGTGTCGAATGCGAGCCGCCGCCCGCTATCATAGGTGACCAGCTTGTTCTCTAGGCGTACGCGATGGAACGTAACTGACAGGTACTCTTGCAGCTCGTCGTTGTCTGCGGGGCCAAAGGCTGGTGCGCGGAGTTCGTTGAGCTGGCTTACCAGATCGTCCCATGGGCCCAATGCCGCAAACTGCGCGAGCTCGCGCGCCGCATCGCTGCCGACTGCCGGGAGTCCGCTAAGCCCCACGTTTTGAGCGCCAAGGATGTTGGTGACAAACCAGCGCCTTCCCGACGCCGAGGGGGCTCCACGACGCATGGACACCTCCACAAACTCGCCCTCCGCGCCGCGTGCATAGCGTAGGGGAAACGTTATGACGCCATCCAATTGGGAATAGGAGGAGGTTGAGCGCGCCACGCGCCAGTCCTCGTCCAGCAGCGTTATGGGGTCGACATCGAGCGGGAGGATGGCGTATAAGGCGCTAAGCTGCTCGTTGCCAATATGAACTTGCTCGGCAAAACTAAACGGGTGGGCCTGCTGGGAGTTTGTAGTGGCCGGTTCTGGGGTTGACGGTGCGGGCTTGGTTTCTTCCGTAGGCTTTGGTGCCGTTACGGGCTTGGGTTCCGTCACGGACGCCCCGGGCTCCGTCCCCGCAGGCTCCGCCTCCGCCACGGGTGCCGCCTCTGTAGGCTCACTCTCTGCCAAGAGTTCCACCCCCGTAGGATCAGGCTTGCACTCCTCGGCCGTGGTTATCTCTGCCTCTTCAGGCTTTGGGCGATTCTTCGGCCGCGGTCGTATGGGCTGGAGGGCACCCTTTCCCTTTTTGCGCTTCCACGACTTTGCGCCTTTGTCCGACGTGCGTTTTTGCGTATCGTCCTTGTTCGCCTTCTCCAGAGCATCGTCCCATTCGGGCTGCGCCAACACCGTGGCATATACGCGACCTTTCTTGAACACCGTAAGGCGTATGAATGCGTCAAGATGCTCCAGCAGCTCGCGCACGGTCTCGTAGCCAAGGTCACAAGGCAAGATGTCATCGGAGGCAAGCACCTCCTCCATGCGTGACAGAGTGACCTGACGCCCAACGCCCACTTCCAAAACGAATAGCCTGTACAAATACAGTTGATGCCCAGCCGATACAGTAGCCATAGAAGGTCCTTTCTTTGAAGTTTTAGTATATCGAGCGCCATATGCATATGCGCGCACGGCGGGTTGGCAACAAAAAAGGCAGAGGAGTGGCGAATTAGTGGGCAATATAGATTTTAACTATCGCGTTTTCCCAGTTAATATTTCTGAAAACGTGCGCCAAGTCGTACTTGTTGCCCACTAGCTATTTTATCTAGTGGGCAATAAGCCGGTGTGCGCCTCGGTTCTTTTTGGCCTCAACTGGCCTTTTGTTGGTAATTCAAAGTTTTATTGCCCACTAATTAGGCAACAGTCCCACTTGCACGCTGGTGGTGGTTTTGTAATTGTCGTCACTCTGGCCTTGGCCTCTGCTTGCAGCGGTCTTTATCTCAGCGTTAAGCTCCCCACCGACGTTCATAGCCGCAGGCAAGCTCTTTCCCCGCCATCCAGCATGGGAGGGCGGTGGGGCAGGCGGAGCGTCGTCGTCGGCGCAACCTCCGCCTTTGCGCGCACGGGCGCCGCCGCGCGCCGAAACGGAGGTTTCGGGGCCGGAATCGGCTAAAAAACCTCCGCCTTTGCGCGCACGTCCCCTGGCGCCGAGCCCGCGTGGCATGCCGCTGCGGCTTGGCCCCGGAAGCACCAGTCCTGCGATTACGAACGTCGGCGGGGAGCATACTCAGCGTTTTGGGGGCAGCCATTGCCCAATTCGGACATGGCCCAAGCGTCTTCCGCTATTTTGAGGTTCGCGATGCGAAATGCGACATATTCGGCCGGGAAATGTCGCATTTCGCATCCCGGATTTGCGTGACGGCCATATGGGGATCGTCTTGCCTCCGGAAGGCGCCTCACGTATGGCTCGACGGCCCATGAAAAGTAAGCTTTGCGGGTTACCAGCGAGCCGGGAGGCTAGGCGGCGTGCTGTAATCGCGAGCAATGAGGGCCATGTGCTAGGCGGCGTGCTGTCTTTTCGAGCAGTGTGGGCAACTTCGCCCTTGGCGTGCCGTGATTGCGAGCTGTGTGGCTTAGCGACCCGCACAGCTCGCAAAGACAGCACGCGCCGTCACGCGCTGCCCACACAGCTCGCAAATACAGCACGTCGCCGCAAGCACCAGGCCTTCCTCTGAATCCGATTGACCGTCAAAGAAGGACCAAAAGGCGACAAAGCCACAATACGTCAAAACCAGCCAAAAAGCGTCATCATTCCAGCAGAAACCATTCACCCAAGCAATGCTCACCAATAAAGCAAGGGACGTACCCAACGCAGGGCGTCTTGAGGATGCCGCGCGCAAAGTTGCTCTTGTGTAGGGAAGACGTTGGTTTGGTCGCACATCCAAAGGCGTAGTAATATGAACAGCATATTTGCGTAAGGAGATCATATGAACAAAATCGTTACGTTTGCCATACCTTGCTACAACTCGGCCCCCTACATGGACAAATGCATCCAGTCCATCTTGGATGGCGCCAAGGGAGCCTCGGACATAGAGATCGTAATCGTGGACGACGGCTCGTTTAAGGACGACACGCCCGCAAAGGCAGATGCATGGGAGGCGGAGTACCCGGGCATCATAAAGGCGGTGCATCAGGAAAACGGCGGCCATGGCACCGCAGTGCTTACCGGCTTGGCAAATGCGCATGGCACCTTTTTCAAGGTGGTCGATTCCGACGACTGGCTCGACTCCGACGCCCTTGAAGTCCTGCTCAACAAGGTGCGCGAAACCGAGGCCGCGCACGCAAACGTAGACCTCTTCATTACCAACTACGTGTACGAGCACACGGTTGACAACACGCGGCATGTTACGGGCTATGCGCACGTTTTGCCCGAGGGACGCGTGTTTGGCTGGGACGAGATCGGCCATTTTCGCATGTCGCAAAACCTGCTCATGCATGCGCTCATGTATCGCACCACGATCCTGCGCAAAGAGGGCGTGCCCCTGCCGTCACACACCTTCTACGTAGACAACATCTACGCATGGGTGCCGCTGCCCCGCTGCGAGCGTCTCTATTACCTCAACGAGGACATGTATCGCTACTTTATTGGGCGAGAGGACCAGTCCGTAAACGAGAAGGTAATGGCTGGACGCATTGACCAGCAGATCAAGATAACGCGCATCATGATGGAGGCCTATCACCCCTACGTCGACATCAAGACGCCGCAGCTGCGTGGCTACATGGTTGACTACTTTGTGCTGATGATGTCGATCTGCTCAATATTCTCCAGGCTTTCCGAGAAGCCCGATGCCATGGATGAGCTCGCAAAGCTGTGGCGCGACCTGCATGACTACGATCGCAGGCTTTGGCGCCGCTGTCGCTGGGGCATTATGGGACAGGGTTCAAACATTCCCACCAAGCTTGGCAAGAAGATTACCATCGCGCTGTATCGTCTGGTAAACAAGGTCATGAAGTTTAATTAGTATAGGTGGCGCACGATGCGTGCCTCATTTGGCTAGGCCGGGCGACGGAGATCCTCCCCATCGCCCGGCCTAGCCGTTCTTTAGGAGCGATGCGGCGTGTTGCCTGCGATTGCGCAGGTTGGTTACCGCGCCGCTCATGCCGTGAGGCACGTATCCGCCGCCAAAAAGATCGTCGGGCAAATAGTCCATCAGACTGAGCGAAGCCGTCTGTTCCAGCGACGGCTCGCGATCGCTGGGCCGCGCCCAAACGCCAAACACGGTGGCGCCTTGCGCAACCAAGCGCTCTTCGTACTCGCTTGCGGGTTCGTTGGGCAGCTCTGCGCGCTCGTTGTCGCTAGACCAGACTATGTCATATCCTGCCATGTCAAATTGGGTAAGCGCAAAGTCACGCAGCGGCTGGCTGTCGGTGCGAAGCCTCACCGTGCCTTGTGGTGCCAGGACATGTCGATACTCGATCAATCGGTCCAGCAACACCAAACGCTTGTGAGCGTCCTTCTTTCGCGGGTAAGGTGTGGGAAAGTTTAGGTGGATGCACGAAAGCTCGCCCCTTCCAAAGGCGCCTGGCACCACAGATCCCTTGCCGGGAACGGCCACGGCATTGCGAAGGCCGGCCTCGGTTATGTGCTGGGCGGCGTAGGCAATGCAGAGGGGCTCGGCGTCCATGGCAAGAAACAGCACGTCTGGCTCGCGCCTTGCCGCCTCCACCACAAAGGCGCCCTTGCCGCACCCCAAGTCCAGGCGCACCTCGCGAAACTCACCGCGCGCGCCAGTGGGCGACAAGCTCGTCGAGGCCGAGTTCTCGCACGCACGATCGTCGGCCAACGGCCAGCAAGCCGTTGCCCACAGCCCCGCCCAGCGTGCGGGCTCAAGCTCAATTGCGTCCGCATACCTTTGAAGCCTCTCCTCAAGCACAAAGTTACGTGGAAGTCGTGCGTGCATTCCGTGCATGGCGCCCCCGATTGCTCTGATCATCCACAAAGACGGTTCGTGAGTATGGTACTTCTGTGGGTGTAACGTCAACAGGCAGCGACAAACTCCCCGGGAACTCTGTACCATACGCCGGACGCAAGCCGGAATAAGGCCGTCCGATAGGTATAATGGCACAAGGTATATATCAATTCTGGGCGAGGCAATCGTGGGCAAGCTATTTGACAAGGGCCGCAAGACCTTGATCAAAACGGTAAACGACTATCGCACCGACCTATGGTTTAGGGCGGAGGCGGCGGTCCACATATCCACGGGCGTCAACCTTACGTATTCAATGTACCAGGCGATGATCGGCCTTACGCGCAAATCCGCATGGTTTGACGCGCTGGCCGTCTACTACATCCTGCTTACGTGCACGCGTGGCCTCATGCTGTACTACATTCGCCACGAGGCGGCAGACGGCATCGAGGAACTCAAGCGCTACCGCAAGTGCGGCTGGATGATGTTTATCCTTACGATGCTCGTCCTCATTATTGGCCTGCTGCTCAACAACGGCAACAGCACGCCAAAGTCCTATCCTGGCCACATGATCTTTGTGGTGGGCGCCTTTACCGCCTACACGCTCATAAACTCCGCGCGCAACCTGTGGAAATACCGCACGCTCGAGAGCCCGCTTATTTCGGCGAGCAAGTCGGTAAACCTCGCGGCGGCCCTTGTTTCTCTCTATGCGTTCCAAGCGGCGGTGTTTGCGCAGTTTAGGACGTTTATTCGTCCGTCGGTAATCACGCTGTTTAACGTGGGCACGGCGGGCATCGCGTGTTTGGTGGTTGGCTACATCAGCTTACACATTATTGTGCGGGCCACGCGGGCGCTTAGGGGCAAGGAAGACCTCTACATTGTGGTGGATGAGGCCAAGACGGGCTACCAAAAGGAGTTTCGCGCCGACGTAAGCGACTGGATTGCGGCAGCCGGCAAAAAGGACCTGCCAGACTGGGCACGCGAACTCTCGCAGTACAGCGATCGTTACAACAGCGAGTAGCCACGCTGCACGGCAGGATATACTACGGTCGAAAAAAACTCCGACAATCGGCAACAACTAATCGGCAAACGGGTCTATACTGTTTGTAAGGACCCGTGCGAAGGAGATTGTCCGATGAATTACGACCTAGTTTCCATTACCAGGCAGATGCGTTCGCACATTATAGAGATGCTTGCGTCCGCTGGCTCGGGCCATCCTGGTGGCTCCCTATCCGCTACCGATATTATTGCAACGCTATACTTTAAGCATATGAACGTTGACCCCGGCAATCCCCTGTGGGAAGACCGGGATCGCTTTGTACTGGGCAAGGGGCATGCCGCTCCTGCGCTGTATGCGGCGCTTGCCCTGCGCGGCTTCTTCCCGGAGGAGGAGCTCGTTACCCTGCGCAAGCTGGGCTCGCGCCTGCAGGGTCATCCCGACAGGACAAAGGTCCCCGGCGTGGACATGAGCACCGGGTCCTTGGGACAAGGGCTTTCGGTGGCAAATGGCATGGCGCTTGCTGGCCGCATGGACAACAAGGGCTACTACGTGTACTGCCTCATGGGCGATGGCGAGATCCAAGAGGGCCAGGTGTGGGAAGCTGCCATGAGTGCCTCCCACTACATGTTGGACCACGTAATCGCGTTTGTGGATCACAACGGCCTGCAGATCGACGGCGCAAACGAGCAGGTAATGAACGTTATGCCCATAGGAAAGAAGTTTGCCGCCTTTGGCTGGAACGTTATGCACGTCGACGGGCACGACCTTGCGGCCATTGACGCTGCCATTACGCAGGCAAAGAAGAGCGTGGCCAAGCCCACCGTCATCGTGTGCGAGACGGTCAAGGGCAGGGGCGTGTCGTTTATGGAGAATGTCGTGGACTGGCATGGCGTGGCACCTAACGCCGAGCAGGCACAGCAGGCGTTGGCCGAGCTTTCGGCCGCGAGGCGTATGGGAGGTTACGAATGAACTCTGCAACCCGCGAAGCATACGGCATCGCTCTTGCCGATCTGGGAAAGAAGAACACGCGCGTAGTGGCGCTCGATGCCGACCTTGCCGGCTCCACCAAGTCGGCCACGTTTGGCAAGGCCAACCCATACAGGTTCTTTGACATGGGCATATCCGAGGCTGACATGATAGGTACCGCGGCCGGGTTGGCCACCTGCGGCAAGGTCCCCTTTGCCTCGTCCTTCTCGGTATTTGTTACCGGGCGTGCATTTGAGCAGATCCGCAACTCGGTGTGCAACGCCGACCTTAACGTTAAGATCGTGGGCAGCCACGCCGGTCCCAGCTGCGGCGAGGACGGCAGCTCGCATCAGGCTGTGGAAGACATCGCCATAATGCGGTCTCTTCCGCGCATGATGGTGGTCGTGCCGGCCGACGACGTGGAGGCATACAAGGCCACCATAGCTCTTGCCGAGCACGAAGGGCCTGCGTACCTGCGCGTTGCCCGCTTGGCAAGCCCCACCATTCACGACGAGGACTATGAGTTCCAGCTCACCAAGGGAGAGGTGCTTCGTGAGGGCACCGACGTTACGGTGGTTGCCTGCGGCATGATGGTGCCCCGTGCGCTGGAGGCGGCCGACCTGCTGGCGCAGGAGGGCATAAGCGTGCAGGTGGTAAACATGCACACCATAAAGCCCATCGACGAGGAGCTGTTGGTGGAGTGTGCCCAAAAGACCGGCAAGATCATTACCATAGAGGAAGGCTCCATCGTAGGTGGCCTGGGCACGGCAGTTGCCGAGGTCCTCAGCGAGAAGTGCCCCGTACCGGTGCGACGCATTGGCATGAATGACGAGTTTGGCACCTCCGGCACCGGCAACGAGTTGCTGGACTTCTACCGCCTCAACGCCGAGCACATAATCGAGGTCGCCCACGAGCTTTGCTAGATAAATAAGCTCCACGCAGCGGAGCATGACAAG
>JAUMWL010000039.1:16318-20656 GCA_030529665.1 Coriobacteriales bacterium
CCCACGCACGTCATTCCGCAAACATATTGCGTTCCGCGAACTCCGCCTCCACGGTACGTATCATGAGGTCCACGTCGTCAAGGCCCAAGTGGCGTTCCTTCTCGTTTGCCTTGAGCGTCTTGCGGCGTCGCGCCCATGTTTCCAGCGCGGCGGGCTTGGCGTCGTGAGGAAGCGTGCGCACCTCGGGGTCGATGCGCCTGCAGATGTCGCGCGTGTCCACGGGCACGATTCGGCCCGCCTTGCGGCTCTCGGCATAGCCATTGAGGTGGAGCATGAACCACGAGTCCTCAAACGCCGCGTTGTGCGCAAGGTAGGGAAACGTCTCGAATGCCATCAGCAGCGCTCGTTGCAAGGTTGCGTTCTCCCTAAACGATTGCTTGCCGTCCAAGTCCTTCCATGTGATCTGGTGGATGTTGGCAAGAGGCACGCCTTTGTCTGCATAGAGGTTGGGGATGCCGCAGTAGGCGGCGTAGCCAGTGCGCGCGCGGCCCTTTGGCGCGAGCCGCACAAACTGTAAGCCCACGTTTATGATGTAGCCGCGATCGGGGTAACGGCTCGTGGTCTCTATGTCCACGCCGGCCACCATGCCCGACACGGTGCTCTCGACGTATGCCACGCCCATGTCGCGCAGTCCCGGGCCCGCCGTGCGGCGCACCTCGGCAACGTCTCGGTGCTGCAACGCGGCGGCCGACCGCACGAGGTCGTCGTCCGACAAGTGCTGCGCAAGGCTCGTGCCTCGTAGGTCGCGCAACCGCTGCTCGCCAATAAGGTCGCACAGCTCTCGGTTGCGATCGGCCAAGCCGCGCACAAGGTCAAAGGGATAGGGCTCAGCGCCTGCAGGCGCATCCATCCAAGCGGCGGTGAGCAGGCCGATGGCCTCCTCGTTCTTCTCGCGTTCCGCGGTCCGGGCGAGGTCGTCGGTAAGAAACGCCGGAAAAACCAGCGTGTTGGCATGCTCTATGGCTTGCGAAAGGTTCACGTGCGTCTCCTTGCTTGCCTAGCGGCTAAGATAGTCGTTGAGGAGCGGAGTGAGCTCGCCTTGCGCGAGAATGGTTACCTGGTGCATGGCGCGCGACACGGCCGTGTACAGGCGCCTGCGCGCGAGCGGCGTGTTGGGGTACACGTCGGCCTGGGCGTCGGCCACTACCACGTGATCGAACTCAAGCCCCTTGGCAAGCGAGAGGTCCATGAGCACCACGCCCGAGGCGGGCAGCCTGTCGTTCTTCTTTAGCACCTTGGCTGCGTCGCCTAGCTGCTTTGAGAGCCAGCTCACGCGGCGACCCTCGGTGGCGATCACGGCGGTGAGGCCCTCCGCCTCGTGCGCCTCCTCCACCACGCGGCGCAGCTCAGCCACGTAGTCGTCGGTATTGTCAAACGCAAGGATGCGCGGTGCCACGCCCGCGCGACGCACGGAAGACAGCGTGCCGCGCTCGTCGTCGCTCAAAAGCGAGCTAAAGAGCTCCGTGATCTCGGGAGAAGACCTATAGCTTGTGAGCAGTGAGCACTCGTCCACCTTGCCGTGCGACTCCGCAAACGTCTGCCGAATCTGGTCCCACGTTGCCGTGCCCTCGCGAATCGCCTGGTGCTCGTCGCCCAGCAGCAAAAAGTGTGCCTTGGGGAAGTAGCGCGACAAGAGCCTGAGCTGCGAGAGCGAGTAGTCCTGCACCTCGTCGATCATAACGTAGCGCGTGTCCTTGGAGCTGCCACCCGTGATGAGCAGCCACAGCCACAGCCATTCGGTGGCGTTGAGCGAGTGGCCGCCGCAAAGACGCGCGCCAATGCGGTCGATGCGCAGCCAGTCGCAGTAGTCTATGAGGTCGCGGGCCTTGCCAAAGCGATGCTCCGCGTAGGTGCGGGCAAACTTGAGCAGCCTGCCCTCGTCGTCCGCGTCGTCGCCAATGAGGTCGCCAAATATCTCCTCTTGCTCCTCCACGTCGAGGGCGAGCATCTCCTCCTGCAGCTCGTCGCTCTTGGCGAGCGACTGGAGCTTGCGGTTGAGGCGCGCATACAGGTCGTCGAGCACAAATGACATGCGGCGCGGGCCCAGCGGGTACTGCGCGTACTTGTCGAGCGAGCTCTTTATCTGCGAGGCCTTGAGCAAAAGCTCGCCGTCCAGGCGGATGTCGCGCAGGTCGCCCTCGTCCAGCTCCAGCGTGGGCACGGCCTCCTCAAGTATGCGTAGGATCTGGGGGCTGGCATCGCTTCCCGTGTCGCGTCCGCCAAGCCCCTGGCGCTCCATAAACGACTGCCACGTGTACACCATGGGGTTGGACTCGCCCAGGCTGGGGAGCACGGAGTCGATGTACTTGCCAAACACGGCGTTGGGCGTAAAGAGGCTCACCTGCTGTGGCTGCAGCCGCTCGCGCTCCTGGTAGAACAGGTAGGCAATGCGCTGCAGCAGCACGGAGGTCTTGCCGCTGCCGGCGATGCCGCTCACCAGCAGCACGGGCGTGTCGTCGTGGCGTACGACCTCGTTCTGCTCGCGCTGGATGGTGGCAGTGATGGCCTGGAGCTTCTCGGAGTGATGGCGCTTGAGCGCGCCTAGCAGCAAAGAGTCCTCAATGGCCACCGTGGTGTCGAAGTACATGAGCAGCTTATCGCGCTGGATGTCAAACTGACGGCGCAGCTCGAGGTTGACCTTGCGCACGCGACCGTCCACCTTGTAGGTGGTGGGGCCGTTCTCCTGCTTGTAGTACGTCTCGGCCACGGGGCTGCGCCAGTCCACCACCAGCGGGTTGAGGTCGTCGTCAGTTAAGCCCACGGCGCCAATGTAGACGTCCTGCGCGGGGCGGCCCGGGCGAAACTGGATGCGCACCTTGGCAAAGTACGGTTGGCGCAGCAGGGCCAGCACGCGCTGCATGCGCTCCTGGGCATAGTCGCGCCGTGCGTTGTATGCGTCGATCACGCTGTTGAGCGTCTCGATGGCGGCGAGCGTCTCCATGATTTCGTCGGCGTCCACGCCAAAGGTGTCGGGGTGGAGCTCGTCGCTCATGCGCTCGAGGTCCTCGGCGGCCTCCTTTTGGCGAACCTCCAGCTCCTCGGTAAGGTCGTCGCGCAGCCTAAGAATCGTGGCGTACACGTCACTGAGGTGCTGTTGCTCCTCTTGGAAGGTCTTGTCCATAGAACTCTCCAAATCGCGTTGGCTCGGCGCTCCCAGTGCCTTGTGGTTACGAACGCCGGAAGCAGGTGGCCGTCATGTGCGCTACGAGTGTACCCAAATCGTCGCGTACGTCTACTGCATAAAAGCCCAACGAACGCCCGCTCTTGTGCGCGTCGCAAGTGGCAACTAGCGTGCTGCCCTTTGCGGTTGACAAGAACTCGATGGTGTTGCAGACCGCGACCGTTGGACTGTTGCCTATGTTACAGGCAATGGCCAAGGAAAAGTCCGCCAATGTAAAAATTGCGCCACCCATTATGTGCCCTTGGGCGTTGAGGTGGGTCGGGGCAATGTTGAAGGAGCATACGGCGTGTCCGGGACCCGCCTCTAGCACCTCGCAGCCACACATCTCGGTGGCAAAGCGATCGTTGCCAAACACCCGGCGTACCTCTTCTATGGGACAGTCCTCGCCAATCATCTTTTGCTCCTTACGTGCCACGGGAACGTGTTGCAAGCAAGGGAGATGCCCCCATTGCTTGCGCCCTTTGCTTGCCAAAGAGAACAGCCCCCTCTCGTAGAGCAGGGGGCCGTCCTTCTTACATAAGCCTAGTAGTGCTGAGCGAGCGCTCTTGCCACAAGGGCTACTCCTGCCAAGCAGCTGCCTCCTCGGCGGAGATGGGATGCACGTCGTCGTCGTTGGCGTACGGAGACTCCTCGCCGCCCTTGCCCATGACAAAGTAGAAGCCCTTGGGGGTTTGATACAGCGTCTCCTCGTAGCCGGCGGGGTCGCCAAAATAGCCGAAGGAACGCGTGCCCAGCACTGTGGACTTCTCGGTGTCATACATGCGGCGCTTGCCCTCGAAAACCTTGTACTTGCGCATTACAAATCCAATCGGTCGTTCATACGTACAGGGAACTTTTGGGATTGTATGCCCAAACGCCAGTATATGCATAGCCTTTCCTCGAAGTTTTCGCATATGAAACGAAAAACGGAACTGTTTACGGGCCGGCCAGCGGCACGTGAGATGACCGCCGGGTGCCAGATGGCTCCCAGTTGGCTGTTGCGGAAATCGGGATGCGATTTGCGACATTTTCGGGGCGGATTTGTAGCTTGTCTTATAGCGAAGCGCAGGTCGATGGGGCCGTGCGCCATGAGGTGTGCTGTATTTGCGAGCTGTGTGGCTCTCGCGCCCGGAGGCGTGCTGTCTTTTTGAGCTGTGTGGCTAGCCCACCCACACAGC
>JAUMWL010000161.1 GCA_030529665.1 Coriobacteriales bacterium
GGATCGGGACCAGTGGCAATCGGTTTGCTCGGATTGAGACCAGTGGCGCTGTGGTTCTGCCATAGCCCCAAAAGCCAGCAAACCCTGCGCCACAGCGCGCAATCCAAGCAAATGTGTCCACCAACTGGCAGGCGGAGGGAACCGAGGAGATGATCCTCTTGGTCACGGCCGCCTGCAACCTACAGATCATCCTCGTGGTGAAGTGCGGCTCCTGGGCACACGACGTGCTGGGCGGGTGAGCCGCAACAATGGTTCTCCAAATCGCTAGAAACACAGGGCGAATCCCAACGATATCCCATTGGTTTTCTCAACGTGTCGGTTTTGTCAGTTTTGGTATAATGAACTTGAAGAATAGAAGCTAAGGAGCAGAGGAGGACAGATGCCAGCGACGATGACGACGTATCCCGCAGGCACCCCCGTACTCGTCGGGTACGATGGTGGGGCCACCGAGCTCTCCGACGAGGCATACCGCATAATGCGAACGGTCCTTCGCGTAGTGCAGGGCGTGGGCGACGGCGCAGAGGAAACCGACCCCTACGTGTCGACCGGACAAGCGGCGGAAATCCTGGGCGTCTCCGCCAGGACCGTCGCGCGCTACCTCGACGCCGGCACCATCCCCTGCATGCGGCGCGGAACAGGCCACAGGAAGGCGCGGCTCTCCGCCGTGCTAGCCTACAAGGAGACGCGTACGGTAAGGGCCCGCGAGCTCGCACACATGCGCGAGAAGGCTGCAGACGGCGGCCTGTACGACCTCGACCTATCGGACCAGATGTTCTCCCACTTTGAGGGGAAGCGGCAGTGAGAGCGTTCATAGACGCCAACGTGTTCGTGCACGTCTGGACTCTCGACGTCCTTCTCGGCGTTGCGGACACGGGAATGCTCGAACCCCGATGGTCAGAGGACGTTGCCCTCGAGGCCGAGCGGGCCTTTTCGGAGGTCCGACCTGGCAGCGAGAGCCAGGCCCGCGCGATGATGGCAGCTGCTTGCAGGGCTTATCCCGACGCCATGGTCGAGGGATACGAGCGAAGGGCTGCGAACTCGGAACTGCCCGACGAGGGGGACAGGCACGTGCTGGCAGCAGCCATGGAGTCGAGGTGCGACGCCATCGTCACATACAACCTGCGCGACTTCCCACGGGAAACGCTGGCGTCGCACGGCATCGAGGCGATCCATCCCAACGAGCTTCTCATGCGGATGGTGGAGATGGATCCCGATGCCATGCGCGCAACTATGCAGAGTCTCGCGCGAATGAAAGCCCATCCGCCTCGCACCATAGCGGAGGAGATTGCGGGGCTTCGCAGAAACAGGTTGGAGAGGTTCTCCGACTGGCTGGCATCGTAGGAGACGTCAGATCATTCGCCTATTTACCGCATGCGCATGGAATGAGTGATTCGCAAAGCAGCGGGTCACTCATTCCATGCGTTATATTGGATATATGGCAATAACACTTACACGAATTGCATTTACTCCCAACCACCAGCCAATGGCATGGCGGTATTAGGCATCGCTCGTGATGGCCTATAGCCTATAGTCGGCCTTTTCCTGTTCGTTTCTTTTGGTGAGACGGTAGACGAAATCCGGTACGGGACGTAGGCATCGGTAGGCATAGATGGACTCCTGCGTCCGTGTCACCCTTCCCTCATCGTAGCCCTTAGGACTGTCCATGGCCTTCTTGATGTACCCAACTGCCTGATAGAGCCTCCACCTATCCAGGCTTGCTTCGGTCACCCACTCAATTATCGGTGCTAGCAGCAGATACATCCAGGAGCCCTCACCAGATGTCTGGATTCCGCACACCGCCAGGCACACGCTCAACGCGGCAATCATCAGATCAATGAAGAACGTCACCATCGCAAGTCCTCTCGTCCACCTGACGTTAACGTCCTAGCATTCGTACTCTGCACGTCCGGGCTCGAGACCCCTGATACAATCCGGAAACCAATCCTTCAAGTCCTGGGTTCCCGACCTCCGAATATAGTCCCTAGCCCTCCTCGCCGCCAGTTCCTCATCATGGTCCGTGTTTGGAAGTCTTACGTCAAACAGGATAGAGTCGACGAGTTGCTGGACGCGTGTCCCTTCGGCTTGTCTGGCCTCCGCCCTGCCGACAAAGACCCTCGAAAGGATGACAGCAACCGCAATCGATCCAACCTGCACAAACGCGGAGGTTTTAGGCAACAGGGAGACGGCGACCGGGATGCCGATTACTGCGAAGCCATTAGCGAGATGCCACTTCTTCGCATCAGAATACAACTGCCGCTGAGCCGCAAGAAGCGCAATCACATGGCCGTCGTTTTGGTGCTCGAGGATTTCATCGCCTGAGTTCATCTTGAAACCTTCCACATCGACTGCAACCCTGATCTTACGGATAGGGTCACTTCTTTCCTCTTGGCAAGCAATTCCTTCCGCTCCTCTAGTTCATGCATCACCATCGACAGGTCTTGGATCACCATTTCACTTGCTTGGTTGGACCTGAATTCTTCGATTTTGTTCCCATGGCAAGCCCAAATCTGCCTTCCCGACCCGCATGGACACTTGTCACTCCCGCGGTACCTCCCAAAGGCGAGAAAGAGAGTCACCGACGAGCACCTATTCATGAGGAGAACAAGGACGACTGAGACTGTTTTCACCAGAAGCCTTGAACGCTGTGAGTTCGGAAGCTCCTTCAAGACGGACAGGAATGGTTTCATCGCCTCAGGCACGAGGAAGAATCAGCTTTTTCTGCACAATGCTGTTTCCCAGAATGCGGACGAGTTCAGGCCGGTATACGACTGGTTTGCGCGGAAGCTCGAGATAGTCGGAATTGAGGCACAGTACGGCGCTTTTTACCTGATGCTCCTGAGGGACGACTTCAGGGAGTTCATCGACGAGCGGCTGAGACGATATGGTACGGGCATCTCGCGCCTTCTTCTGCGTGAAGTGTCACGGGAATCCATAAATGTCACCCCGGATTTTCTAGAAGACTGCTTGGCATCCATCTCCGAGGACGATGCGAGGTTCGCACAGCCCCAAGTGAACGGGCCAGCTGGATCAGAGATCTACGTCATCAACTTGGAAAGTGATGAGCCTACGTTCCAGAAGGTTCAACTTGCCCATGCCAGTTCGGACGGGAGAGAAGTTGCCTTCGACCTTTCCCAAGAGTCGATGGGTACGCAGAGGCTCGTGAAGCTTCTCCCCCTCTTCTTTGAGCTTGCGTCAAGCGATACGGAGGGAAAGGTCTACGTCGTCGATGAACTCGACCGGAGCTTCCACACCGCGCTGACATGCGATCTAGTTAGCCTGTTTCTTGACGGATGCAGTGAGTCGACTAGGAAGCAACTAATCTTTACCACGCACGACTTACTGCTGATGAGACAAAAGAGAATCAGGCGTGACGAACAATGGATAGCAGAGAACCTCGACAACAATGGCACGAAGCTCATATGCATGGGCTCGCATAAGGATGCCAGGGTCGACACGAACCTGCTTGGCGCATACCAAGATGGAGCGTTTGGGGGATACCCTCAATTCAAATAGGTTGCGTCGCTGCACTGCCGCGTAATCCACGCGAAGACTTCAACTAGCAAATATTTCACCAAAACGCTGGACACATGCCTTTGGTTGAAGTTAACGGATGGCTTCGAAAGCGCAGCCTGCTCGCGATACGAGGTTGAAGTGGCAAAGACTGCACCTGTTAATGGCGAGCGTAAACTTCACAAAAGCGTCACCCAATTCACAGGCAAGAGGACCACGCGAGGGCATGTAGAACGTGGTTCATGAGTTGGTTTGCATACACATTGCATACTTGCTTGCATACATTTAGCTCAAAAACAAAAACAGGTCAAACGAAACAACCTGTCTGACCTGCGCAAATGTAATGGAGCCAGAGGTGGGAATCGAACCCACAGCCGCCGGATTACAAGGCCGGTGCTCTACCATTGAGCCACTCTGGCATGCGAAGCCGTATATTACCACTTCTGGTTGTTCTTGTCCATTGCAGCTCACTAACGTTGGACGCGCGATGGCGCGCAAACGAGCGACCCGGACGTGGCACACATACGAACAAATCGGACAAGTCCCAGTTCCGGTAACACTTGCCATCCAATGCGTAATTACCGACGACAGCACAAATGGATCGTTCGATTTTGTATATTCGCAGGTAAATGGCTCATGTTTTTACGTATATTTCTATGGTCGGTAATAACGCTAAGGGATGTACGTCTCGACGCCTATCGGTGCGTGATTCTTTTGGTCGATAAGGGCATCGGTGCGTGATTCATCACGCACCGACCGTGGTTTCAGGCGGAAAAATCCCACCCCGACGCACAGACCCCAGGGTTTTCACCACCAATGGGGTTTTGATTGAAAGGAAAACCCCAATCGGGGGCGCGGCCCAACCAACGGATTTTGATTGGTGGGGCCGCGCCTCACGTCCTTATCTGCAACCAGCTTGGATCTCTATACGATCTTAAACGTGATCGTCTTGGTGCCCGTAAAGAAGCGATCCGCGCTAAGGGTCTCAACCTTGCCGCGCGTGTTTGTCTTGATCTTGTTGCAACCGCTTATGATGGCCGTGGCGGTGCCCTTCTTTACGTTGTTCTTGTAGGTGACCTTGTAGTCGGACCCCTGCTTAAGCTTAACGCCGTTGTATGTTACGGTGAGCGCCGGCTTTATGGCCTTGCCCGTGTACTTTTTGTTGGAGACCTTCTTTACCTCTACGTTTGCCATCTTGTCCTGTATGTCAAACACAACAAACACCTTGCCGTAGAAGGGACTCTTGCCCTTAGCGACCATAATGAAGGAACCCGCCGTCTTGGGCGCGGAAGAAAGCGCCGAGCCCACTATGGCATCCTCGACCCAAAGGTTCTTACCAACGATGTTCTTCTTTGCCTTGTAGTACTTCTTTGTGTACTTGGTCGTGGGAATCTTGGTGCCATCCTTGGCCATCCCGCCATCAATGGGACTGGAGCCTGCATACAAGGTAAACGAGCTCAGCGTGGCCTTTATGCTCGACTGGGGTATAACAAAGTAGTTGCTGTTCATGGGGTTAATGTTGTGGCGCCAAGACGACTTTGCCTTGGTAAAGTAGACGCCCGTGTAATGCCCTACGGCATAGAAGTCGTTGACCACTATCTCTGCCCGGTCATAAGTCCCGGTGTAGCCACTATCCTTCTTTGCCTTGCACACAATCTGATAGTTGCCCTCAAGCTCGGTCTGAGGAACCAGGGACTTCGTCCAGTTTTTGACATGTTGCTGATCATCGTTGCCCCACCACGTGAGCTTATACGACACGGTGTAGGCGCTCGCGGGGACCTTGGTGCCGTTGTAATACAGGCTGAACTTTGGCGACGCGGCCTTTGTCTTGCCCTTAACAAAGTACATCTGCCACTCTTGGGTGTCATCGCACTTGTGCGCGCTGTCGGTAAACTTGATGCTGCATTCTGACAGGTTCTTTGCCGAGCTCTCGGGCGTTATGGCATATGCTGCATTAGGTACCGCCACCAACGCAAGAACGATTGCAACCAATGCTGCCACTAGGCCTTTTCTTCTCATGTTTGCTCCCTTCGCCGTTGTCTGCTCCCACTTTTTGGAGCACCTCCATTATCGATAAAACCACTTGATGGCAGTTGCCTGGCTGGCAACTTTCGACAACCGCAATCAACAGGAACAGCAATCGGTGGCCTGTGACCTGATTGATCAGCGACCAAGCAGCTTCCAGAGCTTTTGGCGGGAGACGGGGTCAAGGCGATCCTCCAGCGTCATGCGCATATGCGTGCGCTCATCGCGTGCCGCACGAGATTCCTTCTCGACCACTGCGATGTCGGCCGCGAGCAACTGGCTGGAGATTACCGTAACGGGAACGCCGCCCACGGTAAAGCGAATCGTGTTGTCGGAGGTGACCAGCAGCACGTCGCGGCTTTGCAGGCGGGCCTTTGTTACCAGTCGCTCAATGACCGAGTCAGCAGACTCGCCCGCCTTGGAGAAGATCACGCGCACGCCCGCACGCGAGTAGTTGGGCCTCTCCTCGGACACGTTGCCCGCAGCGTCATACACCACAACGGCCTCGTACGTGTGCTGCGCATAGGCCGCCACGTCGGCCAACAACGCCTCGCGCGCGGAGCCAAAGGGGTCATGGCCATACGGATCGCGTGATAAAAATGCCACGTCAGAGAGGGCGCCGGCCCCGGCATGCTCGTCAATTAGAATCTTGTAGCGATCGGTGCCGTGAATTACGTTGTAGCCATCCACAACAAGAAGCGGCAGGCGCTTG
>JAUMWL010000162.1 GCA_030529665.1 Coriobacteriales bacterium
GACTGCGTGGCACCAAGCTGCATTTGCAGTCCACGCCTGAGTTCCACTTTCTGGAGGTAAATGGGCAGAATCGGTTTGCCAAGAGCCAAAGCGTAATTTGCCTCGTTACGGCACCACCTTGAGGCATTCGAAGCGCGTGAGATAAACATGAGGAACACGGCACAGCCATACACGTGGTCTGCGATGTAGTCGGGATAGTTCGTCGCCAGCTCGATGCCGTCGTCGTACCACACGCGATGACCCTGCGCCACGAGCGCGCCTATTATGGGCAAGACTGCCCGCCTGTCCGCATGCGCGTAGCTCACAAACGCATATGGGCGGTCACCCTCGTAGACCTCTGGCATCTGATCTGGCATGCTTACCACCCACAACCGTTGAAACCCTTGCGGAAAACAGTTTTCAGCATAGCACACCCGCGCGGCGCAAGATTCCACGCACATAGCCCAACGCGTCGGGCGTCCACACGGTGCGAATGTCTTATTGCACGGCGCACGCATTCCGGGAATGGGTGTGCCGCAGAAGCTCCAGTACGGTACAGGTGGGAACCCGAAGGCGATGGGGATTACCTACCCAGTCGGCACCACCGTGAGCTCCACGACCCAGCGCGTGGCGGGCGTCACCTTTGCACGCTCGTCGGCACGCACGCCTACGACCCAAAGCACCTCCCCGCGGGGGTCGGTATGCACCACGGGCACGGCTGCGCGATCCGCCGCAGGGATCTTTACATCGTTAAGCAGATCCGAGAGGAGCTTGGACTGGCCATGCATGCCCAGAGGACAAATGACCTCGCCCCGCTGCGGCGCATCGACCCACAGCCGCCCTCCCGAGGTGGGGTCAATCCCACACGCGCACGCATCCAGCAGCACGGACTGGCCCATCCACTCGCTTCCGTGAGACCGCGCCATGGCGACCACGTCCTTGTCGGGACCCACATGCAGCACGCGCGCACGCAGCTCTCGCGCCGCATCGAGCTGTGCCGACCCAGGCACCGTGAGCCACGTACCTCCCAAGGCCTCGCAAGACGCAGACGCGCGAATAAAGAGAAGGCCATACTCCACCCTGGCATCCACCGCCATGGGCAGGGCAACCGACCCCCGTCCTACAGCCACCAAGCGAAGCACCGTCTCTATGTGTCGTGCCTCCAAGCGTGCCTCTGGACTCACCTGAAGAATCGCCATACGCACGACGCGACGCGCGATGACTACCTCCGTAGCCACCAAGCGCTTGGCATCGAGCGCAACCATGTGCTCCGAGCTTCTGCGCATAAGGTCGCGCATGGTTCGCGAGGCTTGCGCATGGAGGTAGGCATCCTCGTCCGACAAGATGTCGCACGTGGTGGAGAGGCTTGTCATCACGCGCGGGTTTCTTTGCCTCACCACCGGCATCACCTCATGCCGCACGAAGGCTCGCAGGTAGTGCGTGTCCTCGTTGGTGGCGTCCTCGCGCCACACGATGCCGCGCATGCGCAGCGCCTCACACAACTCGGCATGGGTCTTGTCGAGCAGGGGGCGCACGATTCGGTTGCGTCTGCGTGGAATCGAGCTGAGCCCGGCTGGCCCCGTGCCACGTATCGCGTTCATAAAGAAGGTCTCGGCACGATCGTTTGCGGTATGCGCGGTAACGATGCGCGCTGCCGAGCGCGGCGTTCCCATCTGCTCGCTCAGGTTGTTGGCTAGCTCCGCGGCGGCCGCATAGCGCACCTCTCGCCCAACGTTCTCCTCGTTTCCATCGGACCCACGCGATGCCGCGAGTGCGGCCACGTCCACGCGGCGAATGGTGCAGGGAATGCCGTATCTGTCGGACAGGTCACGCACGAACTCCTCGTCCTCCTGCGCGTCAAGCCCCCTAAGCTGGTGGTTTATGTGCAGCACATGCAACCGCTCGCGCGCGATCCGTGCCTTGCCCCGGCCGTCGTCGATGTCAAGAGCCGAGGTAGCGGCAAGCACCAGCAACGCCGTGGAATCGGCACCACCAGAAACCATGAGGACCACGGGGGCACGAAGCTCGGGGTCCACGCTGCCCGACGGCCGCTCGAACCTCATCTGCGACGCAGCATACCTTCTACCAACGCTCTGCATGTCTTCTCCTCTTCCTGCCACCCAAAAGAACAACCGCGCTTTATGGCACGCCATTTCCAGGAAACAGTGTGCCACTTTTGCGACGCGCTCAACTAGAATTGTAAGTCTACCTCAACGAAAGGACCTTCATGACCCCGCACATCCATCTGTACGTGCTGTCCAGCGGCTCCAAGGGAAACGCCACTGTTGTGGAAGGGCCAACAGGGTCCATACTCGTGGATTGCGGCATTTCTCGCAAGGCGCTCCACGCCCGCGCCGACGAGGTGGGTTGCGACCTTGCAAGGGTGCAGGCCATCCTGGTCACGCATGAGCATTGGGACCACACCTCCGGCCTTCCCGTGGTCGCAAGGCACTTTGACGGTCCCATCTTCGCCACTGCGGGCACGGCTTCTGGAAGAAAGAGCCTTAGCGACATTGAGTTTTCGCTCGTGGACCATGACTCCACGCTCAACCTGTGCGGTATGCGCGTGCAGGCGTTTCCCACCTCGCACGACGTCAACGATCCCATGGGGTTTAGGTTTGAGGTTCGCGGCACAACCGACTATGGAAGCGACGAGGTGCTTGACGCGCTGGGTTGGGCAACCGACACGGGCTACCTTACCGATGCGGCCCTCGACGCCCTGTATGGTTGTCGCGTCTTGGGACTGGAGGCCAACCACGACCCTCGCATGCTGGCAACGGGGCCCTACCCCTGGCACCTCAAGCGGCGCGTGGGCGGAGAGACGGGTCACCTCTCCAACGAGCAGGCTGCCGAAGCGCTTCCCCATCTGGTTACGCACGATACCGAGACGATCGTGGCGCTGCATCTCTCGCAAGAGAACAACCGCCCCAGCATTGCCGTGCGCACGCTCGCCCAGGCGGTTGGTGCAACCGAGGCAAACTCCACCTTTACCGAGGCGCGCACGGCAGATGGACTCCTTACCGTATGCGCAGGTGCCCAAGACAAGCCCCTCATGGTGTGGTGAGCGAGCCAAAAAGAGAGGGGGCACGCCCCCTTGAGGCGTGCCCCCTCTTTCGGCTTAATCGCCTGTTCAGTCGATGGTATTAGTCGATGGCGATCTTGGTGACGTTGTTCTTCTCGACCTGCTTGGGAACCGTAACGGTAAGGACGCCGTTCTCCAGCTTGGCGGACAGGCCCTCGGTGGCTGCATCCTTGAGGTACACGCCACGGGTTGCGGACCACTCGCGAGTCTCCTTGTGGAGGTAGTTCTTGCCCTTGTCCTCCTCGGTCTCCTTCTTCTCCACGGAAATGGAGAGACGACCCTCGTTGAGCTCCACGTCAATCTCGTCACGACCCACGCCAGCAAGTTGGGCAGAGATTACGTAGGACTCACCCTCGTCCACCACGTCCATCTTGAACGCGGCGTCGCTGGAGGACGAGACCAAGGGAGAGGTGAACAGCTCGTCAAAGAGGTCCTCGATGGGGAACCCGCGACGAAGTGCGCGACCATAACGATCATACGGAATCATGCTTGACATTCTTATCACTCCTTTGTTGTTTGGAGGCGACCCGGGATTGGGTGCTCCTCGTCTGTACGTTCTTCTTATTCCCTCTCCTTGCTCGTTTATACATCCAAACAAAGATTTTCTTAGCTTCATAAACTCATCAAATCTAAGCGTATAACGCATAGATTTGCATATTTCCCGATTAGGGTCTTCTCATGAGTGGACGTTTCGGTTAACTTGTGACACCGCGAATAAAAATGAGCTAAAGAGGCACTATCATAGGAACGGTTTTTGAAGACTATCTCGTCCGGAGGCTATACCATGGACGATTTTGAATACATGCGTGACGAAGAGCCCATGACCAATGCCCAGCGCACCCCCTACGTGCGCAGGCCACGTCCGCGCAAAACGCAAGAGGCAATCAACGACCTTGAGCAGGACGAGTCGTACGCTCAGGGATTCACTCACGACTCAAACGTAACCGTAAGGAGCCGCAACCCGTTGTCAGGCACGGTGTACAGCCGCTCGCGCGGTAGCATGCCGCAGCTTCAGCGCAGCCTGCACTATGGACAATACCTAGAGATACCCAAGGGCAGAAGGCAGATCTTTTCTTCTCGCGAGCGCTCTGCCGCCATCAAGTCGCGCGCCGTTACGGCGATAATCGTCATTATCCTTATAGTAGTCGCCGTAATAGCCTGGCAAATACTGATGCAGAGCACGTAGCGCCCCTCACCCACAAACTGCTGAACACCCTTTCCCGGAAACGCTGTGTCACATGGCACACTGTTTCCGGGAAAGGGTGTTCCGTCGTAGGCGCTACCTCCAGGGATCCTCTTCAAAGAGAGGCTCGCGCATGGGCGGCCTATCGGAATAGGGGTCGTAGCCGTCGTCGTCCTCGTTTTGGTCTCGCACAAAGCGCTCGTCTTGCTTCTCGTCGTCCATGACGCACCTATCCCTTGTAGATGTCTTGGTATGCCACAAAGTCACATACCTTCTCGCCAACCGACTTGAGGTCGGTATCCGCATAGCCGGATTTGGGCACACACGTTACCACGATCTCGTTCGCAGGAGACTGACCGGTGCCTGCAGTACCCTTGATCAGGATCGTCCACACACGCTTGCCCACCTCGCCATAGCAGCAATAGAAGGGAGACGTCTGCCGCGCGGTTCCAGCTGGCAGCACAATGCTGTCTTGGTCGCAGGAGCCAATGACGTCCTCAAACCCGCACAGCGCCATCACCTCGCGCGCCGTGGATTCCCCAACGCTGGGATTGCGAATGCCCAGCACCGAGACGTCCTTGTGCACCATCTCGCTCTTTTGGTCTTGCTTCTCCTCATTCGTGGTCTTGGAGTCGCTCGTCTTCTTGGTGGTCTTCTTTTCTTGCCATTGACTCTCAACAGGAATCGTGAGCCTCACGCCCTCTATGCCTGTGTCATCACCCATCACCTGCTGATATGCCGTTTGGTCCCCAAGCACGGAACGCGACCAAGGCTCCTTGGCAAAGGCAATCGAGACCTTGTCGGTATTCTCGAACCTTGCCAGCAGATGCCCGTCGTTGGTAAGGTGTGCCATCTTTGGCGCATATCCTTCCTTTTGGAGAAACTCTGCCACCTTGGCTCCGCTGGCATCAAAGTAGTCCGACAGCCGCAGGGGATCTATGAGCGTGTCTCCCACAACGATCTTGATGCCATCTGCACCAACGTCCTCGCCGGCCTTTGGGCTGGTGCTTATAACATGCATCCTTTGCTCCACGTTTCCCTGCTCGTATGTTACGCGGAAGGGTATGCCCTCGCGCTCCATGTGGGCAACCGCCACGTTCTCCTCTTGGCCAACCAAGTCGGGAACCACGGGTAGCTCGGACACCACCAAGGTCACTTCCTCGGTGCTCATAAAGGGCGAACCTGCAGCTGGCCTAACCTCCAGCACCTTATCCTTATCGCGTACCGAAATGCGCTCCTCGTAGCGAATCTGCTTGGCCCCAACGGCCTCCAGGTCCACGCGCGCGTCTTCGCGGCTCTTTCCCACCACTTCGGGAACGATCCTGTTTTGGCCCACGGTAAGAACGACCTTGGCACCTTCTTCCACCCTTTTTCCCTGTGCGGGAGAGATGCCAACAACGTGGCCCTCAACCGTATCGGAAAGCTCCGTCTTAGAGGTTACGACAAACCCCTTTTCCTTAAGCGTGCGCTCGGCGTTTGCCTGCGTGGTGCCCATTACGTAGGGAATGGTCTTTCCGCCCCACATTTCGAGCGTGTATGTTACGCCAACGGCCCCCAACGAGATAACCATTGCGCTTAGCAAGAACGCCACCGCCAAGCGCCAATGCCCCCTAGATGTGCGATGAGCGCTATCACGCGCCTCACGCGACCGCTCGTGAGACCGACGTATCCTGCGTGACCGTCGGTCATACCCACTTGGCTCCGACACGCTCTCCAACTGATTATGGGGAAGCACGTGCAGACGCCACGGAGACACCTCCACTCCCCCACGACCCGCCGAGCCGTCTCCGGCAATGGGATCGTCCTCAAGGGTGTGAGGAACTATGGAATACTCAAGGGCATTATCCGGGCCGTCTATGGTCTGGATGGGAATCAGGCCGTCGTCAGCGGACCCATTGTCGTTGTGCTTCGTTTCGTCAGCTTCCATGGCACCTCAATTCTTGGCTATGCATAGAGTGTACCATGCCCAGCACATAAGGGGGTGAGCAGAAAG
>JAUMWL010000040.1:0-18266 GCA_030529665.1 Coriobacteriales bacterium
GAAAATCCCGCTTGACACGACGATGGGCATATGAGGGGTTACCCCTTTTGACTCACCACGGTTTTACATGGCAATGCATAACGTGATGGGAATAGCCCCCTTTGGGGGGCTATTTTTGTCAGAATGCAATTTGGAAACGCATAAATGCACGTTTGGACAAGAACCCTACCTGCACCTTTGCGCTCATCTGAGAAAACGCTGCGCAATATGCGCAAGCTAGCTGCAAGACGCCGCAAAAAACGTAGGCAGATGAGCGTCGCACCCTAGCAGAATTGTTGTGAGGACAAGCTCTGCTGGATGCGAGGTGCAAGGATGAGCAGGCGTGCAAGAATGGCCATCTCGGGACTCTGTGCGGTAATGGCCGTGCTTCTGTGCATGGCATACGTGGGACACGTGCGCGACCAGGCCGATCGCGAGCGTTCGGAGACGCTCAAGCGATACGGTGGCGACGTGGTTGCCTTGGTGGTTGCGCGAAGGTCAATAGAGGCGGGCGAGACGGTCTCCCTCTCTGATGTGGAGGAGCGCGACTGGGTGTCCACGCTTGCGCCCGAGGGTGCCATCGTTGAGCTTGAGGATGTTGTGGGCAGGGAGCTTAGCGTACCCGTGGCAGAGAACGCCCCTCTTACTGACATCAACTTTAGGGATATGACCCAGCTTGCGGAGATACCGTCTGGTCATGTGGCTGTCTCTGTTCCCGTAACCGAGAAACTTGGTGTGCCGGCAGGCATTGAGGTGGGAGCACGCGTGGTTGCCTATCGTGCCAAGGAGGGTAGCGCCGAGCTGATTTCGGGTAGCGCCATCGTGCTGGCCGTGCCTTCTGCATCTGCGTCTTGGGGTAAGGGGTCGCTCACCGTGGCAGTGAGTTCCGACGAGGTTCCCGCCGTTCTCTCTGCAAGCGCTTCGGGAGACCTGAGGCTTGTGGTACCCGCGGCAGACGTAAAGAAGATTGCCGACATACCCAAGGACAACGGAAACGTGGAACCGGTAAAGGGGGACACGCAAGCCCAGGGCGAGGAGTCTTCTAAATAAGGGGACCGTCTAATGAGAAAGCGCGTTGCGAGGGAGGGTGTGTATGTCGGACGTTTGGTATGGGCTATGCTCCAAGGATCGGCAGGATATCGTGCGCAGGGGGTTGCAGGCAAGCTATGCGGACGCAAAGCTGGTGTATGTGGAATCGGCTCGCGAGCTAAGAACACGCGTGCAGGAATCGTCGCAGACGGTCGGGGTCATTGTGGGACCGCTCGACGACGGCACGTCAACGGTAAACATCGCAGCGGCCCTGGTGCGCGATCACATGGCGGCAGAGGTCATACTGGCTGTGACCTCTCTTTCCGAGGGCTTTGAGGCGCGAGCAAAGCTGGCGGGTATACATAGGGTCATTGACCTGTCGTGCATCGAGGAGCGGGAGTTGGCAGACCTAGACGAACCGTCCCTTTGTGATGATGACGTGCCCACCATCGTTTGGGGATGCTTTCCCGGCGCGTCGGTGAACGCGAATCTCCTCCCCTCGCTGGATTCTAACGGTGTTGGGCCCATGCGCGTAGCCCCTTTGAGTGGGGATGCGTTGAGCGAGGACGAGATCCAAACGCAACTCGTACAGAAGCCGTTTTCTGCAGAGCCATCCCTCGTGCGCATTGAGGAGGGGTCCTTGCGCGGCGAGGCGTTTGGCGAGCGAAACGGTCACGGTCGGGCGCTTGTGGAGACGCGCACGCCAAGGGGAACTCATGCTCCGGTGGTCGTGTTCACCTCGGGGAGAGGCGGTGTGGGAAAGACGTCTTTGGTGGCAGCCATGGGAATCGCGGCGCAGCGATGGGGCATGCGTGTGGCTCTTTGCGACCTGGACCTTTGGTTTGGAAACCTCTACAGCTGCTTTGGGATGACGGGTCCGGCCGATCTGGGGTCAGTCTCCCAGCATGGGGCAACCGAGCACGAGCTTTTGTCGTGTGGACGAGACGTGACGCCAAACCTTACGCTCTGGGGCTCCTGTGCGGTTCCCGAGCTTGCCGAGACGGTCTATCCGTATACGGGGACTCTTCTCGACGCGATCTCGGCCCGTCATGACCTCGTACTGGTGGACACGTCCGTTTGCTTTACCGATGCGGTGGCGCAGGCCGTGCAGCAATGTGACCGGCTTGTGATTACGGTCGATGGGAGGGAGGGGTCTGGTGCCGCACAGACTCGCCTGGCAGCCCTTGCCGTTCGTCTTGGCGTGGCGCGCACTCGCATTGTTCGCCTGGCAAATCGCTGTGGTCCCAGGGGCAGGGGTGAGCCCGTCATAAACCGTGCCGACGTGGGGCTAGAGACCGCGCGACCACTGCGGGTGCAGGAGGGCGGAAGCGAGGTCTCGGACTGCATGGGGGAGGGAAAGGCCTCCGACCTCTTTGACCTGGGCTCCAGGTTTGCCGACTCGGCATCCGGTGCCTTGGCACAGCTCCTTTCGGAGGTAGGCCGCCTGCCGGACTGCAAAGAGGCCAAGTCCGCGCTTGAGAGGCGCAACGAACGACCGCGATGGGGCTTTGGAAGGAGGAGGGAGGTGATATAGGGTGACGGTTCTGGAAAGGGTGCGAGAGCGGGAGCACGAGGAAACGGGGGCGGCTGATGCAACGATCAGGTTGGGCAACCTGCGTGCGAAGCTAAAGCAAGACCTCATACAAAGCCTTGGTCTCTCAACGGTGGCAAAGCTCGCGGCGCGTGACGACGTGCTTGCCGCACGCACGGAGATGGACATAGCGTGCCAGACCATCATGAACACGGGAGACTATGCGGACGTATCCAAGGAGGTGCGCGAGACCGTTGTGCGCCAGGTGCTCGACGAGATCTGTGGGCTTGGTCCTCTTCAGCCCTTGCTCGACGACCCAACCATTACCGAGGTCATGATAAACGGCTGTGAGGAGGTGTTCTACGAACAGGCGGGTGAGATTCATCCGGCCGATAGGGTGTTTGATTCGGCCGACCAGATCATGCTGGTGATTGACAGGATTTTGGCACCATTGGGAAGACGCCTCGACAAGGCAAGCCCCATCGTAAACGCGCGCCTGCAAAACGGCGATCGCGTAAATGCCGTCGCGCCTCCCATTGCCATTGATGGGCCGGCGGTAACCATACGGAAGTTCTCCAATCGCATTACCTCACTCTCGCATCTGGAAGAGTTGGGCTCTGTGCCCCATTGGTATGCGCTTCTGCTCGCTTGGGCGGTGAGGGCAAGGCAGGACATTGCCGTAGCTGGGGGAACGGGATCGGGAAAGACGACCCTGCTCAACGCGCTCTCTTGCGAGATTGGCTTGGGGGAGAGGATTATCACCATCGAGGATTCAGCAGAGCTCCGCTTTGACACCCACCCCAACGTTGTTCGACTGGAGGCGCGGGATGCCTCGCTCGAAGGTACGGGAGAGGTGACGATCAGGGATCTTGTTAAGAACGCCCTGCGCATGCGCCCTGACCGCATTGTGGTCGGGGAGGTAAGAGGGGCGGAGGCCATAGACATGCTCCAGGCAATGAACACCGGACATGACGGGTCGTTGACCACGCTTCATGCGGGAACAGCGCAAGAGGCCGTCTCGCGACTCGTGCTCATGGCACGCTTTGGCATGGATTTGCCTACCGACATCATATCGGAGCAGATTTCAACGGCACTTGACCTCATCGTTATGTCTCGTCGCGTAAGTGACGGATCAAGGTACCTCTCGTCTCTGACGGCGGTCGGCTCAGGGGCCCATGGAGAGGTGACGTTGCAAGAGTGCGTGAGCTTTGACGAGCCATCGCGCTCCTGGTCTTTGGTTACAGAACCCGCCTTCGTGCAGCGCTGCGTGGAAGACGGAAGCCTGTCGGCGGAGGAGGTGACGGCATGGAGATCATCGTGTACCTAATGGTCGGTCTTTTGTGTTGGACATCCTGCTGGCTGATCGTAAGCGGCAATGAGGCGGGTGAGGGTGTGTTGCAGGCGCGTCTGCAGCTCGTTCTGCACGCCTTGCGACGGGTTGTTTCCGTGGTGTCTGGTCTTGCGATGCTCGACGTATTGCTTAGGTGGGAGGGGTTTTGCCAGGCATCGAGCTGTATCGAGCGCAGATGCGCCAAGCTCTCCCACCCACTCACCAGACGGGAGTCCGCCGCGGCGCTGCTAGTGCTCATGCTTATGGCAATTCCTGTTGGCGCGATGCTCACGCAATCGCTGTTTGCCGGGATGCTGATTGAGGGACTTGTGGTAGTGGGTCTGCAGACAAGAAGCGGAGCGCATAAGAAGGCGCTGGCCCTTGAGCTCTCGCGTGGCATGCCGGGTGTCCTCAGGACGTTAGCGACGGCATTGGGCGCGGGACACACGCTGGTACAGGCCATAGAGTACGTGGGCTTGAGCGAGAAGGGGGCCATTTCCGAACCGTTTGCCAGGGCGTCGCTTCGGTTGCGGTGCGGGATGTCAGTGGAATCTGCCTTGGCGGAGCTTGAGCGAGAACTCCAGGCGCCTGGGGTGGACCTCATGGTCACCGCTCTTACCATATCGCAAAGGACGGGCAGTCCGCTACGTGACCTGTTTCATAGGTCCGCCCTTATGGTGGAGGAGCATGGAGAGCAAGAAAGGCTCCTGGCGGTGAGGACGGCGCAGGTAAGGCTGTCCGTTCGCATCGTCTGTTGTCTGCCGCCGCTTATGGTGTGCGTGCTCTCGCTCATATCGCCCGACTTCAGAGAGGGGCTTGCGAGTTCGGCGGGCATAACGAGCCTTGCTCTTGCCGCCCTTATGGACGGTGCCGCGCTCTTGATAATACGAAGGATTCTGGAAGGGGTTCTGTGATGGGTGGCGCTGGCCTTCTGTGTTCGTTGGGCGTTGGATTGCTGGTGTTCGTTGGGGTGTTTTGCCTGCTGGGAGGAGACCTGACGCATCTGTTGCGCGCAAGTCCCCTTGAGCTTGGGAGGGCCGTCAAACGATTTGGTCGCGTGGGCGCACGGACGGGGAGAAGGTCGTCTGCAAAGGTCGTGAGGAGGCTGGTACTTCGCCAGATGCCTACCTTTTTGGACATCCTTACCCTTGGGCTCTCGGCCGGACTGTCGTTTGACGCCTCGATGGAGCTTTACTGCAAGCGATACGACTGCGAGCTCTCACGCCTATTGGGCGATGCAATGCTCATGTGGCGCACTGGTGCGCGAAGCAGGGGCGAGGCGCTAAGGGATATGGCAAACGAGCTGGATGATCCCGCCATCTCCCGCTTTGCCGCAACGGTGGAGGAGGCTCTTACGTTTGGAACGCCACTGTCGGAGGCTTTGGAGCGACAAGCGCAGGTCATACGAGACGAGCAGAAATCCCGGGTTGAGGAGCAGATCGAGCAAGTGCCGGTAAAGATGCTCATTCCCTTGGGGACTCTTATTGTGCCTGCCATGCTGTTGGCGATACTGGGTCCCCTCTTGGGTCCTGCGCTTTCCGGTCAATAAAAGAGAAACGATATTGGGGAGGTTGCTATGAAAAAGAAGCTGGTTGGTGTAATTGGGAACGAACGCGGGCAGGCCACGACTGAGTACGCGATCCTTGTGGGAGTGCTGGTGGTATTGGCCATTGTCGCAATCGTTGCGTTTCGTGGAAGAATCAGCGAGCTGTGGCAGGCCATAACAGATGGCATCAACTCGTTGTAGGGGACGTACTTGGCATGTGCTTGCAATCGTGACGGCACTGACTGCTCTGTTTTGTGCGTGGGGTTGGTACTGCACGCATGAGGAGAAGAATGTGCGAGAGAGTCCACAAGACACCGAGTCGCGGTTCCCCACAAACGAGGGTGAGGAATCGGACGAGTTGCGGCGCATAAGGGACGACGCGCGGGTAACGTCCTATCAGACCTCCGAGGAACTACCAGAGACGGCTTCGGAACTCGTTCTGCGATACAGGGACCAGCGGGATTGCATGGTTAGGAGCGCGGGATATATTGACATGCTGGGAAATGCCTGGTCGTGCCTCATGGAGGGGCCAGGGTGGGTTGATCTGTGCGTCGTGCTTCAAGGGGACGAGGGTTGCTCTGTGCAAGTGATACGGATGGAGGTGAAGGATTGGGAGGAATCGTATGGACATCAAAAAGAGGACGAGGTCTGGCCAATCGACCGTTGAGTACGCGATTGTCCTGTTTGCGTTCTTGGCCATGGTTGTTGCCTTGGGAACAGTGTGGCGAGCCGCGCAAGGCGGGAGGCTCCAACACATGGCAAGAGACTATGCCTCGCACAATCTTGACCAGGGCCTGTCGATTGAGTTCTTGCAGGACGTTACGGCTTTTTGAGGCACAGGTCCGTACGTGCGCGCGGGGTCAGGCAACGGTGGAGGCTGCAGTTATGCTTCCGGTGCTCATGCTGCTATTTGCCATGCTGCTTCAGCCCATCTGTGCCTTTTACACGCTGGCGATCATGAACCACACGGCGGCGGAGTGCGCACGTGTGACCCTGACGACCAGCGACGACGCAGTGGTGAGGTCGTTTGCGCTCAGAAGGTTGCGAGCCGTGCCCGAGGCGAGCCTGTTTCATGTTGGGGGGCAAAGGGACTGGAGCATAGATGTTAGGCGTTCCGATGGCGGTAGGAGGGTGAGCGTGGCCATTGCGGGGCACCTGCGGTCACTGCCGCTGTTTGGCGTATCCATGCGACTCCTTGGCAAACGGGACGGCGTGGGGGTTCGAATGGAAGTTGAGGCTGAGGAGCGCATGCGCCCAGCATGGTTGGGAGGTTCGTATGGGGACTGGGTGTCGGACTGACGAGAAAAGGTCCTGTTGCCTGGGCATAGGGATGTTTGTGGACCAAGGGGGCTACACATCGGTTGCGGTCGCAACGGCGCTGCTAGTGAGCGTGGCGTTGGTCCTTTGCGTGGCCTCGGCGGAGTGGACGCTCTCGCGATCGGGAGACGTGCAGCAGGTCGCGGACGCGACTGCTATGGCTGGTTCCAACGTGGTGGCAAGGTTCTACACGGTTGCACAGGTATTGGATGCCTGTGTGTTGAGCATGGGCCTTGTGGGCATGACGGTTTTGGGAGCCGGGCTTGTGCTGTCCGCAACGCCAGGCGTCCGTGTGCTTGCTGGGTCGGTGATCGATGAGGGAATGAGTATCATGCGGGCAAGAAACGCGTTTGCCCAAAGCGCGGCTGAGGGACTATCAAGGCTGGAGGCGGCCCTGCCCCTTGCCATCGTGGCCAACTCCTGGTCGTGTGCAAGCGCGAATGCTGGGAGCGGCTTGAAGTATGCGGGCGTGGCTCTGCCGTTGCCGATGGAATCGCACTCAGATTACGGGAGCCTATCAACGCACGTGGATGCGGAAGAAGTTGCCGAATCCGCCGAGCACATGCAGGAGTATGCTCAGGCATGCGAGGAGGCAAAGGCCCGCGCGGACGAGGCGCGCGAGCGTGCGTGGAGGGCCGACTGCATGGATTCACCTCGCTGTCTCAGAACCAGGGCCGAGTCGCTCGCGGGCCTGGTTGGAGTGCAGAATCCCTATGCACCTAGCCCCGAGTCATGGTCATTTGGCATGGCAATACTGCGATCGCGTGCCTATTACGCAGCGCGTCTTGCTCGGGAGAGCCCCACTGCCCCTGACATTGAGTCGGTAACGGACTCCCTCGCCCGTGGGGCGTATTACAGATATGCACTTGGAGAGGTGGAGTCTGCTTGGTATAGGGAGTACGAGGATGGGTCGGTGGACCTCTACGTTCCCCACCTTGCTTGCACCAAGAACGAGGTAAAGCAGACGTGGCTCTACACGGACCCGTCCTGGCCATGTACCGGGGAGCCGGCGGGAAGAACCTTGCACTCCTGCCTTGACTGTCCAAACGCGCTCGGGCCATATGTGGGAAACGACAGCGTATCATCCGTTGATTCGGGCGCCACTCGCCTGTGCGACGCGTGTCGCATGGACGTGGGCGACCTTGGCGCGGTGGCGTCAATCTCCACCATAGCGGACAACGGGTACGAGCATTACTGGGAGATAATCGTCCAGGCCGCTCGCGACTACTCGACGGCTAGAAACGAGCAGGCCGAGGCCGAGCGTCGCATGAGAGAGTCCGCCGAGGAGGGAAGGGGGATGTTCCAGCGCGTCCTCGACCAACTGGCGGTCCCGCGACCGCACATACAACCTGCGGGCTCTTGGGGATGCGTGGGCATTGTGCTGCGAGATGCTGGGGCGGCCAGTCCCACAGAGCTCACGTCGTCGCCGCTGCAGGGAACGGACTTGCCACGTGGAGCGGCCGTCTCTGCTGCAACGTTGGCCCCAGACGAGTCCACAAAGGGGAACAACGTTCTTGCCAGGTTCTTTGACGGGCTTGCAAAGGACACGGAACCCTCGTATGGAGGCATCTTGGGCGGTATTCTGACGCTTTGGGGAGACCTCTTGGTCTCGTATGGCACGGCCTATGAGGGCATTGGATCGGCGACCAGTGGGTTTCTGGGCAAGATGGACGGCATCTTTGGCGGAACCGTGGGCTCTTGGCTCAGGACGAAGGTTGGAGAGGTAATGCGAGCGGTGGGGCTAGAACCCGCCGACATGCGACTCAGGAAGCCCGTGCTGGTGAGCACGTCGGATGTCTTGGGCAAGGCCGGAATGGATTCCACGGGCAAGATAAGGTCGATCATTCAGGCATTTCCAACAGGAGGTTCTGCCCAGGATATTGCGATGGCGCTTGGCGCATGGACAGCAGGACAAGGCCTTGAGGGGAAGATAACGGTGGCCGAGCTGCCGTTGTTGGGGACATCAAAGTCCATACCTCTTTCCATTGACCTCTCGACACTTGGGGGTGGGTAACTATGTTGGGTAGGCTAAAGGGCGAACGTGGCCAGATGGCTGTGGAGCTTGCGGTCCTCATGCCTGTGGTAGTGGTCGTCTCGCTGGTGGTGTACAACTTGGGCAGGTTTGTCTCGCTCTGTGCCGCATTTGACAGAATCTCTTTGGATGCCGTGCTTTCGCAAGGAGTTGCGCCGTCTGGTAGCCAGACGCAGATGGTGGCGGTCGAGGAGGTGCGCAGCTGCATACTTGAGTCGCTGGGAGAGGGGGAGGCCTGTGACGTTGAGGTCTCTGCCAGCCGGATGGGAGGCTCTGGGATGTCTGGCAGCCTGAGCGTGCTTCCTCACCTTACCAAATTCACCTGCACGCTTACGTATAGGCCGTGGCCTTCCGCATTCGTGCTTGCGGGAGTGGCCTACGACGCGCCGCTGGCCTTGCACCACTCGCGATCTTTGGTCGTGGACAGATACAGCCCAGGGGTGGTGATGTAGGTGGAGGGTTACGTGACGTGCAGGCCCCTGGAGGGCTGTGACCAGATATGTTTTAGAAGGCTTGAGACATGGAAAGAGAAGCTGGTGGGCTTGTTGGGAACCACGAGGGACGCACGACCCGTGGTCTTGTGCGGATGCTCGTCGATACACACCTTTGGCATGCGCTACGCCTTGGACGTCGCCCTCGTTTCCAGAGAGGGGGAGGTTCTTATTGCAAGAAAGAGTGTCGGACCAGGAAAGATGGTTTCTGCCAAGGGCGCCTTCTATGCGTTTGAGAGGCCGTCTATGCCAACTCCGTGGTTCGTACCAAAAACGAGCGTGGAGGTATTTCCGTTATGCGAGGAAAAAGAAGACGACGATGCCATGCGGGGAGGGTGTTATGTTTGAGACGAAGCGATGTCCGCAGTGCGATGCCGTGATGTTTGCCGACATGGACGTATGCTACGAATGCCTGTGCGAGATGCCCAAGGGGCCAGAAGCCCAAGAGATGGGCGAGCGGCCAGGTTTATGGTCGTTGCGTATCCACGCGAACACGATGGACGTTACCGTACCCGTCCCTCGCAAGGGCTTGATGATAGGCAGGGGCTCGTCGTGCGACGTCGTTCTGCACGCGCAGCCGGTATCACGTGCGCATGTGCGCATAGAGACCCTTGGCGATCACTTGGTGGCGCGTGACTTGGGAGCGACAAACCGGGCGAGCGTGCGAGGGGTGGCCGTGGGGGATGCGACCACGTTGCGGCCGGGGGATGTGCTGCGCGTGTGCGATACCGAGTTTGAGGTGTTGTTGGCGTAGACAAAGCGGACTCCCCGGAAGCGGGTGCCCCTTGGCACGTTTCCGGGGAGCCGATGAGTGCTTGCCGCTATGGTCTGTTACAGACCCTGCTCGCAGAGGTCGCGAACGACGTCGTCCTTGATGGTGACGCCTTGCGCCTCAAGCTCGGCGATCGTCTTTGCGAACTGGGGAAGATAGCGCTTGTGGGCAATGAGCAGCTCGTCTATTACCTTCTTCGCCGTAGCGCCAGAAGGCGTCTGCGGGTTGAGTGCCACGGCCTCTAGCAGCGCACCATAGTCACCTGTGACGGCCGCCTCCTCCACAAGGCGCTGCATGTTCCACATGAGCTGCAGGTAGCCGCGTGCGGAGGTGGGAAGGGGCCCAAACGCCACGGGCTGTGCGCCGGCACCTCCCACATAGGAGGATACCTGCACCACGGCGTCGGCGGGCAGGTCGGGGATGGCGCCGTTGTTGAGCGTGGAGCACACTATGTGCTCGTTTGCGTTGTTGTAGATGGCGGCAATGGACTCGGTGGCCACGTCGGAGTAATGGGCGCCACCGCGCTTGGACAGGAGCTCGGGCATCTCGGCGAGCTCCGGGTCGCGGTACAGGTCAAAGAGCTGGTCCTCAACCTCCTTGACCTGTTGCGCGCGCGTGCCCTTGCTGGGGTCGTTGAACTCCGCAAGGCCGTCCTCTAGCATGTCGGATTGCAGGTAGTAGTATCGATGGTAGCCACAGGGAATCATGCCCAAGTGATAGAGTTGCTCGCGAGCAAAGGGAACGTGGTGGATGTTGGCAGGAGTGCCGTCGTCCTTGTTGGGATCGAGCATGCCGTCTATGATGTCCCGCGTTACCTCTTGGCCGGTTGCGGCATCAAACACGCGATGCCAGTGGAAGTGGTCAATGCCCGCAAAGCGAAACACGAGCTGGTCCAAGGTCTTGTCTATGAGCTTTGGCTCGTTGAGCATTGCGCCAATGGGCACGTTGCAAAGGCCAATGCAGCGGTTCCACTTGCCGTAGCGAATCACGGACTCGGTTACCATGCCGGATGGGTTGGTAAAGTTAACGAGCCAGGCGTTGGGGCAGAGCTCCTTCATCTCTTCCACGATTTCCAGGATGACTGGAATGGTACGCAGCGCCTTGAACATGCCACCCGCGCCGTTGGTCTCTTGGCCCAGCATGCCGTAGCTAAAGGGAATGCGCTCGTCCTTTATGCGCGCCTCAAGAAGGCCCACGCGGAACTGCGTGGTCACAAAGTCAGCGTCCTTAAGGGCCTCGCGACGGTCCAGCGTAAGGTGAACCTTTACGTCGTAACCGGCTTTGTCCCACATGCGCTGGGCAAGTGCGCCAACAATCTGGAGCTTCTCGCGTCCGCGCTCAACGTCCACGAGCCAGATCTCCTTTATGGGCAGACGGTCGTAGCGCTTGATGAACCCGTTCATAAGCTCGGGCGTGTAGCTGGACCCACCGCCAATGGTACAAATCTTTAGTCCGTCCTGCATGGGCTCCCCTCTTTTCTGTGATCAAAAACCCAACACACGTTAGCTAAGGTCGTACTTCTCCACGTCAAGCGTCACAAAACCACGCGAGAAGAACGAGATCATATCGGCCGAAAGATCGGTGGGGATGGTCATGGTAAGGGTCAGCCTGCCTTCGTTGACAAATACCTCGACGCTGTGCCTGTCCATTACCAGACGAAGCGACAGATGCGTAGGCGCGCCGTCCACGTCGCACTTGCGGTGATGCACAAAGGCTCGCCTGGAACCCGCGTGGATGCGGCTCATCACGAGCCTGCCGGTTGCCGGACGATATCGCAGCGAGCAGTGGAACTTATCGTCTCGGGCGAACCAGATCACGAACTCCTGATAGGGGTAGTCGTCATCGGTGGGACGCACATCAACAAGGAGGTCCACGACTCGCCCCTTGACGCCGTCAAGCACCACGGGATCTCCGCCCAGCCTGACGTCCTTGTGAAGCACCTTTTGTCCTCGGTGTGCCTCCAGCTCGCGGACGGGCCACTGATACAGGCGACCTTCGCGAACGGAGAGCTCGCGGGGAACCGTCATCTGGCCAAACCAGCGCATGCTTGGTGCGGCGCCCGCAATGGAGTCCCAGTTTTGCATCCAGGCAACCATTACGCGGCGGCCGTCGGGAGTAAGAAGCGTTTGGGTGGCATAGAAGTCGATGCCGTGGTCGATGTTGGTTGCGCTCTGCTCAATAAGCTCGCCGGTCTCTTTGTCCACGTGGCCGATGAGGCAAAGCGTGCCGTTGCCGCTGTAGAACTCGTGCCCTTCGGGCAGCATGTCCTGAGGGCTGAGAAGCAGCACGTCGTATCCGTCCAGCTCAAAGAGGTCGGGGCACTCCCACATATAGCCCCAGCGACCGTTGTTGCGCGCGAGGACGCTCACAAACTCCCACTTTATGGCGTCATCGCTCTTGTACATAACGATTTGTCCGCTGCCGTTTGCGTCGCGGCTGGCAATTACGGCGCGATACGTGCCGTCATCCTCACGCCAGATCTTGGGGTCACGGAAGTCTATGCTGCTCGAACCTTTTGGCAGCGACGAGGCGTCGATTACAGGATTGCAATCGAGCTTTACGTAGTCGACGCCGTCGCCAAGGGCGATGCACTGCGTCTGCTTGGTCTTAACCGTACCGTCGGTATGGTGCCCATTGGCGCTGACGCCGGTATACATGAGCAGATGACGCCCGTCTGGCATCTCGATGGCGCTGCCCGAGAAGCAGCCCTCCTTGTCATCGTAAGGTGCGTCGGGAGCGAGTGCCGCTGGCAGGTGCTTCCATGTGAGCAGGTCGTCGCTCACCGCATGGCCCCAATGCATGGGAGCCCATACGGTGGCGTAGGGATTGTATTGGTAGAACAGGTGATACTGTCCCTTGTAATAGGAGAACCCGTTGGGGTCGTTCATCCAGCCAACGCGGGGTGACAGGTGAAAGCAGGGTCGACTCTCCTGTGCAATGAATTTCTCCATGTGCTTTTCGTAAACGCGCGCCTCAGAAAGGGAGGCACTCTCCAAGAAGCTGCTCATTACCACTTCTCCTTATGTGAATGGCCACAACTCAGGTAAGAGACTATCACTGTTTGGACCAAATGGGGCGCTGCATGTAAAAGATGGTCTTTGATTGTCGGCGTAGCTAGGTTGAGATTGGGGTCCGTTTGGGCAACGTGCTGAGGGAGGCGGTCGCAGATGAGTGGGCGAGCTGCTATGATAGCTTGTATATCATGGAGCTGAAGAGAAACGAGTCAAACGTGAACACGGGCAAGCGAAATGTCTTCCTCATAACCAGCGTGGCGCTTGCTGTCCTTATGCTTCTGTATGCGCTTGCCGCCAACGAGGCCTTGCAGCGAGACAGGGAACAAGCCATAGCCCAAGCCGAGCTTAACGCCAAGGTGTACTCGGGTGAGCTCGCGCGTGACTTTGACCAAGCCATCGCCGTTACCGAAGCCTTGGAAGAGGTGATAATCAATGGCAAGGGAGAGGTGCTGGACTTTGAGGCAACGGCTAGGGACCTTATTGAGGATTACATTGGAAGCATACAGATAGCTCCCAATGGCGTGGTGACAGACATCTATCCGCTAAAGGGAAACGAGGGCGGCCTCATAGACCTCATGAGCGATCCTGAGCGCGGGCCCATTGTATCGTATGGAATGGAGCACGACATCGTTACCATGCAAGGCCCCTTTGAGCTGAAGCAGGGCGGGTCGGGCATTGCCGTACGCAACCCCGTGTTCCTTACAGACGCCGAGGGCAACCGTCAGTTTTGGGGCTTCACCATAGCAATAATAAAGGCGCATGACGTCTTTAAGTTCTCCTTTGACTCCCTTGCCTCGTTTGGCTACCACTACAAGCTGTCCGCGACCGAATCGCCCATCAGCGACGAATACAAGGTGATCGTGGCATCGAGCGAAAGCCTCAAGCGCCCGGCGGTGGACACGTTTGTGGAGGGAGGATGCACGTGGCGGTTGGAGGTCGCGCCAAAGAATGGCTGGAAGGTAAGCAGGGAGATCTTGGTCGCCTGTATATCGGGAGGTTTGCTCGTAGTCTTGCTTACGGCAACGATAGCCGCGCTCTTGGCAATGGATGCCAACCGCAGGCAGCTGCGCATCATGGCCGAGACAGATCCTCTAACTGGTCTGTTTAACCGCAAGGGGATGGGGGAGCGGGTGCAGGCGTATCTTGCGGCGCACCCCAACGGCGTGGCCACCGAGGTCCTTCTGGACATCGACGACTTTAAGATTATTAACGATCTGTATGGTCACGGCATCGGTGACGAGGCCTTAAAGAACCTTGCAAAGAACCTCACGGAGGCGTTTGGGGACTCGGCGATCGTCTCTCGCACGGGCGGTGACGAGTTTGGCGTGTTTTTGCCGGGAATGACGGCGGAGCAGGCGGAGCCCCTCATTCGCAAGGCATCGGAGATGGACCAGACGTTTACGAGCACGATGGGGACGCCTTGTCCCTACACGATCTCGATGGGCTACGCGGACTATCCCGTCCAGGCATCCACGAGGGAGGAGCTGACAAAGAACGTGGACAGCGCTCTGTATAACGTTAAGCTCCACGGCAAGAATGGTTGCCAGCGCTATGTGCCCGGCATGGTTAAGCAAACGCGGCAGCAGCTGGCCTTCTCAAAGAAGGAGCTTCTGCGGGACCTTCCGGGCGCCGGCTTTATCTGTCATGCGGAGGACACGAGCATCCTATATGCCAACGACGACCTGATCTACCTCCTTGAATGCGAGGACCTCGATGACTTTAACGAGCACTATGGCGGCTTGTTCCAAAACGTCATCCATCCGGACGACTTTGGAAGGGTGATGACCGAACGCGAGCAAAAGCTCAAAAGGCAGGGCAAAGCCAGCTTTATTTGCTGTGGCTTTAGGGTCATAACCAAGTCCGGCAAGATACGTCACATGATGGCGCAGGCACGGTTTAGGCAACACGAGACCTATGGCAACCTATTCTTTGTTACGGCAATGGAACGAGACCAAGGATAGTCGGCGTTGGGGTACGGTGATCGCGTGAGGGGAGGGGCCTCCATGACCGAGGCGGTTCGTTGCGACGTGTGTCCGCATGGTTGCTTGCTTTTGCCGGGGCGCGTGGGTGCTTGCCGGGCGCGTGCAAACGTGGACGGTGAGGTGGTTCCTGCCGCCTATGGTCGTCTGACCTCGATTGCCATAGATCCGGTGGAGAAGAAGCCACTCGCTCGCTGGAAGCCGGGATCTGCGGTGTTGTCGGTGGGTGGCTATGGCTGCAACCTGCATTGTCCCTGGTGCCAGAATGCGAGCATCTCCCAGGTGGGCGCCGATGGCGTCAGATGGCAGGAGTACACACCGCAAGAGCTTGCGGACCTAGCGATTGCCGCAACGCGAAGGGTAGAACGCATGGTGGGCGTGGCCTACACGTACAACGAGCCGTTGGTGTGCTGGGAGTTTGTGCGCGACACGGCAGAGCTCGTGCGTGAGGCGGGTCTTTGCAACGTGCTGGTGTCGGCGGGATGCGTGAGCCAACGGGTGATGGCCCAGATGGCGCCGCTCATCGACGCCGCAAACATTGACCTCAAGTCGTTTAGGCCGCAGACATACGACATGGTGGGCGGTTCGCTGGAGGCGGTGCGAAAGACCATCGAGCTGCTTGCCGCCACGCCCACGTGCCACGTTGAGGTAACCACGCTCGTGGTGCCGGGAGTCAACGACTCGGCAGAGGAGATGAACGAACTCGCCGCGTGGCTCGCAAGCGTGGACAAGAACATAGTGCTGCATGTGTCGCGCTTCCACCCGGCGTGGCGCAAGCGCGACGTGGGACCCACGCCCGTGGGCAGGGTGTATGCCCTGGCCGATGTGGCACGTACCCACCTGAGCCACGTGTATACCGGCAACTGTTAGGGGTGTGCGTGCGCCTTGCAGTAGCCGCAGTAGCCGCCCGGATGGGCTAGGCGAGGCCAAAGTGAGCGAGGCCTCGGGCCACGCCGTCCTCGTTGATGTGGGTCGTCACAAACTCGGCGGCCTCCTTTAGCTCGTCTACGGCGTTTCCCATGGCTATGCCGTGACCCGCCGCCAGAAGCATGGGGAGGTCGTTTATGCCGTCGCCAAAGGCAAACGTGTCCTCGATGGCAACTCCCAGTGCCGCTGCCACGCCACGCACCGCGTCGCCCTTGTCGGAGCCAAGGACCGTGACGTCGGCGCTTGGATGGGGGCCATGGGGGTTTACCAGGCATGTGTCGCCCAATGCTTGGGTCGCTCGTGCACGGTGTGCGGCATCGTCGAAGTAGATGTCAAAGTTGTACGCCTGTATGGAAGCCGGGTCAGCGATTCGGGGAAGGGTTCCTAGCTTGAGCACGGACTCGGCCGTGGCCCTATACGCCTCGTTGCCACCATACCACGCGTCGCGCTCGCCAAAGAACGCATATCCTGCGCCAACCCCGTCGAGTGCCGCGGAGAAGGCCAGCACCTGCTTGGGCGTAAGGGGAGCGTCAACAAGGTTTTTGTTGCCCATAAAGGCCAGACGCCCGTTGGAGCACACGAAGCCGTCCGCATAGTCCCCAAAGTTGTTCTCCACGTAGGCGCGTGCACGTCCGGTGCAGATGAACACGAGGTCCTTGTTGGCACGCATCCGCTTGAGCGCAGCCGAGGCGCTGCCTGGCACGCTTGTACCGGTGGCGAGTGTTCCGTCAATGTCAAAGAATGCGATGCGCATGCGATCCTCCTTGTGCGGGCCAATGCCTTGCGTACGAATGTATCCATATGCATTATAGGAGACACACTGTTGCAGGTGTCCGAGCGCCGGTACAAAACTATTGATGTTCAGTTGATTTCTCTTGTGTGACGTGTAAGGTGCCTTGGCGTTTTTCTGGTAGCCTATGTGCATTCCTACGTTCTAAGGAGACGGCACATGGACTTTTTTAGCAACAAGCGACCCGACGATATGGCACGCATCAATACGCCGGAACTCGCACAGACCTTTATTGACGAGGCTGTGGAGGCCATGCGTGCGCAGGTGGGCAATGGAAAGGTGCTGCTCGCGCTCTCGGGCGGAGTAGACTCGTCCGTGGTGGCGGCATTGCTCATTAAGGCCATCGGCAAGCAGCTCGTATGCGTGCACGTTAACCACGGCCTCATGCGCAAGGGCGAGTCCGAGCAGGTAATCGACGTGTTCCAAAACCAAATGGGTGCCGAGCTCATATATGTGGACGCCGTCGACCGATTCCTCAATAAGCTCGCGGGCGTGGATGATCCCGAGGCCAAGCGCCATGTGATTGGCGAGGAGTTTATCAAGGTCTTTGACGAGGAGGCCGCCAAGCTCCAGGGAATCGGCTTCCTGGGCCAGGGCACCATCTATCCCGACATCCTTGAGTCCGAGGCGGGCGTGAAGGCCCATCACAACGTTGGTGGTCTGCCGGCCGAGCTCAACTGGGAGCTTGTGGAGCCCGTAAAGCTGCTCTTTAAGGACGAGGTGCGCGTGGTTGGCCGCGAGCTGGGGCTGCCCGACTCCATGGTTGACCGCCAGCCGTTCCCCGGTCCCGGACTGGGCGTGCGTTGCACCGGTGCCATCACCCGCGACCGCCTGGAGGCTCTGCGTGAGGCAGATGCAATCGTGCGCGAGGAGATTGACGCTGCCGCTGCCGCAGGTGCCCTCGAGCGTCCATGGCAGTACTTCTGCGTGGTGCCTGACTACCGCGCCACCGGCGTGCGCGACGGCAAGCGCGCCTTTGAGTGGCCCTGCATCATCCGCTGCATCAACACCGTGGACGTTATGACGGCCGAGGTGCCTGAGCTTGACTGGGCGCTGCTAAAGAAGATCACCGCTCGCATCCTGGCCGAGGTGCCCGGCATCTGCCGCGTGTGCTACGAGCTGAGTCCCAAGCCCATTGCCACGGTGGAGTGGGAGTAATATTAGGCTCGAAACACTCTTCCACGCTCTACTCCGAAACACAACAAAACCACAGGTCAGAAGTGGTGTGTTCGAGAAATCGGCACACCACTTTTTACGTGGCATGTGACGGCGGGGACGCAGGGTATTGTCACACTATCACGCTTGGATTTAGGTTGTTGTCGCTTGGTAGCGTGCTGTGATCGCGACCTGTGTGGCTCTCTTAACGTAAAGCGTGCTGTCTTTTCGACCAGTGTGGCTCCGAGCCGGGTGGGCGTGCTGTAATCGCGACCTGTGTGGCTCTCTTAACGTAAAGCGTGCTGTCTTTTAGACCAGCGTGGCTCGCCAACCCACACAGCTCGTCATCACAGCACACATGTCCGGATGTTACC
>JAUMWL010000040.1:18366-20363 GCA_030529665.1 Coriobacteriales bacterium
GTGGCTCGCCAACCCACACAGCTCGTCATCACAGCACACATGTCCGGATGTTACCCACACAGCTCGAAAAGACAGCACGCCAGGCGCCGTTTCACCCACACAGCTCGTCATAATGGCCATTTGGGACCTGGCCCCAAATGGCCAAGGCTGCTATAGGAATGGTAACTGGTCTATTGTGTGACAACACCCTCCCTCCCCGTTGTCATAAAGGCGATTGGAGGCGCATACTGGTATGCGAACATAGCAGGGTGGGGTAGGTTGTTCCGTTGTGGGGGCAAGCGCACAACGACCCTGGTGGGAGGAAGGAGCGAGCCATGGAATCTGTGACCCAATCGTTTGTTGCCGTTCTTGACTTTGGCGCGCAGTACGGGCAACTAATAGCTCGTCGCGTGCGTGATCTTCACGTGTACTCGGAGATCGTGCCCTGCGACATCTCGGCCTCCGAGCTTGCAAAGATGGCGCCATCGGCTTTGATCCTCTCTGGTGGTCCTGCCAGCGTGTATGCCAAAGACGCACCGCGCGTCGACCCGGGAATCTTTGAACTCGGCCTTCCGGTTCTTGGATTCTGCTACGGGCACCAGATCATGGCGGTCACCCTTGGCGGTGCCGTATCGCACGCCGACAAGGGGGAGTACGGTCCCGCGAGTCTCGAGCGCCTTGGCACCTCCGAGTTGCTTGTCTCCACGCCAGGGGAGCAGACCGTATGGATGAGCCACAGGGACTCCGTGAGTCACGTTCCGGAGGGCTTTAGCGTGACGGCACGCACCGAGACTTGCCAGGTGGCAGCAATGGAATGCGCGGAGCGACGACTCTATGCCACGCAGTTCCACCCCGAGGTGCGCCACACGGCCTACGGGCGCCGAATTCTGGAGAACTTCCTCTTTGGCATCTGCCGCCTTGAGCCGAGCTGGACCATGGACAGCATAATCGACCAGAAGGTCGCACAGATTCGCGAGCAGGTGGGCGGGGACCGCGTGATCCTGGGGCTCTCGGGAGGCGTCGACTCCAGCGTGGTGGCCGCGCTCATGCACCGTGCCGTTGGCGAGCAGCTCACCTGCGTGTTCGTGAATCATGGGTTTTTGCGCAAGGGCGAGCCCGAGCTGGTGGAGGAGGTCTTCCGGGACCAGTTCAACATTCCTCTTGTGCACGTACATGCCGAAGAGCGCTATCTGCGGCTTCTTGCCGGGGTAACCGATCCCGAACAGAAGCGCTCGCGCATTGGGACCGAGTTCTGGAAGGTGTTCTTTGAGGAGGCCCAGAGGCTCGACGGCGTGCGGTTCATGGCGCAGGGCACCATCTACCCCGACATCATTGAAAGCGGCGCACGAAAGACCGGCGGCAAGGCATCCACCATAAAGAGCCACCACAACCTGATCCCGTTTCCCAAGGGAGTGCACTTCGACCTTGTGGAGCCACTCGACCACTTCTTCAAGGATGAGGTGCGTGAGCTGGGATTGGCGTTGGGACTGCCGCCCAAGATGGTGTTTAGGCAGCCGTTTCCGGGACCGGGTCTGGCAATCCGCATCATTGGCGATGTTACGGCAGAGAAACTCGAGGTGCTGCGCAACGCCGATGCGGTGGTGCGGGAGGAGCTGGACGCCTACAACGAGCGCTTGTACGAGCAAACGGGCGAACGCAACAGCGAGCACAGTTGCTGGCAATACTTTGCCGTCTTGCCCGACATCAAGAGCGTGGGCGTGATGGGAGACGAGCGCACCTACGCGCGGCCGATCATCCTGCGAGCGGTTGAGAGCGCGGACGCCATGACGGCCGACTGGGCGCGTCTGCCCTACGACGTGCTTGCGCGCATCTCGGGCCGCATCGTGAGCGAAGTCGCCGGCGTCAACCGCGTGGTCTACGACATAACGCCAAAGCCACCCGCGACGATAGAGTGGGAATAAGACCGCTACATTATTGTGCGATTCTCCAGGCGCTCCGGACGTGGTTCCGGGGCGCCTATTTCGTGCTTTGAGGGGGCTCTTGTAGCTGCTAGCCAA
>JAUMWL010000307.1 GCA_030529665.1 Coriobacteriales bacterium
TCGCCCTGTAGCGGGTGTTCGGCTCGAGCCCCTCGTGTGCGATCGTGCAGACGAGGTGGACGTCTCCAGCCCCGCACGCCTCCTGCCCTCCGTCTGTCGTGGCGAGCGTCGCCGTCAGTCGCGGGGTGTCAGCGCTATCGGGTGTGCCTGATGCGGGCGTGGCCCAGGCGACGGTGGTCGCGAGCGTCGCGAGTGCCAGGATCGCCGGTAGCGCGAAGGAGAAGACGGCTCTGGCTCTGCTCTGGGTGTGTGCATGGCGGTGTTTCGGCATGGGGTACCTCCCGGTCCTCGTTCCCTTTCGTCGTATCGCGCCGCGCTCGGGTGGAGATTCCCGTGCGGTGCGTATGTCTGCCTACATTAAAGCGCTTGCGGGGCCCGTTGTGAAGGGCGAGGGACGGAGGTGTGTCACCGTTTTGGTGGTTGGCTTTGAGGGCGGTGTGAGCGTACAAGCACTATATGCATAATTCCGAGTATCATTGACATATGAAGCACAATCGTCTACTCTACTTTCTGCGCAACGCCTCCTTGACGGAGTGATCGAGGGGAATGCGGCCGCCATTTCTCAGGACTGGGAGAGGTGGCATCGTCCAAATGCTCCGTCAGGAAGGGCCTGTAATGAGCGCAACAACTACCAAGGACAGACAAGGAAACTGGTCGCTCTCGACAGCTGGTAGCGGTATGATGCCGCAAAGCAACGGGAGGGCACTATTGGACAACAAGACAGTCGCATACGTCGACGAGAGTATGCGCACCTTCGATGGAGAGACCACGTACTATCTATGCGCGGTTGTCGACCGCGGCATGGACGAGGTCGCGGTTCAGAGGCTGTGCTCCCTCTTGCCGAGGGGAGCTAAGAAGCTTCACTGGCGCCAGATGGGCGTCTCTTTGCAGGGGGACTCCCTCAAACTCGTGGGATCGCTTGCCATGGACGTCATCGTCGTGTCTGGGCGCCCGATCAACCCAAGGAAACAGGAGAGGGCGAGGCGCAAGTGCCTGGAGGTGCTGCTGCCGCTGCTTGGCTCGGCTGGCGTGGAGCGCGTCGTCATGGAGTCAAGGGGCGACGCGCTGGACAAGCGCGACCGTGAGATGGCGGTGAGCCTCATACGGAAGGGCTGGCTGGGCGATGTCACGCTCGCCCACATGCGCGGAGGGGACGAGCCCAGGCTTTGGGTACCTGACCAAGTCCTTGGGGCACAAGGCCACGTCGACGCCAAGGGCGGCGCACGCGAGGACTGGGCGCATGAGTGGAGACGCTTGGAAAAGAAGGTCGAGCGGAGGAGAATCGCCCTATAGAAAGCGCGGAAGCCGGGGCCCGAGAACGCTCCGGCTTATCCAGCTCCCACTTCCGTTCCCCCTTGGGGGTGGCTTCTGATACGCAGTATACCCCATTGTGGTGCATCTGAGACTGAGAAGTTTAAGCGTCGGTCGTATTCAGAAGGTTCAGAAGTCTTGGTTGAGGGTGAACTCGCCTCGCCTCCACGTCTTATTGCCCCCCTTGTCGGGGGTAATCGCTTGGATTAAAACATGACTCTTGCAGGCGATTGGCTCATCCCGATCGCCCGCATACGGCGACTCATGCGGATTAGCGGGATGAGCCAGATGAGCTGGATGAGCCAGCCTACCCTCCCAGCACGTCGCGTGCCCAGCCTCCGCACTTCACG
>JAUMWL010000041.1 GCA_030529665.1 Coriobacteriales bacterium
TGTTTTCATGGCCCATTCTGTGAGGCCGTCGCCTCATGAAGCGAATTGTGTACGCGGTAGGGAAGAGTTTTGGTCAAAAAGTGTACGGGTTAAAACTTTGATGTGGGTAGACGGGGCTTGCGTGCCGCGGGCCGATAATCGTCGCCTTTGCGTGCCATGGCGCAATCGCAGTGTTACGGCACGAAAAGCTGGCAAACCGATCGTCAAAGGTTCCGGTCCGGCAAACGCAATCTGGTCCCATTTGAGGGGCGCCGCCCTTACCCCCTCTGCCACGCGAAACTGCCTCACACAACACGCGGCTCATACGCACGTCCTGCCGCATGATTGGCGTAAGAAATGCGGCGGCGAACATAAGCTATACTGGCTTTTTGTATGCCACCGTCCAAAGTGAGGCTGAGGGTATGAGCAAAGTGTTTGTTGATGACGGCAGGCTCTCCATCGAGCTCCCTGACGGGTTTGAGCTCATGTCGTCGGATCTGTTGCAGAGCATCTATGGTATGGAGTACATGCAGATGTGGGGAGCGCGCGACGAGGGTCGCCATGTGGCCGTGACCATTATTTGGAAGGACTCCAACGCGCTGGTGTCAAAGCTCGCAAGCCAGAAGGCCCTCGCCAAACGCGTTGAGAAGGCGCTTGCAAAGGCCTATCGACACAAGGGCTACCGCGTCGGTAACCTCTTTGAGACCAACGTTGCGCAAAGGGATACGCACGGCTTTGCCTATGCCTGCCAGATTGAGGGAATTCCCCACGAGTGCGAGGTGCTGGTTTTTAAGGACGGCGGTCGCTGCTATACGCTGTACTATTATGCGAGGGAAGAGTGCGCGCAGAAGAACCGCTCGGTGTACGAATCCATGCTCGCGTCGCTTAGCTTGTGAGCGCATGGTGCCAAATACCGAGGGCACAACGACTGGGAGACAAGACAGAGGATGTACAAGACCGTTGTCATAGACGATATGTTTGGGATCTCTACCTTGCTGATGGAGCAAAGGTACCGAAAGGACCTGGACCGCTACAGAAACCTGCACATCTATCGCGGGATGTCGAACGCGGACTTTAGCATGGTGTCCTCGCTTCAGAGGATCTGCAAGCAGAAGAGGCGAACGCTCGAGCCGGCGATTCTTTCTAACTTTACAAAGTACGCGGTGTTGGAGGACCCCACGATCGAGGAAAGCGTCTGGAGGCAGATGATCCTTGGGCAGCATCACGGGTTGCCGACGAGGCTTCTCGACTGGTCGTACTCGCCTTTGGTAGGGCTGCACTTTGCGACGATCGAGAACAACCTGGAGGATATGGATGCCCATGACAGCGTCGTATGGCGGATAGACGTCAAAGAGCTGCACGCGATGCTGCCGCCCAAGTACCAGGAGGTAATGGCGCGCTCCCACAACACGGTATTCTCGCTAAAGATGCTGCAGGAGAGCTGCGAAGGTCCCGAGCAATACGACAAGGACATGGCTGGCAAGGCCATGCTGGTGGTGGAGCCGCCATCCATAGAGCAGCGGATAATAAACCAGTACTCGTTCTTTACCATTGTGCCGCTGGACACGGTGGATGTGGTGGACTTTTTGAGCCAACATACGGAGCGGTCGGTCAAGTATGTGATCAAGAAGGAGCTGCGGTGGCGCGTACGCGACATGCTGGATAAGCTAAACGTAAGCGAGCGGATTATGTATCCGGGACTCGATGGCCTCTCGAGCTGGCTGGCCAGGCACTTCTTTGTAAAGGAGACGGAGACTGCTGCTCCGTATGACCCACAGCCCCTCTGACCGGCGCGCCTGCGCCACCTTACAAGTTTTTAAAGTGTCCTTAAGTGTCGTTGCGATTATGTGGCCAAAAGCCTGGCGAGCTCCTTCTTTTAGCATGCCTTAAGGTTTGGTTGGTACCGTAGGGTCGTCCGAAGAAAGGAGCACATCATGAAAAACGCAATGACTTCTCGCAGGGGTTTCTTGGCACTGTCCACGTCGCTTGCCGCGATGCTGGCGGGCTGCGCCAAGGCTGAGGACAAGGCGGACAAGGACGATGCGGCCAAGGACACGCAAACGACCTCCGAGGAGGAAGCTAAGGACGCGATCGAGCGCGAGTCGATTAACGACGACACCAATGGCGGCCATGCCATTGCCGTGAGCGCAGAGCAGAAGTCGTACTCTGCCGTGGACGTTACCAAGACGGGTGACGACGATGGCGACGAGTCGGACTTCTATGGAACCAACGCCGCCGTGTATGCCGAGGAGGGAGCCACCCTTACGCTTGATGACGTTACGGTGACCACGGACGGTATGCACGCAAACGCGGTCTTTAGCTATGGGGAGGGGACGAGCGTCACCATTTCTGATTCCCAGATTCAAACCTCCAACAACTGCTCGGGCGGCATTATGGTTACGGGCGGCGGTGCGCTGGTGGCCAACAACCTTACCGTGCACACCACGGGCAACTCCTCCGCTCCCATTCGCTCCGACCGAGGAGGTGGTACGCAGGAGGTCGTGGGTGGTACCTTCAAGAGCGAAGGCGTTGGGTCGCCGGTTGTCTATTCCACGGCAGACGTCCACGTAAGCGGTGCCGCTATGGAATCCACGGCTTCCCAGGGCGTCGTGGTTGAGGGTAAGAACTCCGTGAGCTTGGAAGATTGCGAGCTCGTTGCCAGCAACACCCAAAAGAACAGCGACAAGTCCGACTGGTATCAGGCGGTTATGATCTATCAGTCCATGAGTGGCGACGCGGCCGAGGGCGAGGCGAGCTTTTCCGCAAAGGGCGGATCCATCACCAACGCCAACGGAGACGTGTTCTTTGTAAACAACACCGTCGCAACCATCACGCTTTCGGGCGTGGCAATACAAAACAACGACGAGCAAGGCCACTTCCTGCGTGCTGCGGCTGCCGGCTGGGGCAACGAGGGAAGCAACGGAGGCCAGGTAACGCTCAAGGCTTCGGGACAAGAGCTCGGCGGATCCATGTTGGTGGACGAGGTATCGCATCTAAACCTGTACCTAAGTGACGGGTCAACGTTTGCGGGTTCCATAAATCCCGATGGTAAGAGCGGAGACGTGTATGTGGATCTTGCGGACGGCTGCACGTGGGAGCTTGCGGCTGACTCGTACGTGACGTCGCTCACATGTGGAACGGATGGCGTCGCGCTCAACGGATACACGCTGTATGTGGGAGACGACACATACGTTGAGGGCACCGCGTCCACGGGTACGGCCATTGAGGCAACGGTTTCGGAGTCTAGTGGCGGACCTGGTGGCAAGCCCGGCGATGGCGGTGAGCCGCCACAGAAGCCCGGTGGCGATGGCGAGCCCCCGGCAAAGCCTAGCGGCGACGGTGAGCCTCCGGCAAAGTCCGACGATCAGAACTAGCAGACGGCAAAAGGGGTTTTAGCCCCTTTTGCCGTTTTTCCGTGTGCCGTTTTGTTGCTAGAATTGACAAAAGGGCGGGCAAAGGATCCCGGGCGGCTGTGGAAGGGGCTACCATGCAGGCAAAGCTAAACGTGCACAGCGAGATTGGCCAGCTAAGGCAGGTCATGCTGCATCGGCCGGGAGAAGAGCTTCTTAATCTCTCGCCCTCCAACCTGGAGCCGCTGCTCTTTGATGACATTCCCTATTTGGAGGCGGCCCAGTACGAGCACGACACGTTTGCCCGCATGCTACGCGAGGAGGGCGTGGAGGTAATCTACATTGAGGACCTTCTAACCCAGACGCTGGAGACCTCGCCTTGGTTGCGGCGTCAGTTTCGCGACGACTACGTGCGCGAGAGCGGCCTTGCCGGCGCACGAACCATGGAGGCGGTGCGCGAGAGGCTCGATGCCATAGAGGACACCCGCTCCTTTGTGAACAAGGTCATCTGTGGCGTGCGCCGAGACGAGCTTGACCTGGGCAACGCAGGTGCCAGGGAGCTGGCAGACCTTGTGGGTACGTCGCAAAGCGGCAACCCCGACCTTGTGATAGACCCCATGCCCAACCTCTACTTTACGCGTGACAGCTTTACCATTGTGGGCAATGGCGTCAACCTCAACAGCATGAACAGCCTTACCCGTAGGCGCGAGACGCTGCTTGGCTACTACGTGTTTACCTACCACCCTTTGTACAAGGACACGCCCGTGTGGTATTCTCGCAGCAGCCCGCATAGGATGGAGGGCGGCGACTTTCTTAACCTTTCCGAGCACACGGTTGCCATTGGCATATCGCAACGCACGGTGTCTGCGGCCATAGACTTGTACGCAAAGAACGTGTTCTGGGGAGGGGAGAGGCGACCGGCAATAGAGGAGGTCTATGCCTTCTTGATTCCCGACACCCGCGCCATGATGCACTTGGATACGGTGTTCACGCAGGTGGACGTGGATGCCTTTCTGTACCATCCGGGCATCTTGAGCACCTTGGAGGTGTTTAGGATCACACGTGGAGCTCGCGTGGGGGAGCTCTCCATAGAATGCATGGATGATGGCCTCGACTGCGTTCTTGCGCGTGCCATGGGACTCGATTCGGTTCGGCTTATCCGCTGCGGCGGAAGCGATCCCATTGCCGCCTCGCGCGAGCAATGGAACGACGGATCGAATACCCTTGCCGTGTCGCCGGGACGCGTGTTTGTGTACCAGCGCAATGCCGTGACCAACGACATCTTGTACAAGGCCGGTTACGACCTGCTGCAGATTCCCTCGGCAGAGCTCAGTCGTGGACGTGGTGGCCCGCACTGCATGAGCATGCCCTTCGTGCGTGACGAACTGTGAGCCAAGCATTGGGGATACTCCCCTTCGCTTGCCGCTTTCCGCGTATTCGCGACCAAAAATGCGGTAAAGTGGTTACTCCACAAATGAAAGGACCAAACATGGGCGTAAACATTGCCGGTCGCAGCTTCCTCAAGCTGCTTGACTTCACTCCCGCCGAAATCGAGTACCTCATCGACCTCTCCGCCGACTTCAAGCGCCTCAAGCGCACGGGTACGCCGCATCGCTACCTGGAGGGCAAGAACATAGTGCTCTTGTTCGAGAAGACCTCCACGCGCACGCGCTGCTCGTTTGAGGTTGGTGGCATGGACCTTGGCATGGGTGTGACCTACCTGGATCCGGGCAGCTCGCAGATGGGCAAGAAGGAGTCCATTGAGGACACCGCCCGCGTGCTTGGCCGCATGTACGACGGCATCGAGTACCGTGGCTTTGACCAAGCAATCGTGGAGGAGCTGGCGGACAAGGCCGGAGTGCCCGTGTGGAATGGCCTCACCACCGAGTTCCATCCCACGCAGATGATCGCCGACATGCTCACCGTGCGCGAGAACTTTGGTCGTCTGCGCGGCCTCAAGCTCACGTTCTTTGGAGACGCGCGCAACAACGTGGCCAATTCGCTCATGGTCGTGTGCGCAAAGCTGGGCATGCACTTCTGTGCCTGTGGCCCTGTGGAGAACATGCCCGAGGACAGCCTCGTGGCCACGTGCCGCGAGGTGGCGCGGCAAACCGGCGGCTCGGTGACCCTCACCGACTCCGTGGCAGAAGGCGCGGCAGACGCCAACGTTATCTACACTGACATCTGGGTGTCGATGGGCGAGCCCGAGGAGCTGTGGGCCGAGCGCATCCGGCTCCTGAGTCCCTACCAGGTAAACGCGGCCGTTATGGAGCAGGCGGCAACAGACGCCATCTTTATGCACTGCCTTCCCAGCTTCCACGACACAAAGACCACCATTGGCGCAGAGATTGCGAGCAAGTTTGGCATCTGCGAGATGGAGGTCACGGACGAGGTCTTTGAGTCGGCGCGGTCGGTCGTCTTTGACGAGGCCGAGAACCGCATGCACTCAATCAAGGCCATCATGTACGCCACGCTTAAGTAAGGACGATGGGGACGGGGACGTTTGTCCCGCTTATCGATACCGCATCATGACCTCGGGAAGCTCCGCGCGACCGTCTATGTAGTCGGCCAGGGCTGTCTCGGGGTCTTGTTGGTGAAAGAGCTTGCACAGTCCACAAGCGTCGCAGTCCGCAATGCAGGCATACTTTTTGCGAACGTACGCGCGCCGTTCCTCCACGGTGGATGCGTGTATACTTGGTCTGGAGACATATGCCATGTGCATTCCTTTCGTATGGATGCGCTTGATGTGGGGGACTCGCATGGACTATCTGGAGCATGTTATCAACGTAATGATATACGCTGGCAGCCTGCTTATGGTCTACAACATAGGTTGCTGCTACGGGTTTGTGCGCCGTATGAAGGTCGAGGAGACCTCGCGAGCGCGATACGTTTTGCTCCATGTGCCCCTTGCGCTGCTGGTGTCGTTTCTTGTGGGCTATTTGGTGGTCGGCATCTTTGGAGATCCCGACGTAATCGTTGCGGGCATCCTGTTTGGTGGCAGCGTGTTCGTGTTCTTGGTGCTGGGCATAATGTATGACATAATCGACCGCCTGCGCGATGCAAAGGCCCAGTCTCAGGTTTTGTATGAGGATGTGCGAGGAGACCTGAGTAAGCTGACCGAGGAATACGTGACCGTGATCAAGGTCAACCTCACACACAACAAGATCGAGGAACTCGATGGCAACCAACTATACGAGAGCGACCCTAAAGCCCAAACGTTTAGCGAGTTTGCCGAGGGACGACGTGCGCATCTGTTGTCGGAGCCAACGATGGTTGGGGGATCCGTGCTCTTGTCGCGCGAGGGGCTTCTTGCATGCTATCAACAGGGAAGGAAGCAAGTAGAAGAAACGTTGCTGTGCCGTTCGGCCAACGGTAACCCGGTGTTCGTTAGAGTGGAGATAACGCTTTCCGTGCAGCTTGCCACCAACGATGTGGTGGCGCTCATAACCGAGCGACAGTGTACCAACGACCTTGTGGACGAGGTCATACTAACCAAGGCTCTTGCCGGGCAGTTTGACATGATCACCTGCCTGATTGACGGGCACTACGAGGTCATTATTGGCGAGAACAGCGAGGCAAGGCGGGGAAGCATATTTCCCAAGCACAGGCGCGGTGCGTATGCAGACTACCTTGCCGAGCAGGTGGCTCCGGTAATCATGGGAACCAACGAGCAACGCAGGGAGCTAATGGAGGCCCTGAGCCCCGAGCGCGTGGACCTGGAGCTGGCGCGCCGCGAGCCCTACGAGGTAAACATCTCGTGCAACGTGGGCGGAGAGGTGTTCTACAAGCGCTTTGTGTTCTATGTGATTGACGCCGCGACCAAGTTCTACCTGCTCCTTAAGTCGGACACCACCACGGCAAGAATCGAGGAGATAGAGCGTAACGAACGGCTTCGCGAGGCCTTGGAGGAGGCGCAACGGGCGAGCCAGGCCAAGACCACGTTCTTGTCAAACATGTCGCACGACATACGGACGCCCATGAACGCCATCGTGGGCTACACGGAGTTCGCCAAGCGCGCGGAGACCATGGACGACATGCGCCTCTACCTCCAAAAGATCGATGCCTCCAGCGCATACTTGCTCGCGCTCATAAACGATGTGCTGGAGATGAGCCGCATAGAGAGCGGCAAGCTGGAATTGGAGATGGAAGACGTCGATCTGTGCGAGGTTATGCGTGACCTAAAGGGCATGTTTGAGACGCAGATGGCCGAGAAGGGCGTGGCGTTTGACGTGCGCGGCAAAGACATGCGCAACTGCCTCGTGAGGTGCGACGCGACGCGCTTCAATCGCGTGCTGCTCAACCTTTTGAGCAACGCGTACAAGTTTACGCCGGAGGGCGGGTCCGTTACGGTAACGTTTACGCAGCTGGAGGAGGCGCCCGATGGCTTTGCGTCATACCAGATAAGCGTAAAGGACGCCGGCATTGGCATGTCGCCTGAGTTTGCCGCAAAGGTGTTTGACGAGTTTGAGCGCGAGCGCAACACCACGGCGAGCGGCATTCAGGGCACGGGCTTGGGGATGGCCATAACCAAGCGCATCGTGGACATGATGGGCGGATCCATAGACGTGATCTCGGAGCCGGGCAAGGGAACGGAGTTCGTGGTGCGCGTGAAGATGGAGACGCGAGAAGAGACGCCCGAGGAGCAGGCGGTCGGGGTCGTGCAGGACGAGGAGGAGTTCGATGACTTTGAGGGCATGCGCGTGCTCTTGGCGGAGGACAACGAGATCAACCGAGAGATTGCCTGCATGCTGCTCGAGGAGCTGGGATTTGTGCTGGACGCGGTGACGAATGGCCAAGAGGCGGTGGACAAGCTGGTTGAGGTGGGTCCCGGACACTACGACCTGGTGATTACCGACATACAGATGCCGGTGATGAACGGCTACGACGAGGCGCGCGCCATTCGCGCGCTGGACGACCCCGCGCTAGCTGGCATTCCCATCGTGGCCATGTCGGCGAATGCCTTCAAGGAGGACGTTGATGCTGCGATGGCCGTGGGCATGAACGGATACGTGTCCAAGCCCATCGACATGGGGGAGGTCATCGACGAGCTAACCCGCGTGATGCGCGAGGTACGCTGAAAAGAGTAGCCGGGAATAGGTTGAGGTGTGTCCCCCCATTCCCGGCCGGTTGCTCGCTTCACTAGAAGATCGATCCACCGCCCATGGTGGGCATGTAGTCCACCGCACGGATGGCGACGCCGCCGTTGGGAATGGAGTCCAAGACCTTGCCGTTGCCAACGTAGATGCCCACGTGACCGGGGGCACGTCCCATGCAGGCATAAAACACCAAGTCGCCGTACTCCAGTTGGCTGTTGTCGTACTTCATGCGCGAGCCCACCTTGGCGTAGTACGTCTCGGGAGAGTTGGAACGTGGGGCGAGGCCAAGCGCAAAGTCCACGACGCCCGAGCAGGTGAACACAGACGACGAGGGGCTTCCCGACCACGAGTAGCCGCTCCACGAATACCCGGAGCCAATGATGGAATAGGCGCGGGCGACGAAGCTCGACACGTCGCCCGGGGCGGTGTAGCTAGAGCTGCCGCTTGATCTGGAGCTAGAGCCCCCGCTAGAGCTTGATCCAGAGCTTGACTCCGAGCTGGTTGCCGCCGCCGCAGCTGCCGCTTCTGCAGCAGCCTCCTCTTCGGCCTGGCGGCGTGCCTCCTCCTCTGCTCGACGCCGTGCTTCCTCCTCAGCCCTGCGACGGGCCTCTTCCTCGGCCTTGCGCTTTGCCTCCTCCTCGGCAAGGCGTTGCGCCTCGGCGGCATCCGCGCGGGCTTCCTCTGCTGCTGCCTGCCTCATGGCCTCGTCTGCCTCGGCAATCTTTTGCTGTATCTCAACCGAGAGCTGTGCCTGGTACGCCTCCACCTGGGCAATGGCTGCCTCGGCCGCTTCCAGACGCTCTTGTTGCTCGATCTGCTGCTGCTCTTGGAGCGCCTTTTGCTCCTCTTGCTCCGCGCGCTCCTGCTCCAGCTGGGCCTCGAGGTCCTTGACCCGCTGGACCACGGAGGTCTCGTACTCGGCAACCTTGTTTGCGTACTGAATGCGCGAGAGCAAGTCGTCAAAGCTCGTTGCCTTGAGCGCCACCGAGAGAAGCGTTGGACGCCCATGCTTGTAGGTGTCGGCAACAATGGTGGCCAGCTCCTCCTTGGAGATGGCCAGCTCCTCGCGCGTCTGTGCGATCTGCTCGTCGAGCTCAACTATGCGAGCCTTGGTCTCTTCGAGCTGGTTGGTAATGGTGATGTAGTCGTATTCGGCAGCCTCTGCCTCTTGTCCGAGCAATATGAGCTGCTCTTGGGCGGCCGCGACCTCTTGCTCCAACGCCGCTTGGGCGTCTTTTGCCGCCTGCGCCTCCTGCTCGGCTGCGGCGGCCGCGTTGCGGGCCTCTTCCTCTTCTTGCCTCAGGCTCTCTATCTTCTCGTCAAAGTTCTCCGCCAGGGCCGGTGTTGCCATGGGGCCAACAAGGGCGGCAGAGAGTATGCAGGTAAGGGTAATTCTACCCGCCTTTTGCAACAACTCGTCTGCTTCCATACATGCACCTTTCGTGGGTGGATCGATTCTTCTATGACTCTTCTGCGGTTCGCACCCATTCATTTTAGTTGCATAGCGCGCTGCAAGCCCAAATTCCACGAAAACAGACGGGGCAAGCAATGGGGAGTATCCCCTTTGCTTGCCCCGGACAAAGGGGATACTCCCCATTGCTTGATGCTATGGCTAGAGCTCCAAACCGCCGGCGGCTTGCACGCCGGGGACGGCCGGGATGGTGGAGAAGCCCAGCTCAAGCTCCTCGTCGGATGGAATGTGGTCCACCATGCGGCCCTCGTTGTAGGCCTCGTAGGCGGTCATGTCGAAGTAGCCCGTGCCGGTGAGGCCAAACAGGATGGTCTTCTCCTCGCCCGAGGCCTTGCAGGCAAGAGCCTCGTCAATGGCAACGCGAATGGCGTGGGCGCTCTCGGGAGCGGGCAGGATGGTCTCGAGCTTGGCAAACTGCTCGGCGGCGGCGAACACGTCAGTCTGGCGCACGGCCACGGCCTCAAGGAATCCGTCGTGCTTGAGCTGCGAGATTACCGGGCTCATGCCGTGGTAGCGCAGGCCGCCGGCGTGGTCGGGGCTGGGGATGAAGCCGTTGCCAAGCGTGTACATCTTGCAGAGCGGGCAGGTCTGGCCCGTGTCGGCAAAGTCGTAGGCAAAGCGGCCGCGCGTGAGCGACGGGCAGCTTGCGGGCTCGACGGCCACAAAGCGCGTGTTGGGACGCGCACCCGTGAGCTTGTCGCGCATAAACGGCGCGATGAGGCCGCCAAGGTTGGAGCCGCCGCCCGCGCAGCCAATTACGATGTCGGGATACTCGCCCAGCTGCTCAAGGGCGGTATAGCTCTCCAGGCCAATCACGGACTGGTGCAGCAGCACCTGGTTGAGGACGGAACCCAGCTGGTAGCGGCCGCGGTTCTGGGGCACGTGCAGCGCGCGCTCCACGGCCTCCGAGATGGCGGTGCCAAGCGAGCCGGTGTAGTTGTTGGGGTCCTCCAGCATCTTGCGGCCGATCTCGGTCGTGTTGGAGGGGGAGGGCGTCACGTTGGCGCCAAAGGTCTGCATTACGCTGCGGCGGAACGGCTTCTGCTCGTAACTTGCACGCACCATAAACACGTCGCAGTCCAAGCCATAGTGTGCGGCAGCCTCGCTAAGCGCGGTGCCCCACTGGCCGGCACCCGTCTCGGTGGTGATGGTGGAGAGGCCCTGCTCGTGGGCGTAGTAGGCCTGCGCGAGTGCGGAGTTGAGCTTGTGCGAGCCGGAAGTGTTGTTGCCCTCAAACTTATAGAAGATCTTTGCGGGCGTGCCAAGGGCCTTCTCTAGGTTGTAGGCGCGACACAGGGGACTTGGACGATAGACCTTGTACATCTCGCGAACGCCTTCGGGAATCGTAACCAGCGGGGTCTCGTCGTCGAGTTCCTGGCGGCAGAGCTCCTCGGCAAACACGGGGGTGATGTGGGCGACCTCGGCGGGGACGCCATTGGGTAGCAGCATGCGGCCGGGCTTGTTGGGCATGTCGGCCCTGAGGTTGTACCAACTGGTGGGAATCTGGTCCTCGCTCAGATAGATGCGGTACGGGTCCTTGTGGAACTCGTTGGTGGCCATTAGAGCCTCCCTTTCTGGCGCAAGGGCGCCAAATCGTGAGGACCGGCAACAAAAAACGCCCGTCCTCGGCCATGGGTCTTCGAGGACAAGCGCTCATACGCCTGCGGTGCCACCTCGATTAACGAACGCGTACGTTCGCTCTCTCTGTGGAAGGCCATCACCTTCCTGCCCTGTAACGGGAGCACCCGTCGCAACTTCCTCGAACTTGCTGCCACATGGGCGGTGCGTTCGGTTCTTCGCGCCCTCAGCGGGTCCATTATGCCTGCCTGCCACTGCTCGGATCTCAGCTGCCCGAACTCTCTGTATGCGCACCAACAGGTTTTACTTCCGCTTCAAAGGTTTTGTGACGCTATGCAATTGGATACATCCTAGCTTGTTGCGCCCGCAGCACAATATGACGAAACAGGATTGAAACCCGCCGCGCAAGGCTAACAAAAAACCGCCCGCATGCCATGTGACATGCGGGCGGAAATTCATGTGGGCGGGGATTGCAGCCAACTGGCGGTATGGTCTACTTGTTGTCCATTATGTCGAGCACGCGAACCAGGATGTTTACAATGTCGATGTAGATCTCGGACGCATAGAAGATCGAGTTGGGAACCGTAGGCGCGTCCGACGACATAAGGTACGAGTCGTACCCCAAAAAGCCGCAGAACAGCAGCACCACAATGTAGTCAAAAATCGTCTGGTCGGCATGGAAGAAGATCGTGGCAACAAGCTCGACCACTATGATTGCAAGCAGCGATGCAAACAGTATGCGGCCGATGGCGGCAAAGAACTCGGGGAACATGACGCCAAGGATGAGGAAGATGCCCGATATGCAGGCGGTTATGGCAAAGGCGTAGTAGATGGTCCCCACGTTGTAGCGGGTAAGCAGCAGCGCGAGGGTTCCGCCAAAGGTTGCGGTAAAGATGGCGTAGCCCACGAGCGACACGGCAACGGACTGCTTGCTCTTGCCAATGCCCATAAGCACAAAGCCACCAATGGTGCCCGCCAGGTAAGCAACGAGCAGCAACAGGGGATTGACGCCTCCGAGCGCGCGGGAGAGACCGCCGCCGTTTACGAAGCCATACATCCCCCACGTAATGAGAAACGACACGGTTACCAGACCATAGGTGAGCAGGTTGTATGCGCGACGACTGATGGTGGGCACCGACTGCTGGGTGCTCAGAGAGTTTTCGTAGCGAGACACGAGTGCTCCTTTCTAAAGAGTCAGGGACGGACGGCTGAGCCACAAAGTGAGCACGCCCTACGCCCCAAAGCTATAAAAACACTAACATTGTACCCATTTTGGTTGAGATATCGTCTAATTTGTTTTAGGGCGAACAATTTGGGGTATAAAGCACTCTGTTTTATGGGTTCAAGAAAGGAAGCAGCATGAAGCAGTTTAGGACCGAGAGCAAGAAGCTTCTCGACCTCATGGCAAACTCCATCTACACCAATCGCGACATCTTCTTGCGCGAGCTTGTCTCCAATGCGTCAGATGCTATCGACAAGCTCTCGTTTATGAGCCTCACCGACGCATCGGCAAAGCTAGGCGACGAGGACCTGCAGATTACGCTTGCCTTTGACAAGGACGCCCGCACCATTACCATCTCCGACAACGGCATCGGCATGACCGAGGCCGAGCTTGAGGAGAACCTGGGAACCATTGCACACTCCGGTAGTGAGGAGTTCAAGGAGGCAAACGCGGCCGCCCAAGGTGCCGAGGTGGACATCATTGGACAGTTTGGCGTTGGCTTCTACTCGTCCTTTATGGTTGCCAAGCAGGTGCGCGTGATCAGCCGCGCCTTTGGTTCGGAAGACACCTACGTGTGGGAGTCCGACGGTGCCGAGGGCTACACCATTTGCAAGGCCGATACGCCGCGCGCCACGCACGGTACCGACGTGATCCTTACCCTGCGTGACGAGCCCGAGGCTCCGGCGGACGGTGAGGAGGCAGACGCCGGGTTTGACAAGTACCTTTCCGAGTGGGGCCTGCGCGACCTCGTTACGCGCTACTCCAATTACGTTCGTCATCCCATCCGCATGATGGTTACAAAGAGTCGCGCGCTGCCCAAGCCCGAGGACGCTGGCGACGACTACACGCCAGAGTACGAGGACTATGAGGAGATGGAGACCCTAAACTCCATGACGCCCATCTGGCGCAAGCGCAAGCAGGATGTTGAGCAGGACGACTACAACGAGTTCTACAAGTCCACCTTCCATGACTGGGAAGATCCCGCCCGCACCATCCCGTTCCATGTGGAGGGTACGCTCGACTTCTACTCGCTGCTGTTCGTTCCCGGTCGTGCTCCGTTTGACCTCTACAGCAAGGACTACGAGAAGGGCCTGGCGCTCTACTCCTCCAACGTGCTCATTATGGAGAAGTGCGCCGACCTCTTGCCCGACTACTACAACTTCGTGCGCGGCGTTGTGGACTCGCCCGACGTGAGCCTCAACATCTCGCGCGAGACCCTTCAGCAGAGCCGTCAGCTGCGTGCCATGGCCCGTTCCATCGAGCGTCAGATTACGCGCAACCTGCAGGACATGCGCGACAACGACCGCGAGGCGTACGAGAAGTTCTTCGAGAACTTTGGACGCGGCCTCAAATTTGGCATCTACAACAGCTACGGTTCCAAGGCCGACCCTCTGGCCGACCTTTTGCTGTTCTGGTCTGCCCGCGACGAGAAGATGGTCACCTTTGCCGAGTACGCCAAGGCCATGCCCGAGGGCCAGGACGTGATCTACTACGTTGCCGGCGATTCGCGCGACCGTCTGTCCAAGCTGCCCATCGTGCGTACCGTGCTGGACAAGGGCTTCGACGTGCTGCTTTGCACCCAGGACGTGGACGAGTTCACCTTCCAGGCCATGCGCACCTATCATGCGGCTGCCGTGGCGGGCGACTCCGAGACCAAGGGTCGCGACGCACGCGACATCGACCTCAAGAACGTGACCTCCGGTGACCTGGACCTCGCGACCGATGAGGAGAAGGAAGCGGCAAAGAAGGCGACGACCGAGCACGAGGGGCTGTTCTCCGCGCTTGCCGGCAAGCTGGGCGACAAGGTGGAGAAGGTTGTGGCTGCTGCCAACCCCACCGACGCCCCGGCTCGCATTACCACCGAGGGACCGGTGTCGCTGGAGATGGAGCGCGTGCTCGCGCAGGGTCCCGAGGGCATGGAGGCACCGCACAGCCGCCGTATCCTCGAGCTCAATGCGGGACACCCCGTGTTCCAAAAGCTCGTTGACGCCCAGGAGGCGGGAGACGACGACAAGCTCGCGCTGTATGCAAGCCTGCTCTACGACCAGGCGCTGCTGGTTGAGGGTCTCTCCGTGGACGATCCCGTGGCCTTTGCGCAAAACGTGTGCTCGCTGATGTAGCGGGTTTTGCATATACGCATAGGGCCTGCACGGGGGGACAGTACCCTCGTGCAGGCCCTTTTTTCATGATGAAAGGACTTTACCGGTTGTGCCAGCTCTCGTCGGCGTGGCTCTTGTCAACACCGGTGGAGTGGGTCTTGTTCTCGAGGACGCCGTCGCGCGTGCGGATGAGCTTGCGCTTGATCTTGCCGCCGATGGTCTTGGGCAGCTCGTCCACGTACTCCACGATGCGCGGGTACTTGTATGGGGCGGTTTCGTGCTTTACCCACGTTTGCAGTTCCTTGGTGAGTTCGGGCGAGGGCTCGTAGCCGCGTGCGAGCACGATGGTGGCCTTTACCACCATGCCGCGGATGGGGTCGGGCGCTGCCGTTACGGCGCACTCCACCACGGCGTCATGCTTTACCAGCGCACTTTCGACCTCGAAGGGTCCGATTCGGTAGCCCGAGCACTTGATTACGTCGTCGTTGCGTCCCACGAAGAACACGTACCCGTCTATGTCGCGCCATGCCATGTCGTGTAGGTTGTAGTAGTCGCCACCCACAGCCTCGGCAGTCGCCTCTGCGTTGTTGACGTATCCCACAAAGAGACCAGGCGGGTAGGCCTCCTTAAGGCCGGTGACGCAGATGGCTCCCTCGTCGCCGTCCTCCACCTCGTATCCGTCGTCATCGAGCAGCTTTATGTTGAGCAGGGGAGAGGGCTTGCCCATGGAACCGGGACGCGGCTCGAGCCAAGGGAAGGTGGCAAGTAGCACTGGTCCCTCGGTCTGGCCAAAGCCCTCGCGGATCTTCTTGCCGGTGTGCTTCTCCCACTGAATGGTGACCTCGGCATTGAGCGGCTCGCCTGCCGTGGCAAAGTTCTGTATGGAGCTCAGGTCGTAGCTCGAAACGTCTTCCTGAAGCATGAAGCGATACATGGTGGGAGGCGCGCAGAACGTCTTGAGGTCGTAGTCCTGCATGTGTTGCAGCAGCTTGGTAGGCACGAACTTGTCCATGTCGTAGCAGAATATCTCGGCGCCGGCGATCCACTGGCCGTAGATCTTGCCCCAGCCAAACTTGGCCCAGCCACTGTCGGTAACGCTCATGTGCAGGCCGTTCTCGCGAACCTGCTGCCAGTACTTGGCGGTGAGGATGTGTCCCAGCGGATGTGCAAAGTTATGCATGACTGCCTTGGGGTTGCCCGTGGTGCCGCTGGTAAAGTAGATGAGCATGATGTCCTTGGAGCAGGTGGCATCGTCGCCCGTGGGACGCGTCCATTCCTCGGACTCGGCGGCAATGAGCTCGTCAAACGACAGCCAGCCCTCGCGCGTGCCCGCCACCGTTACCTTGTTCTGGATGGAAGGCGCACCGACAAGTGCCCCTTCTACCTGCGTGCACACGTAGTCGTCGTTTATGCACACCAGCATGCGCACGTTGGCGGTGTTGGCGCGATACTTGATGTCGTGCGTCGTGAGCTGCAGCGTGGCGGGAATTACGGTGGCGCCTATCTTGCAGAGGGCAGATGCCACCACCCAGTACTCCCACCTGCGGCGAAGGATGCACATGACCACGTCACCCTTGCCAATGCCGAGCTTCACGAAGGCGTTTGCGGCCTTGTTGGAAAGGCGGCTGATTTCGGTAAAGGTGAATTCGCGTTCCTCGCCGTGGTCATTGCACCATAGCAGTGCCTTCTTGCTTGGCTCAACGCGAGCCCACTCGTCTACCACGTCGTAACCAAAGTTAAAGTCTGCAGGCACGTTAATCTTGAAGTTGTTATAGAAGTCCTCGTAGCTCTCAAAGTCGATGCGAGGGCAGTACTTGCTCAATATATGGTTCATAGTGCTTATCCCCTTAGTGCAAAAAAACGAATCGGTACCCTACTCTGCGATGACGGTCACAAACCGTGCGGGTACTCGTCCGGCGCAGCGCTGCCCGTGGGGGATTGTGGGGTTGAAGTAGATGCTGTCACCGGGGTTGAGCGTGAACTCTCGGTCACCCCACACCACGGTGAGCGTGCCTTCCAGCACGAGGTTGAACTCCTGACCGGTGTGCTGCACGAGCTTGGCCGGAGCGTCGGAGGGGTTGATGGTTACCTCGAGCGGCTGCATGATCTTGTTTTGGTAGCGGAAGGCGAGGTCCTCAAAGTGATAGCCCGGGTAGCGCTCCACCTCGCGGCCTTGTCCGGCGCGCACGACCTGATAGGTGTTGAGCTTGGCGGCCGTGCCGGTAAGAATCTCGGTGAACTCCACGCCAAAGCGTTGGGCCATGTGATAGATGGCCGAGATGGGCACATCGGCGCCGGACTCCTCCCAAGCAATGTAGGTTTCCAAGCCCACCTCAAGATCGGCGGCCATGTCTTCGCGAGTCACATCGCAAGCCTCGCGCAGACCTTGAATGCGCTGGCCGATCTCTCGCATTGCCTTCTCGTCGTTGGACATGACATATCTCCTTGCGTGTTGGATGCGTAAGTTCCTATTCTCGCGCAAATGTTGAAGAATTCAAGTGCGCTTAACAAGGTGCGCACAATGGTGTGGCAGAGTGCGTGGACCAAAGTATGGGAAAACGTGAAAGCTATAGGTCGACGTTAGGGTTGTTGCCCACCACGGTGTCTTGAACGGGCGCGGTCCCACAAGGTATTCCATGGAAGCGTACTGTCGGTAAGTGAGGGAGAGGATGCATACGGCTCCCGTGTTTGGTTTTCAATCTCTCGTATGACGATACTTTGCCAGAGAAGAGCTTGCGTTTGGTGACTAACCAAAAAATGCGCACGCGTTACTCTGGATTGTCGCGCGCATCCTATCGTGGGTATAAGCATTGCTGCGGGATGATGGTTCCTTCCAAGAAAGAGGATTACAACCTTGCTTGACGCGAGGAGGGTCTGCGCGTACGTTGACATGCGGATGTTTGGTCCATAGACGACAAGAATCGCTATTTCACGTACGGGGATAGAGACTGTGAGTTGTTTGCATGAGTTTCGCCGGGGTTCTCGATAGAGACGATGCGGTAGGCCATAAAGCACGCCCTAGGTATTGCTGTCGTGCGTTGATGATATAGTTACAGAGGATGTGGAGTGCTTGCGTTAACGATTCGTCGGTCGACGTGTTTTCACAGATCGGTACATGTTGAACGAGGGCCGGAAACGCGACCTACGTTCAGCTTCAACAGCATGGGTGCCGTCAGTGAGGTGTGGGACATCGGCTGGAGCCGCAGCTCGCATCGACATTAGAAAGGCGGGGCGAACTCAAGCCTTCACAAGCACTTTGGACCAAACCATGTTAGGGAAAAGAGGCTTATGAAGGCTGAACGCCGCTTAGTCAGAAGGATTGACAGACAATGGCGCAATCGCAACGCATACAGAAGCAACACCTGGAAGACATAGAGTGGCCCGCCGAGTTCGAGTCGCCCGAAGACTTGTTAGAGCATGTCGTGAGCAATAGCGGCGAGCCGGTCTTCTTTGCATGGAATGGGGGCGGGTTCGTTATTGATGGGCTCCCGACCTGGTGCTTCGAGAGGTTCGACGAGGACGCGGGCAGGTGGGACCCGCTCACGGACGGGTTCGAGACCGCCGAGGAGCTCTTCTACCTGCCGTTCCTTGACGGGAAGTCGCTTCGCGAGCGCTTTGCCGGGTGCCGGTTCTTCGTGGAGTAGGAGGATGGAAATGGGCGGAATCACGCCAAAGACATGCGAGGCACCGAGCCGTCTGACGTACGACGAGAGGCAGGCTGTCAAGCCTGCCGTCGACAGCGGTTTCAGTGCGGTCAGCACGTCGCCTTACGAGTCCCTATGCGGGAGCTCGGCCCAATGACGTGCGGCGTCACCGGGCTGAGGCTGGTCGAGACGTGCTCCGCTATCGACCGCTAAGCTAGTCGTGGCACTCCTCGAGCACGGTCAGGACGACGTCCCTTTGCCGTAGAATCTCGTCCTTCCCCTGCTGGTTGAACGAGGGCCGGAAACGCGACCTGCGTTCAACAAGAGTTTGCGTCCTTGACCACAATGGCAACTATCTCTTTATAAGGTAAGAGCGCCGCAGACGTTGCCTACAGGCATCATCCGGGGCGCTCCATATCGTCACATCACTTTACCAGATGGCGTAATGTTTGCAATGCTGACGTTGTCCGTGCCTAACGGCTGTGCTTTCTCCGCGAGGCCTGCGGGGGAGTGTCATCGTCCCATTGTTCTGAGGCGTACGCCCAGGCAGCGACGCGCTTCGAGCGCTTGAGGAGGCGCACGCCACTCTTGTCGGCGACGACTACCGGATGTATACCTATCGTAATCTCCCTGAGCGCCTTTGCCCCGTAGAGCCGGACCTTGGGGTCCCTGCTCGCCATCGGTATGACCTCGAAGTGCTCCAGGCCCACCAGCTCTTCGATGATCGCGGCTGCCTGCGCGAGCTCGCTCTGGCTATCGCTCATGGTGCGGCCTCCAATACCTGGTCGGTCACCGTCGGGTTGAACTCCGCATCGTCCATGCGGAACACGTAGTTGTCGCACGGCACGGTCATCCCGTACGATCTCTCCACATACTTTACCCGCTTGAGGTACTCGCGCACGCGTCGGCCTTCGTATACGGCACCGTTTTGCAGGTCCAGCACCCGCGGTCCCCCGTGCCCGTTGCGGTCGATGCATACCACATGGTCACTTCCACCACGTCCTGCGTTCTGGCGCCTGAGCGCGTACCTCTCGCCTTCGCCTATTGTCGATTCCAGCAGAGCGTGGAACCTGGCTAAGGTTGGGTTGCCTTTCCCTTCATAACGGATGACCAAGGGGAATGCCCCCGTCTTGCTGTCCTGGAAGGCGATGTATGGTTCTTTCGCGAGGGCATCCATGGCGGTATTCGTCCTTGCGAACGTGTGCGCGATAACGTCGTACTTGCGCCTCCTCGACTCGTTGGCGACGACGCATGACCGGCAGTAAAAATGCGCATGGCGTCGTCCTCAAAACCCGGGTTGGCCCTGAGGCCGTCAGCGTTGAACGAGGTCCGGAAACGCGACCTGCGTTCAACATCGGTGGATCCTTTCAAGGTATTATCGACTGGTTTGCGAGGCTCTTTAATGCCGTCAACACGCCCACGGTTGAGGAAGTGTCGCAATCTGCCCAAGGCTTCTTCGACGACTTCAACACCGACGTGTTCCAGTGGGACAACGCCGAAGCACAAGGGTAGCAGGCGCCAGCTGCGTCGGCCTATCACCGACACGCGACTGATTGGTGCCAATAACGCGCGCTCGGGCCATGCGTACCGTGACTGCGAGCAGCGCCACATATATGAACGACAGTCAAACAGGGGCCAACCGATGCCTGGCCACCGGCGCTTCGCTAGGGCCCTTCACGTCACCTCCCACACATTTACGGAAGCAAGTTGCAGGTAAACGGGAGACGCAGCGCCTGCAATCTGTAATTGTGTGCTCGGCGACGATCGCGCGGGCACACAATTACAAAACTGCGGGATCCTCGTCCGTAAAACCCCAGATAAAATGCCGTGCGTCTCCAGGCGCGCGTGAATTGTGTACGGAGGGTCCACGCGTCCATCGTTCACAATT
>JAUMWL010000163.1 GCA_030529665.1 Coriobacteriales bacterium
GCTGTTCTTCAGCCACTGCATTTGCGGCCTGCTGGCGCTCGGCTTCCTTTTGCCTCTCTTGCTCGGCCCTCTGCCTCTCCAATACCGCAACGGCCTCGGCCCTTCGGTTTCTAGCCGCTTCCAGCAGCTCCTCGGCCCGATCAGACCTTTCGGGGTCCTTCGTCACCCACTCATAGGCGGCATTAATCTGGGCGATGGTCGTATCTTCCGCAGAAATCTCCCTTAGCGTTATCTTCTCGCTGGAGTTCTTTGTGAACACCAGGCCATCGACAAAGTTAACAGTGATGCTCTTGTCGGGAATGGTGTACAGAACGCCATCGGCCGAGATGGGCGAACCCACGGCGCGCACATCATACGTTCCCGGCTCCAACAGAAGACCGTTGCCGTCGTGGCCAATGTAGGCGTCCTCGTCAACCGCCACGCCAGACGAAGTCTGGCCACTCACGTGCACGGGTATGCGAGAGCCCTTTGCATCGAGACCAGGCACGCTTACGGGTATGGCAACCTTGAGGCCTGTGGCAGAGCCTTGCCCCACCAAGCTTGTTGACGTACCCACCGTAGAGGAGCTTGAGCTGCGGTTAGGCCCAAAAAGAACGAACGCCAATATGCCAAGGCAAACTACGGCAACAGCCGCAAGGGCAATGCCCACAATGGTGGTCGCCTTGCTCCTGGGCTTTTTTTGTTCCCTCGACCTGTTGCCATTGCGCTGCATGGAGCTCCACGTAGATTGCTCGACCTCCGCAATTCCCCTATCCTCGGTGGCAATCCTTTCGGTCCTTGTCTCAGAAGTCACCTCTGCGGCAAATGTGCTCACGTCGTCGTCCGGATCCACAAACAGACCGGTATCGTCCGCGGCGTACTCGTCCTTATCCACCGCAGGCGGCATGTTAAGAATGCTGGTTGCCGCATAATCAAATTCCGAGTCGCCAACGGGGGCAGAATTGGCGTTTATCGTTGTTGTCTTCATGTCCTCTTCTGCATCTAGGGGACCATTTGCCGCACTGGAAGGAGCTGGCTTGGGCACGGCAACATTTATACGGGCACCCCTGGAGCGATTGACCACGCGCGTAGCGGCATCATCCGCACTCGGATCCTTGGAATTAAGCACCGTCGTTGCGTCGTCGTTGTCCTCGATCGTAACCGGCGTGGGAGAAGCATCGTCGGTTGGCGCACCGCACATTATGCATACCTTGGCCCAATCGAGCAGTTCAACACCACAATGCCTGCAATACATTTTGCCCCCAAAAAAACACGTTGCCATAATGCCCATAGTGTCGCTCAGTAGACTCTAACACAGTTTGTCAATTCATGCACCGAGCCGCGCCATTTAACACTTGACGTGGTTGAGTCTCGCTATTTTTAACACATATGCCTTTGTTGCAGGTCGTCTTTGCCTTCTTGCCATACCCTTGCGATTCTTATGGCATAATGAGTTCTCGCTTGCGTCCACGAGGCGAACGAAGGAGACCCGATGCAGTTTGAGATGCCCTCATACATACCCCCCACCTTTGCAGACCGCGCCTTTGCGGACGCGCCAAATGCCAAGACGGCCGTGGTGGAGACCGACGGCGTCGCTCCTCGTGGCTATCACAGCACTTCCATGTATCCCGAGTACTTTAAGATCAACGGACAATGGCGGCTGGCAGAGGAGAGCCGCATGGACTCCTCGGTCGTGCTTCGCCCCAACGGCAGGCTCGACGTGGTAGAGAATCGCAACCTCCGCGCCGGCGATTCCGTTGTTCTTGGTCGCACCGAAGACGGAAGCGAGGGCATATTTGTCCACGTAGACGGATTCGTGGATCCAGGCAAGGCATCGAGTGCCGACAAGTTCGTGTTTAGGCAGGGACGCAGTCGCGAGACCGCCTTTGCCAGGGACTACGACCGCCTGTTTGAGCTTCTTCGCTACGAGCGCGAGCACGGCAAGGTGGTGTGGGTCATGGGACCAGCCTTCGCATTTGACCACGACGCCCGCTTTGCCATGCAACGCATGGTAGAGGCAGGCTATGTGGACGGCCTCATGGCCGGCAACGCACTTGCCACGCACGACCTTGAGGGCGCCATGCTCCATACCGCACTGGGCCAAGACATATACACGCAGGAGTCGGTTCCCAACGGTCACTACAATCATCTGGACGTAATCAACGAGGTGCGTCGCAGCGGCTCCATCCCCCAGTTTGTGGAAGACCACGACATTCGCGACGGCATTATGTACAGCATAGTAAAGAACAACGTCCCCTTTGTGCTCACGGGATCGATTCGCGACGACGGGCCGCTCCCCGAGGTGGTAGGAGATGCATACGAGGGCCAAGGCGCCATGCGCAACATGATTCGCAATGCGACCACGGTCATCTGCCTGGCAACCATGCTGCACACCATCGCCACCGGCAACATGGTGCCATCGTTCCGCGTGCTCGAAGACGGAACCATTCGCCCCGTCTACTTCTATGCGGTCGATGCGGATGAGTTTGTGGTGAACAAGCTCATCGACCGAGGGAGCCTTTCGGCGACGACCATCGTTACCAACGTTCAGGACTTCATAACCATCGTGGCTCGCGGGCTCGGCGTGTGGTAACGCACGCCTATACCTTTGAGCCAAAGTTTAGATACTCAACGAGCGCAAGCTCCTCAAGCGTGTGCTCATACGCCCCGACATCCCCAAGCGAGTGCCAAGAGCCGTCGCTGCCCAAAAAGCCGTCTGCGTTGAGTGCGCGGACCTCTTGTCGCGCTCCAAGCTGTGCGGACTGAAACTTGGTGAGCGGTGCTCCCACGGCATCGAGCGTCATGGCGGCAAGAAAGTCAGCGCTGGTATCATCCACTACCGCCTGTTTGGCATGGCTCGTCCACCCATCCACCCGGTAGTTGGCCCATACCGCATACGTGGTTTGGTGGATGCGTTGCGCATGGTCCAAGTCGCTTTCGTTGGCAAACAACAAGTCGTTGATCTGCTTAGAGAACCACGGATGATGGTCACCATACAGCACAAGCACCGTGGGCTCCTTGAGCTCCTTGAGCCTATTCACAAGACGCTCGATGGCATTGTCCGACTCTTCTATGCACGCGAGGTACTCGTTGAGCTGAAAGGTGTCGTCCTTTGAGAGGCCCTCTATGGTGTAGTTGGGCAACATGTCCTCTGGCACGCTACCCGTGTCGTACCCGCTGTGGTTTTGCATGGTAACGTCAAACACAAAGACGGGCTCGTCTGTGGTCTCAACAAGATCGAGCGCACGCTCATAGGTCGCCCAGTCGGACACATGGGTATGGAACTCCTCCGCGCCGGCAAAGTCATCCATGCTAAGGAGCTTGTCAAATCCAAGCTGCTCGTAGGCTCGGTCGCGATTCCAGTTGCTCGCGAGGTTTGGATGCATGCCCACCGTGCTGTATCCCAGCTCGCCTAGCTGCTTGGGCAGGCTTGACGACACGGTTAGGTCATACATGGAAAAGGGATACTTGGCGGTTCCCACAAATGCGAGCGAGTTGCCTGTGAGGAACTCGAACTCCGTGTTGCACGTGCCGCCTCCAAACACCGAGACTGCAAACGAGCCACGCATGAGTGAGTCGAGCATGCCCTTGTTCCAAAACGTCGGTCCAACGTATCCGTTGGCAAGGCCGTTAAAGTTGGAGAGGTCGCAGAACGTCTCGTTTTGCACGACTATTATGTTGGGAGGGCTTGACTCAAACTGCCTGGTTGAGAGTGCCCTCCTTTGTTGGACCGCTTCGTCCTGTTCGTTTTGGCTGACCAAGGTCTCCTGAGCCTGCTCCGCCCGTTGGGTGGAGTAACCCTTTGGCTCAGTGATGGTAAGGTCCTGACAGGCGTATATAAAGGATGGCAGAAAACCTTGGCGCTCGTACCAGTCCTTGGACCACCAGTAGTCTATGTCCGCACCAAAGACCGTGGCGTAGCTGGGAACGAGCGCCAGCGCGGCCATGGCGACGGCAATGGCGCCCGCAATGGCGCAGTTTTTGAGCATACCACCTTGCACTTGCCGCACGGTCTTGTCCGCAAGGTCGAGGTTGCGGGCAGGCCACAGGAGCGAAGCCATTCCGATTGCCGCAAGACACGCAAAGAACCCGCCCAACATCTCGCTGGAGAGCCCGTAGGCATATCCCCCGCTCACCGACAACGCCGTACTAGCCGCGAGGACGTCGGACGGCAGGATGGAGGTGCCGCGAAACTCCAACACGTAATGCTGAAGCACGCCAATGACCGTGAGGATGATTGCCCCAACCGCCGGCCCCCCGCCACGTTTGCCACACAGCAGCCAGAGGACCGCTTGGAATCCCGCCACAAACAGCAGCTCCACCAGCCAGAACTGGGGGCCAATGGTAAACCACTTCTCGTTCCAGGTGAACTCGAGCGCCAGGGTGCTGAGCACGACTACCCCCAAGCCCACGCGCAAGGTACGATTCCCCTTGGGAAGCAAGGCCGCCGCTTGGCTTGGGTTGAGGACAAGCACGCCACCACAACAGACAAGACCACAAAATGCAAGGAGCGCCATAACGTCGCTCGTCCCAAGACCGAGGAAGTACCAGACGCTCGCGGCAACAAGAATTCCCAAATACGGCACAACCCACAGCAGGCGAACTAGGGACGGTCGTTGGCGGCGAGCCCAAAACAGAACCACGGCAAAGAGCGCGACAGCGCATGCGGCAGGAACGATTCCCAAAAAGTTGGGACCATACGCAACCTGCTCGAACCTTACGTCATCCACATGCCCTCCCCCGTGAGCAAAAAGGGGTTACCCCTTTCTGCTCAAGTTGTTGCTACAGGAACCTATAGCGCACCTGACGCAGGCCCCAGTCATCTGCCGTCGAGAAGCCAAACGCCCTAAAGATGGCAGGCGTAATGTCAAGGCCCCGCGCCCCACCCGACAGATATCCGCAGTCCGTGATTGTGGCGACTATGGTCATCCCCTCATACTCAATCTGGATCTTTGATCCATAGAAGCGCGCGGGATTCATGGACATGGGCATCGCAACCGTGGGCACCGACTCGTCCAAGGGAATGCCGGATGCCGTGGCCGTGGAGCCAGGAGGGTCGTTGTCCGCAATCGTGTAGGCAGAGGCTATGCAGGTGACCCAGCTTCCTGCCGAGCTCGTATCCTCGGACTCGCTTTCGGACGCGCTCGGCTCTTCGCTTTGGGCTTCGGCCTCCTGGCGTTGGCGCTCTTCTTCCTCGCGTTGGCGCTCCGCCTCTTTTTGGGCTTGTGCCTCCTGCCTGGCAGCTTCCTCTTGTTCCGCCTTTAGCCTCTCCGCCTCTTGGCGCTCGGCTTCCTGGCGCTCGGCCTCAAGGCGCTCCGCCTCTTGCTTGGCTGCCTCTTCCTTTGCCCTCTCCTCTTCGCGTCTCTGCTCCTCCAGCTGTGCCTGCCGGGCAATCTCGGCCAAGCGTGCCTCCTCTGCCAGGCGCTCCTCTTCCTCGAGCGTCTGGGCACGTGCGAGCAGGGCGTCTATGTTTTGCTCTATGCTCTGACGCGAGGAGTCCAGTTCGGCAATCGCCTCGCTCCGCTCGTTGAGAGACTGCTCGATCTGGGCCATGTTGTCCTCAAGGTCACGCCTTGACTCACGGAGTTGATTGATGCAGTCGGCCTGCCATTCACTGACCTTTTGTGCGTAATACAGATTCGCCACAAAGTCCTCCAGGTTTCGGCTGGAGAGCAAAAGCTCGGGCAGCGTTGGCATTCCACCGCTCTTGTAAGACTGACTCACTATTTGGGATAAGGTCTGGCGGCTTTGTATAAGTTCGTCCTGCAACTCAATCGACTGCCCCGCCATCTGGTCTATCTGACGGTCGAGGTCATCCACCTCGGCCCGCTGTTGTTCCATCTGTTGAACGAGCTCTTCGAGCTTCTGGCTCTCGCTGGCCGCCTGAGCTCGCACTTCGTCGGACTGCTCCGCAAACGCAGGCGCGAGTACAAGCATAGTTGTTATAAATGCAGTAAGCAGCGCCGCAAGCGGTGCGGCCGGACGCATCACTTGTCGCCTTACGCGCTTTTTGTAGCTCGACAAACCGTATATACTCACTGCTCCAACCTCTGCTGGTATAGAGAACGCAACTTTTGTGGCTTATCATAAACCGCCAACGGCGAATTTGTCCACACGGCACACAGTTTCCCGGAAACGGTGTGCCACTGTGTGCCACTCGGTCGCTGGTTGGGA
>JAUMWL010000042.1:0-15185 GCA_030529665.1 Coriobacteriales bacterium
TCGCTTGCGATTGCTGACCAGTGATATCCTCATGCGACGGCGGGTGTGATTTGGCGAAAAGGGGACAGGCCCAATCCGCCAATACAGAGAAAGGGGCGGTGTGCGATGGGAAGGGCAAAGGCAAGGATGAGGTGCGCGCTTGCGTGCCTGATGACGATCATACAGGTGGCGGGGTTCGCGCCCGTGCCGCTGGAGGTGCCTCCCGCGTTGGCGGAGGAACTTGGTGCCACTCTGGTGCTGGGCGAACAGGAGCGGTCTGAGACTGACGAGCAAACCGACGTACTCGTATTGGAAGACGGTGACAAGAGCACGTCGCTGAATCCTGTCGTGCAGGTATGCGGGGCGACGGACGAAGGCATGCCTGGAACCACGGACGAAGATGTGCTGGGGGATGTGCTGGAGGTCGAAGCCCAGAGCACGAACTTAGGCGTGTCCAATCCGCGCGTGAGGACCGACTCGAGCATGCGAGCTGGTCAGGTGGTCACGTGGGACTGTGTGTGGCTCGGCTCCTACCCGCAAACGGAGGTTACCTCGTCCGACACTGAGTATGCGAGTCTCGCAAAGGCCACCTTCGATGCCAACGGCGACGCCACAGTGGGTGGTAAGAGGTTCCGTCGCATCTCTAGCACGGATGTGCATGGCAGCTGGTCAGATGGCTATGCCACATACCGCTACTTCCTCTACGAGCCCATCAAATGGCGCGTGCTCAAAGTGTTGGGTTCTGCGGCTCTGGTGGTCTCCGACAAGGCGCTCGACAACCAAGTTTACAACGAAAACAGGGTTCAGGTTATTTGGGAGACCTCCGGCGTCCGGTCCTGGCTTAACGGCTACGGCTCGGCGTACAACCAGCCCGGCACGGACTTCTCTACGAGGAGCTTCATGAGCACGGCCTTCTCTGCATCTGAGCGTACCGCCATCCTGCAGACTGACGTGGAAAACGCAAATAACACGTACTACGGCACTGCGGGCGGCAGCAACACCACAGACAAAGTCTTCCTGCTCTCGGAATCTGAGGTCTACAACAAGGCGCATGGTTTTGTGGCTGGTTGTGATGTTGAAGACGAGGCGCGTGGATGCAAGGCGACCGACTATGCTCAAGTAATGGGCACGTGGGTTTCGTCCTCAAGTGGTTCTGAAGGAAACTGTTGGTGGTGGCTCCGCTCTCCAGGTGGCGATGCGAACGGTGCGGTCCTCGTGCTCTATGGCGGGTCTGTGCTTCGCGGTGGGGGCAACGTGAACTACGTCCCCGCCGCAATCCGTCCTTCCCTGCGCATCGATCTGGCATCTTCCCAAATTCAATTGGCCGGCACGGCAAGCAGCAACGAAGGTCCTAATGAGGGAGTAGGACCAACGCAGATTACCTCTGTAGCGCTTGGCACTACTTCCTACACTTACGACGGCAAAGCAAAGAAGCCGTCCGTTACGGTGAAGGCGGAAGGCGCTACTGTTCCCGCTTCGGGCTATACCGTCGTTTACGAGGGCAACGTTAATGCTGGCACAGCGACCGTTACGGTGACAGGTAAGGGTGAATACGTGGGTAGCGTCACCGCTGAATTTACGATAAAGAAAGCGAGCGTTGCCTCTGCAACGGTGTTGGATGTAAAAAAGAAGACCTACGATGGGAAGGCGCAAACGCAGGCGCCTACGGTGAACGTGAGTGGGCGCGCTTTAAAGAAGGGCGTCGACTATACGTTGTCGTACAAGGACAACGTGTCGGCGGGCAGCGCCATCGTGACCGTTCTGGGCAAGGGGAATTACGCTGGGACCCAAAAGGTAACGTTTGCAATCGCAAAGGCGGCCAATCCAATTGTCGCTAAGGCTGTCACACGCACGGCAAAACTTGCCAAAACGAGCAAGGGCAGCGTAACGGTTGCCCGTCCGCTCACCATATCCAATGCGAAGGGCAAAGTCACCTACGTCCGCGTGGCGACGGGGTCGTCCAAGAGGCTTTCCGTAGATAAGAAGACTGGCAAGGTAACGGTCGCCAAGGGTACCAAGAAGGGCACCTACAAGGTGAAGATCAAGGTCGCCGCCGCTGGCACCGACAACTACAAGAGGGCGAGCATGATCCTCTCCTGCAGAGTCGTCGTGAAGTAGGGATGGCGGATTGGGGCCAGGTCCCAATCCGCCAAAATGGCCGAAAGGGGCCAGGCCCCTTTCGGCCAATTTTACGTGGTCACCCAGCGCACGACGGTTGGGTTCTGCTGCGTTCGCGCGCGTACGCGCACCTGTGGCGTCTCGCCCGTGCCAGCCGCAAGCTCGAACGACGAGCTAGCGCTCCAGTCCTGAGCGACAGCCCACTCGTCCTCATCGGACGCGCGCACGTCAAACGCGTACTCGACCACGCTCTGCGTTCCGGTGCAAGCGCTCGCCTCAAAGGTCATCGCCCCATCCTGCTCAACAACCTCGTACTCAACCGAGTCCACATACGTCACAGAGGCTAGGTACTCACGCCATTCGTTCTCGTCGTACGAGAAGAACGACCCGCTCACGTCCTCGCCCGCCTCGATGCGGCGAAGCAAGCGCCCCAGCGCCTCGCTTGTCTTCCGCGCACCGTCGGACGAGAGGTGCGCAAGGTCGCAGATGTCCGTGCCGTCAAACGTCATAACGTCTGGCTTGGCAAGGTTGAGGTCCAAAAACACGCCGCCCGCCTGCTCCACAATCTCCTTGAGCTGCGTCATGTGCTGAGGGTAGGCGTCCCCGTACTGGATGAGGGTGGAGGCGGCCGTTGGCGGTGCCACCATGTAGAACGTTACGCCGTTTTGCTGGCACAGCGCAAGAATCTGGCGCAAGTACTCAAGGTTGTTGGAAATAAACTCGCGGTCCTCAAACGTGGAGTAGTCGAACCCGTGCACGCACTTTCCGTCGAGCTCGAGCCGCAGCCCCACAAATCCGGTGCGCTCGTAGTCCCACACGTGACCATCGGTCAGCTGGGCGTAGCTCGCGGCCGCCTTATATATGTCGCCACCAAGGCGGTTCTCCACATTGGTGGATATGCCCCTTACGCTGAGGGGGACGTGCTCGTACGACCACGGAAAAGCGCAGGTAAGCGAGTAGTGGCGCGTAAAGAAAAAGTCGCTAAAGACGAGGTTGCCCACGTCGCGCAGTACTTGCGGCACGGGCTCGCCCTCGCTCTTGTATTTGGTAAACGCAATGGCCGCGTTGGCCCACTGGTCCTCAAAGAAGGTGTCGTACTCAAAGCAGTAGATCGCCCGGCGCACGTGCCAGTCTTCGATTGCGGTGGCAAGTGCGTCACGCGTGTTGTTGAGCGACTGCGCCGGCGTGCCCAGATTGAAGGAGTCCGAGCCAAGGGAGGCATCGAGCGTGCGCGGGCTCACGGAGTGCTGGGCAAACGACGAGCCGATTACCACCGTGTCCAGCGACGAAAGCTGCCGGTAGTCGTGCCACACCAGTTCGGTCTTTCCGCCAAAGGGCACAAGCACCCAGTTGATGGCTGCGTTTATGGCAAGCAACAGGGCAACGAGCAAGACGGCAACGGTCAGGCGTCGCCGTGCCACGGGATGCCTGGAGGCAGAAGGCCTAGAAGTTTGCATAGAGGAACCCACCTCCTCCACCGGTGGTATCGAGTGCCGCAGCCGACGCCACGAGCACAATCAGTGCTGCATACAGCGCCACGCGCAGGGGCAGCCGCCATGCGAGCACGGCGTCGCGCACGTTGGTGCCACGCTCGTAGAACACGTCAACCACCAGCACAAACGCGCAAGCCAGCAGGGTGGGAACGGTAAAGCCCCAACCGCTGGCATAAATAGCGCCCGCGCTTGCAAGCGCGCTGGAAACCGGCTCCCAGTCAAGGCCCATAACGGCGTTTCTCATGGCAAAGAAGGCGTCGCTCACGTGGTCAAAGCAGTCAAAGTAGCGGCCCACGCATACCACGGCAAACGTGCGCACTATGCCAAACAGGTGGAAGCCGGCCGACTCGCGGCGCACGTGCATCACCTCCACGAGCTTGTCAAAGAGGGGCTTGCAGAGGTCCGACAACGCAACGATCACGCCGTTATACAGACCCCACACAAGGTAGTGGGCTTCGGCCCCGTGCCAGAGTCCCACGAGCAAAAAAACGATGATGTTTGCCACGCAGGCAGGAAGGGTGCGGCCCGCGTGCTTGCCAAAGTGCTTGCCAGCCCACTTGCCAAACCGCCTGCTGCCCGACGTAACTGCCAAGGGATAAAACACGTAGTCGCGCATCCAGGCGCCCAGCGACATGTGCCAGCGCCGCCAAAAGTCTGCGAGCGAGACCGAGAAGTACGGCTGCCTAAAGTTCTGCGCCATCTGGATCCCAAAGAGCTCCGAGATGCCCTCAACAATGTCGATGCCGCCTGAGAAGTCCGCGTACATTTGGATGGAGTACACCAGCACGCCATACAGCGCGAGCGACCCGGGAATGGCGGGGCCGGCGGCTCCATGAAATATTGCCCAAACTGCGTTGGAAAGCACGTTGGCGATGGCGATCTTCTTTAGCATGCCGTAGCCAAGTCGCAAGAGGCCGTGCTCCACGTGCGTGCCGCCGGGGCCATGTGGCTCCATGAGCTGGTGCGAGAGCTGGTCAAAGCGGTTTATGGGACCCTGGATAATCTGGGGAAACCACGAGACAAACAGCAGGTAGCGGGCAAAGTTGCGCTCTGGTGCATACTTCTGGTTGTACGCGTCGATAAGATAACCCACAACTTGAAACGTGTAGAACGAGATGCCCAGCGGCAGCAGGATCCCCAGACTAAAGGTGTCCGGCGCCTTGCCAACATAGAACAGGAGCACATTCCAATACTTAAAGTAGCCCAAGATGCCCAGGCAGACTGCCAGCGCGGCTATGAGCACCACGCGCTTCCTCACCAGAAAGCGTTGTCTGAGCGCCTTTTTTGCGGTTCGGTCCTTGGTGGTCTTGCGCGCCTTTGCGCATGCTTGGTCCAAGGCATGTAAGCCGAGCGCTGCCAACCAGGTGACGAGCGCCACTGCCACCATGAGCGCCAGCGTCTTCCAACTGCCCACAAGCTTGTAGAACGCCATGCTGCTCGCCAGCAACACGACCCACTGGAGCTTGGGCACAAGGCGTCCGGCCACGTAGTAGGTAGTGAGCGAGGCTACAAGAAACAGGGCAAATTTGAGCGAGATAAGTTCCACGGGCGACCCCAGGGTGTTGTTGCGGAAGAACGTATCTTATCATAGCCAATTTCTTCCGTGCGTGGCACGCGAGCAGGCAAAGGGGATACTCACCTTTGCCTGCCAGCCACGTCCCTTACCGCCTGAATCGCACGCTTGCGGGTGTCTTGGGTTCGGACATTCCCAGAAGCGGTATGTTTAAGCGTGTATGTAAATCCGTACAAAGGAGCGGCCATGCCAGACTCTATTCGCAAGGTAAACGTTATCGGTCACCTCAATCCCGATACTGACAGCATTTGTTCCGCCATCTCCTACGCTTATCTAAAGAACCAGCTCGACCCTAGCACCACCTACGAGGCTCGCCGAGCGGGTGCGGTAAACCGCGAGACGGGCTACGCGCTCAAGCACTTTGGCTTTGAGGAGCCGCGCCTTATTACCAGCGTTCGTCCGCAGCTCAAGGACCTCTCGCTCACAAAGCAGGCGGGCATCTCGGCCGACGCGAGCCTGTATGTGGTGTGGAACCTCATGCAAGAGACGCACACGCCCACGCTGGCCATCGCCGATGGCAACAATGCACTGCATGGCGTCATTGCCGTGCAAGACATTGCCCAGGCAAACATGGACATTCTGGACCGCGAGTCGCTGGGCAAGGCACACACGCCATACGTCAACATCCTCGACACCCTTCGTGGCGACATGATCGTGGGCGATCCCCAGGGCTTTGTTGAGGGCGGTCAGGTTTGCGTGGGCACCAGCCCCAAGGCCATGACGGGCGTGGTAAAGCCGGGTGACACGGTGCTGGTTACCAACCGCATTAGGTCTCAGGCATTCGCGCTCGAGGCAGGCGCAAAGGTCCTTATCGTTTGTTGCGAGGCCGACGTTACCGAGCCCATCAAGCAGCTTGCCGCCGACCGCGGCGCCGTGATCATAGTTACGCCGTACGACACCTATGCCGCCGCCCGTCTTATCTCCATGTCTTTGCCCGTGCGCGCAAAGATGCTTGAGGCCGACAGCGTGGCGAGCTTCTCCATGAACACGTCCGTGGAGGAGGCGGAGCAGGCCATTGCCCGCACCGGCCATCGCTTCTTCCCCGTGCTCGACGAGGAGGGTCGCTACTTTACGCTGGTTGGCAGCGGTGACTTGGTTGACGCCAAGAAGAAGAACGTCATTCTGGTGGACCACGCCGAGGTGTCGCAGATGGTGGATGGTATGGAGGAGGCCGAGATTCTGGAGGTCATCGACCACCACCGCGTGGGCACGCTCGAGACGCCCGGACCCATCTTCTATCGCCTCCAGCCGGTGGGCTGCACCTGCACCATCGTGTACGAGATGTTCCAAGAGAACGGTATCGAGATTCCCGCCAACATCGCAGGCCTCATGATGAGCGCAATTCTCTCCGACACGCTGTGCTTCCGCTCGCCCACCTGCACCCCGCGCGACGTCTACGTGGGCAAGGAGCTTGCAAAGATTTGCGGAGAAGACCCCGACACGTACAGCGACGCCATGTTTGACGCGGGTGCCGACCTTGAGGGTCGCACGGCCGACGAGGTCTTTAACTCCGACTTTAAGATCTTTAGCCGCGGCAACGTGAGCTTTGGCGTGGGCCAGGGTTCCTACATGACCGAGAACAGCCGCAAGGCCGGCGAGGAGCTGCTTGCCCCGTACTTTGAGACGGCCGCAAAGATCAAGGACGTCCCGATGATCTTCTACATGTTCACCGACATCAAGACCCAGACCACCGAGATGCTGTACTGGGGCAATGGTGCCGAGCGCCTGTGCGCCCGCGCCTTTAACGCGGAGGCCAAGGACGGCATGGCCGTTCTACCTGGTGTGGTGAGCCGCAAGAAGCAGGTCATCCCCGCCATGATGAACACCCTCGCCAAGTTCGAGGTCGAGGAGTAAAACCGCATACAAAAACGCGAACAAGGGGGATGCTCCCCGTCGCCTGGCTACGCGGGCAACGGGGAGCATCCCCTTTGCTCGGATGGCAAAAAGGGGCCAAGCCCCAAACGGCCAAAACGTGTACACTTGGCGCAACCAAACACTACGAAGGAGTGTGCAATGAAACGAGCCAGTGGCGTCATTCTTCCGCTGTTCTCTCTTCCCTCGCCGTATGGCGTGGGAACGATGGGGCAGGCCGCGAGGGACTTCGTGGACTTCTTGGCCGATGCGGGTCAGTCATGGTGGCAGGTACTGCCCGTTGGGCCCACCAGCTACGGCGACTCTCCGTATCAGAGCCCCTCGGCGTTTGCGGGCAACCCCAACTTTGTGGACCTCGACCTTCTCGTCGCCGACGGTCTTCTTTTGCAGGACGAGATAGACGCGCCTAACTGGGGCGACGACCCCACGCGTGTGGACTATGGGGCGCTGTATAAAAACCGCCTTGACGTCCTGCGCCTTGCCTGCGACAGAGGTTGGCAGCGCGACGCGGGCTCCGTGCGGGACTTCGTCCAAGAGAACGACGACTGGCTCGACGACTACGCACTGTTTATGGCCATAAAGCGGCGCTTTGGCATGGCCCCTTGGTACCAGTGGCCCGACGAGGAGATTCGTCTCCACAGGCCCGATGCGATCCGCCGCTATGAGCGCGAGCTCGACGACGACGTGCGTCTGTTTGTGTACGTTCAGTACCTGTTCTTTAGGCAGTGGGCGGACCTGCGGGCATACGCACGTGGTCGAGGCGTGGGCATATTTGGTGACATGCCCATTTATGTGGCGCTGGATTCGGCCGACGTGTGGGCCCATCCCGAGAACTATCAGCTGGACGAGCGCAACAATCCCGCTCAGGTGGCGGGCGTGCCGCCCGACTACTTTAGCAGCGATGGACAGCTGTGGGGCAACCCCCTCTATGACTACAAGACTATGGAGAAGAGCGGATTCGCGTGGTGGAAGCGTCGCGTGCAGGCGGCGGGACGCCTGTACGACATGGTGCGCATAGACCACTTCCGCGGGTTCGCCCGCTACTGGTCGGTGCCTGCTGGCGCGACGACGGCCAAGGACGGCCATTGGGTCGACGGCCCTGGTATGAAGCTCGTCGGGACCCTCAAGAGCAGCAACCCCGAGGTCGAGCTTGTTGCCGAGGACCTGGGCACGCCGACGCCCGAGGTGATGGAGCTTCTGCTGGCCTCGGGCCTTCCGGGCATGAAGGTGCTGCAGTTTGCGTTTGACGGACGCAGGGACAACGAGCACCTGCCGCACGGAATCCCCGTAAACTGCCTGTGCTACACCGGCACGCACGACAACGCCCCCTTGGGTGCATGGTTTGAGGAGGAGAGCCCGCAGTGCCTGGATCTGGCCCGCCGGTACGTGGGGCTCAACAGCGAAGAAGGGCCTGTGTGGGGCATGGTGCGCCAAGGCATGTCCAGCGTGGCCGTTCTGTTCTTTGCGCAGATGCAGGACTATCTGGAGCTCGGCCCAAGCTCCAGGGTAAACACGCCGGGCACGATGGACGGCAACTGGCGCTGGCGCCTGCGTGCGGACCAGCTCACCCGCGACCTGTCGCAAAGAATGGCGAGCATCACACGACTGTACGGACGAGACTAGCGTGCCAAGCGAAGGGGATACTCCCCATTGCTTGTTTGTGGTCAAGTCATGGCAATTGTGGCGGGCTTATCGGCCAAATTACGTTACGGTCTAGGGCGGGTACCGAATCTGGCGGGGGTCCTGTATGGGAGCAGCCCCTATGCAGGCTCAAGACTTCATCGTCAACGAAATGCAGCCGGATTTGTGCGCGTTTATCCGGAGGTTTCGGCGCGACTTTGGGGCAGTAAACCTCCGTTGTGGCACACAGCGATGGGCGTGCGCGCTAAAGCGGAGGTTAAACCCGCTGTATTGGTGTCGAAACCTCCGTATTAACGCGCGGCGGTGTAAACGCGTGCAAAAGCGGAGGTTTCGTGCCCCAATAGGTCAGCGAAACCTCCGCATTAACGCGCGCACCGGCGCCCGCGCTGACAAACGCCTTCGCGTTACTTAACGATCTTAAAGTACACGGTCTTGGTGCCAGTGTAGTGCCCCTTGCCCTTTATGATGATGCGCGCCTTTCCCACCTTCTTGTTGTTCTTGTAGCTCAGCGTGTAGTCGGTGCCAAGCTTGAGCTTCTTGCCGCCCAGCTTAAGCGTGGGCTTGGGCTTAATGGCCTTGCCTGTGTACTTCTTGTTGCTCACCTTTACCTTGAGCTTGGACACGCTGCCCTTTACGCCTACGTACACCTTAACCTTTACGGTCTTGCCAAAGGCGCTCGCCTTGAGCGTGGCCTCTCCGTACTTGGCAACGGCCTTGGCTTTGCTGCCGGACACCGTTACCACGGAGGTTTTGTTGGACGTCCACTTAACTGCGGCCTTGCACGAGAACGACCCCCAAGTGGAATCTCCGTTGTTGGTTAGCCTTACGTCCTTTCCGGTAACTGTGGGCAGTGTTGCCGTTCCACCCTTCTTTTTTATCAAAAGCCAGCTTTTGCTAGCCTTTACGCTGGATACGGACGAGATGGAGCTGTTGTAGATGGTCGTGCCAACAGTCTGCTTCTTGTCGACGGCAGTGGTCTTCTTTGTGTTTGGAGTGTCTGCATATCCAAAGTCCTGCACCCAGCAGTGTACGCCGTTGACCACCGCATGACCAATGCCCACGGCGTTGAAGCCGGAGTTCAGCATGTTGCGACGATGCCCTTGTCCGGAGTACCCGTAGTTGGTCTCCTTCCACATCTCCATGACCTCTTTGGCGGTGGCGGGGCCAATGGCTATGTTCTCTCCGGAAGAGCTGTACGCGTCAGAGAAGGCAGTAAAGCAGCTGCGTCCGTCTGGCCTGGTATGCGAGAAGAGCAAGGCTATCTCGCGCGCTCGTACCATGGCGGTCTTCTCGAGGTCGTAGTCATACGCAAGCTGCTTGAGGCCGCTGGCTTTGTGCTTGGAGCTCCCCACTTCTCCCGTGTACCACCAGGCTTCGCTGCCTGTGCGGAACGAGTTGATCATGCTGAGCATGGAGCGAGCCGAGGTCTGCTTGTAGGTAACGCTGTAACGCAGCGCGGTGGCCAAGCTGGGCTTTACGTATGCACCGTCGTCCATGGGAATTAGCGCGGAGGCGGTTTTTACCTTGCAGCTGGCGGGGAAGGCATTTGCGCCAATGGAGGTAACGGAGCTGGGAAGGGTTACGCTGGTAAGCTTGGTGTTGTAGAACGCGCCCTCTCCAATGGAGGTAACACCATTGGGGATGGAGACGCTGGCCAGCGACGTGCATTCGGCAAACGCCGCCTTGCCTATGGACTTTACCTTGGGTCCGATGCGCACGGAGGTAAGAGACGTGCAGCCATTGCACATGTTTTCTTCGATGGTTGTGTAGCTGTTGGGGAAGTACACGCTTTTGAGTGACGTGCAGCCCGAAAGAGCGCCTTCTCCTAGGTGCGTGGGTCCCTCGGCGAGCTCGATGCTCTGGATGCCGGAACTGTAGCTAAACATGTACCACGAGGGTTCGGTGACGCCGGATCCCACGTGTACCTTGCTAATGGTGTTGTTTAGGCCGCCAAATGCCTGTCGTCCTATGGTCTTTACGCTGTTGGGAATGGTTATGGGAGCAGAGATGCCGGACATCCAAAACGCGCCTTCGCCAATGGTGGTGAGGCTGTTGGGCAGCGTGATTGAGCTGAGTCCCCCACAGGCCTCAAAGGCGCAGTTGGCAATCTTGGTTACGCCCGACGGGACCGCGTAGGCACCTTGCTTGTCGCGAGAGTAAAACAGCAGGGTCTTGCTGCTGTCGCCAAACAGGACGCCGTCCTTTATGGAGAGCTTGGCGTTGGGTCCCTTTATGGTGAGGTTGTCCAAGGTGATCTCGTCAAAGTTTGAGTAGTCCATATAGCTCAGGCTGGCGGGAACAGTGAGCTGGGTTACGCCGCTGCCCTCAAAGACGTCGACGCCAATGGAGGTGAGGCCGTCGTTGAGCGTTACTGACGTAAGGTTGGGGCAGTTAAAGAACACGCACTGGTTGAGCTTCTTCATGGTGGAAGGTAGCTTTACCGAGGTGATCTTGGGCAGGTTGGCCAGCACGCCGCCGCTGAGTTCGGTAATGCCTTCGCCAATGGATACGCTGGTGATCTGGTTTGCGTAGTCGTGCCATCCGGGCCAGATGGGGCTGCCAAACCAAAACTCCTCGTGGCTGTAGAAGTCGGTCGAACCCGTGCCCGCAAGCGCAAGCTTGCCATCGGAGTAGAGCTTCCACGAGATGTTCTTGCCGCTGGCGCCGTTCTCGGTGTTGCCGCAGTAGCCCTGGTGCAGCACCGTTGGGGACGCCTGCACCTCAATGGCGAGGTCATCCGCGTCTGCGTCGTCAACTAGCTCCAGACCGTCGTCTTGGACCATCACAACGAGGTCGTCTTCGTTGGCGGGGTCTTGCTCGCCTTCGAGCTCGAGGGCGTCGTCGGTGTCTGTCACATCCAAGTCCACAGCCACATCATCGCTTGACTCGTTGCTTGCCTCATCGTTCGTGCCCGCCGCTGACTCTGCAGGCAGCGAATCGTCCAACTCGTCAAGCGTATCTGCCGTCGGCTCCTCGGCGCCTGCGGGCATCTCCAAAACCGGCGCGTCGTACGCACCTTCGTCCAGGTTGGGCGTGCCGTCCTCTGCGAGCGCTGCGGAGAACGGGAAGAGGGTAAGAACAAGGGCCACCGAGGTGAACCCCGCGGTCCATGTGCGCCATGGCGCCGTGCGTTTCGTTCGCGTTTCGTTCATGTTGCAATCCTCTCTACGTGTCTGTGGGCTTATGCAGATGGTATCAAATTTTCGTGCACATGAGACGTCACTGACGTTCGCGCAGGTGGTGCGCATGCACAAAGTATGGGTGAGAAGCTCTAGGGACCCTAGTGCGTGCGGAAGCGTGCTGTAAACGCGAGCAGTGTGGGTGGCCGGCCCAGTTGCGTGCTGTAAACGCGAGCAGTGTGGCTGAGACGCCCGACGGTGTGCTGTGATTGCGAGCAGTGTGGCTCATCCATCCACACTGCTCCAAAAGACAGCACATTTTGCCGGGTTCCACCCACACAGCTCGCAAAGACAGCACGCCCACCGTCGTGCGACCCACACTGCTCGCAATCACAGCACGCTTCCGGGTTCCTTACCCGCACTGCTCGCCATCACAGCACGCCCGCTGCCGTGCGGCCCGCACTGCTCAAAAAGACAGCACGCTACTTGCCGCGGTGACGTGCTTGCGCTTCTCATCCACTTGGGATGCCTGGGGATGGGATTCCGATCGAGGCATGGTGTTCTTTCCGAACCGCGAATGCTGAAGATTCTTTTGCTAGAAGCGCAAGCACTGGGGCTTTGCCGTTCGCTTGGGACGAATAGCTGCGAGCGATGTGGAGGAAGAGTAGGTATGCGGATTCACGAATGGGTACACATACGTTCGCGAGCATTACAACAAAACTCATCGGGACCTCTCTGCGCTTGTGCTGCTTGGATAGAATGAACACAAGATGATGGAAATGGAGGATGGCCACCCATTCTCAAACTGCTTGATACTCGGACAATCATGCGGCCGAATTATCCATATTGCCGCAAGCATCAGCGATAGCGTAGTTTATCTCTGTAGGGGAGATGTTGTCCGGCGCCTCGAGGAGCTTACGGCACAGGTAAAGGAGCTCGTGCAGGAACTCGTTGTGATTGACTATGCGAAGGCGGCATAATTAGACAATCTCCTCAAACAAGACTTTGCCGTCCGCGGTGGAGCATAATTCGCGCCATTCACGTCCGCTTGACACGCATAGTATTATTGAGCGGAGAGGTATGAGGAGGGTACGATGGGCATGTATTTGAACCCCGGAAGTGGAAGGTTCCAGGAAGCGGTAAATTCGGACGTGTTCGTCGACAAGTCCGAGATGCTCCTCTACCTCAACTCGGTGGTAAGGACGAATCAGAAGTGCCTGAGCGTGTCGCGTCCTCGTAGGTTCGGCAAGACGATGGCGGCCGACATGCTGTGTGCCTACTATGGTCGCGAGTCGCAGGCTCGCAATCTGTTCCAACAGCTCAAGGTTGCATCGCGGAACGCGAATGATAAGAACGCATGCTCTTGGGATGCCTACCTCGGGGCATTTGATGTTGTCCGCGTGACGATGACCGACTTCCTTACAAGTGGGGAAAGCATCGATCAGGCCATTGCCTACCTCGTGGAGGACGTGACGGACGAGCTGATGGAGGCTTATCCCGAGGTACGCTATGGACGGCGACTCGACTTGCGCAACGTGATGTCGAGGGTGTTTGCCCACACGGGCGTTCCTTTTGTAATCGTAATCGACGAGTGGGACGCCCCCATACGCGAGCGGAGGGATGACGAGGCCGGACAGCGGGCATATTTGGAATTCTTGCGGGACTGGCTCAAGGACAAGGAGTATGTTGCGCTGGCGTATATCACGGGCATCCTTCCCATAAAAAAATACGGTATGCACTCTGCCCTCAACATGTTTGACGAGTACTCCATGGTAGCGCCCTTGCAGCTTGCGCCTTATACAGGCTTTACGGAAGAAGAGGTGCGTGAGCTGTGCGCTGCATGGGGCAGGGACTTTGGCGACATGCGGAGCTGGTATGACGGCTACGAAGTAAAAGGCTCGGTTCCGCCGCGGCCTGGAACCGAGGGGAAGCCTATGCTGGAGGCTCCACGTTATGCGCTCTACAGTCCTCTCTCGGTGGTGAAAGCTCTGCGAAGCGGCGTTATTGCAAACTACTGGAACCATACCGAAACGTACAAGGCGCTGGAGGAGTACATCAACCTTGACTTTGGCGGACTAAAGCAAACCGTATCGTTGCTGATGGATGGCGGGCGCGCCAAGGCGAGCCTGGGCACATACCAAAACGACATGGCAACGTTTCATTCTAGGGATGACGTGCTCGCGCTTCTTATCCACTTAGGGTACCTGGGATGGGATTCCGACCAAGGGGAGGTATTTATCCCGAACCGCGAGGTAATGGAGGTATTCCGGGAATCTACGGGTACACCTGAATGGGGGCCAGCGTTTCGCGAGCTCGAGGCTTCCAAGGAATTGGTGCGGGCAACGTGGGATATGGACGAGGACAAGGTGGCCACGTTGCTTGAGGCTGCACACGACCGAACTGGCAACACTACCTACAACAGCGAGGCGGCACTCTCATACGCCGTGCAGCTTGCCTACTATGCAGCACAGCTTTACTACACGTCCATTTTGGAGTTGGATTCGGGGAAGGGGTATGTGGACGTGTGCTACCTTCCCGCTCCCAGGCATCCAGAGGTGCCGGCCCTTGTTGTTGAGCTAAAGTACGAACGTGAGGTGCAGACCGCCTTAGATCAGATTCGGGCGCGCAAGTATCCCAGCAGACTTGCACACTACGCTGGCAATACTTTGCTTGTGGGGGTGTCTTACAACAAAGACGCCAGACCGAACGACAGTTCATTCAAACGCCATTCGTGTCGTATCGAGCGAGCGTAGCTATAGCCTCTTGACGGTTGGCGTAAGAGAGTGCATGGCTACGTCAAAGGAGGAGTGCGAGCGCCGCAAAGCCTGCGGATGTGCAGGCAACGCCGGGAAACAAGAGGCCCACGGCCGTTGCGTGGATGCGTTTGGCAGGCTTCGATGCGCTTGCATACCAGAAGAACAGCATTCCCTGCGCAAATGGCCACAGCACGAGCAGTGGCATGCCCATGGTGCGCCACATGGCTATGCCGCATGCAACGAAGCCCAGTGCAAGAATCATCAAAAGCGAGACTGTCCACACCAAGTGCACCGCGTTCGCCCACACATGTACGCGCGTTGGCAAGTAGTTGTCGGGGTTCTCGGTTGCCTCGTCCATGGGCTCAATGATGCGTTTGCGGTGCTGGTCGCGTGTGTGTCCATAGGCGATAAACGATGCGGCAACGATTCCCACCTTAAAGAACTCGGTCCAGCTGTGACTGACAAAGAACTCCAAAAAGCCGGGGAGTGAAAGCAAAAAGTTGAGCATAGCGATGCAGCACATCATTCCACATAAGTTGCAAATGGGCTGGTGTACGAGGTAGGGGATGGTGAGGTCGTTCATCTAAGCCTTTCCGGTAATACGCGCGCGGCCTTTATCCGTCGTTATTGCACT
>JAUMWL010000042.1:15285-20213 GCA_030529665.1 Coriobacteriales bacterium
TCATCTAAGCCTTTCCGGTAATACGCGCGCGGCCTTTATCCGTCGTTATTGCACTGCAAGGGGTATTATTGCAAGCATCACAGAGTTGGGGCATGCCGATTTGGCATACAGGACAGAAAGGATAAGGGTATGGCAAACACAAGCGACCTCGCCTGGTGGCAAAAGACCATAGCGTACGAGGTGTACCCAAAGAGCTTCTTGGATACAGTCGGCCAGGGAACCGGTACGCTTGCAGGAATCACCGCCAAGCTCGACTACCTGCAAAAACTGGGCGTTGGGGCAATGTGGATCACGCCGTGCTACAAGAGCCCCATGGTGGACAACGGCTACGATGTGCAGGACTACTACAACATCGACCCTTCGTTTGGCTCCATGGACAACATGAACGAGCTTATTGCGCGCGGTCGCGAGCACGGCATTCGTGTGGTAATGGACCTGGTGTTTAACCACACGTCGGAGGAGTGCGCGTGGTTTGTTGAGTCTCGCGCGTCTAAGGACAACCCCAAGGCAGACTGGTACATTTGGCGTGACGCCAAGCCCGACGGAAGCGCTCCCACCAACTGGCGCTCGATCTTTGGTGGCAGCGCCTGGGAGTGGTGCGAGGAGCGGGGGCAGTACTACTTGCACACGTTTGCAAAGCAGCAGCCCGACCTCAACTGGGAGAACCCCCAGGTGCGCCAGGCGCTGTTTGACATTGCCAACTACTGGGCAGAAAAGGGCGTGGGCGGGTTCCGCATAGACGCCATCACCTACATAAAGAAGCCGCCCACCTTTGAGGACGGTCCGGCCGATGGCGAGGACGGGCTGTATCCGGTTCATGCCGCCACGGCCAACCAGCCAGGCATCTTGGACTTCTTGCACGAGTTCAAGGCGGCCGTGCGCGACGGACGCGACATCTTTATGGTGGGAGAGGCCAACGGCGTGGCTGCCGACGAGCTGAGCCAGTGGGTGGGCGAGGACGGCGTCTTTGACATGCTGTTTGAGTTCTCTCACACCCATGTGCCCATGGGCGACGCGGAGATCTGGTGCCGACCCGTTACTTGGGAGCTCACGGACCTCAAGCGTGCCCTTGCGGCGAGCCAGGAGGCGACGAGGACAAACGGCTGGTATCCGGTGTTCTTTGAGAACCACGACCAGCCGCGCTCCACGGTAAACTTCTTCCGTTGCGATGGTCCTCTTGCCAGCAAGGCAAAGGTGCTCGGTACCGTATTGCTCACCACGCGCGGCACGCCGTTCCTCTATCAGGGAGAAGAGCTTGGATATGGCAACGCCACGTGGAAGAGCATCGACGAGTTTGATGACGTGCAGACCCGTGCGCAGTACGACTTTGCCAAGACCGAGGGCCTGTCGGATGACGAGGCGCTGGCCGCCTGCGTCCGCTTTAGTCGCGACAATGCGCGCACGCCCATGCAGTGGGATGCAACCGACAACGCGGGCTTCTCGTCGGCCAAGCCATGGCTTCCCGTTCACGACGACTACGCGACCCACAACGTTGCCGCTCTGGAGGCAGACGAGTGCTCGGTCCTGGCTTGGTATCGCACGCTGGTCAACCTGCGTTTGGGCAACGACGTGTTCTTGGCAGGAGACTGGCACGAACTGCTGTCTGACGACAATAACATTCTGGCATTCGAGCGCACGCTTGGCGACGCCCGCGTCGTAACGTTGGCCAACTTCTCCAACGAGCGTGTAACGTATGACGCGTCGCTGGTTGAGGGCCTAACGCTCTTGGCGGGCTCGGAAGGCGATGCCGTTGCTGGCGAACTGCGTCCGCTGGAGGCGCTGGTCTGGGGCTAACGCCCATTTGGAGCGTGGCGGTGGCACACTGTTTCCCGGAAACGGTGTGCCACTTATTAACTTGACGCGCGTTAGCCCATCTCATCCTGATAGCGCTGGATGGCCGCCATAAGGGCAGGTATTACCTGTTTTTTGCGACTTACTACACCGGGCAGAATGGCCTTGCCGTTGTGAGGCCTAACGTTAAAGGCACGCCGGATAAGTCCCTCAGCATTGGGCCCGTAGTAGAACATCTCGGTCGTCTGGCTGCGGATGTCGGTAAACATGTAGAAGATAAGGGGCAGGTTGTTGAGCGCGGCTGCCGTCTCAAAGTAGGGAGCGATCAGCTCCTGCGCGGCCTTGCGGCTCTTGGCCGTCATAAACGTGCCTTGGCCCACGCCAAAGCTCACATTGCCTCGGCTGAACGCCTTAAAGTCGGAGCTAAACACCTCTTCGGCCGTGCGACCCACTAGGTCAGCGCCCGCGTCAAACATGGCGTCGCTGTATGCCTCTGGGTCCTCGTTGCAGATCCGTGCAAGCTCGTTGCCCACATGGATGTCTGCTTGGGTGCACGTGGGCGAGCGGAAGCATAGCGTGTCAGAAAGAATGGCGCTCATCATGAGTCCCGCAATGTTGGGCGGCACCTCAATCTCGTACTCTTGGAACATCTCATAGATGATGGTGCAGGTGCAGCCAACGGGCTCGCAGCGATAGTAGATGGGGCCAGGCGTCTCCACGGTGCCCACGCGGTGGTGGTCGATGATCTCCATGATCTCGGCTTCGTCCATGCCGTCCACCGTTTGGGAGACCTCTGCATGGTCCACCAAAATTACGTGCTTCTTGTCGACGTTGAGCATGTTTGGCGAGCTAACCACGCCAATGTAGTGGCCGTCTTCGTCAAGCACGGGAAAAAACCTGTGCATGGTGGACGCCATTACCTTTTGGGCCTCGTCCACCGACGTGTTTACCGAGAACATCTCGATCTTGTCTTCGTTGAGCATCTTGGCGCGAACGGGGACGGCCATGGTAATGAGGCGCGCCGCCTCAAAGCTCGTGTAGTTGGTGGTAATGATGGCAATGCCTAGACCGGCGGCCTTGTTGCGCACAGACGCAAGCGGTTGGGCACCGCAGCAAACAATAAGGCAGCTGGCCCCTGCGTCGATCGCAAAATGCTGGGTGTCGTAACGGTCGGTCACCAGGACGATGTCGCCAGGCCTTATGGCGCCCTCCATCATGTCGGGAGACGAGCCAATGTGAATGTCGCCTTTGGTCAGGACGCCGTTGGGGTCGCCTACGATCATGGTGCCCTTTAGGGTGTCCACGATGTTTTGGTAGCTCGTCCTTGCGTCCGAGAGAGCCCTGGCATCAAGGATGTCCATGTTTGCGTTGGCAATGTCGCGCACGGAAATAAGGCCTTGCAAGTCCCCGTCTTGGTCGGTGATGCACAGGGTGCCGGTATTCATGTCGCGCATAAGGTCCCACGCTTCGAGCAGGCTCGTCTCGCGATGGATGCCTCGCAGCCGGGTGATCTCTATGTCTTTGATCTGTGGTGCCACGCTGGTAATGAGGCGCGGCTCCTTAAAGCCAAAGTGCTTGAGCACAAATGCGGTTTCGCGGTTTACGGAACCCGCGCGGCGCGGCTCGTACTCCGTCTTGCTCTGGTCAATCTGGTTTTTGAGATATGCGTAAGAAATCGCCGAGCAGATGCTGTCGGTGTCGGGGTTGCGATGACCAATGATATTAACTTTACGGACGGCTTCGGGGGACATAAGGGCCTCCTTGCGTGCGATTGGTCGATTAGATGGTCCATTGTATGGGCAATCGCGCTCATGCCGTCTGGGTGATTGGTGGCCGTTCCATATGTTCGGCGGATGGGGGATACGAGCCGCGCAGGCGCGAGCTGTGTGGCTCGGGTCGCCTCGGGCGTGCTGTGATTGCGAGCTGTGTGGCTCGGGTCGCCTCGGGTGTGCTGTGATTGCGAGCTGTGTGGATTGTACCGTTCCCCGTGTGCTGTTTTTTCGACCAGTGAGGGTCCATTCGCCAAAATTGTGCTGTGATTGCGAGCTGTGTGGATTGCCGACCCACACTGGTCTTAATCACAGCACACCTTCCGGCCCGTGGCCCACACAGCTCGCAAAGACAGCACCGCTTACTTCAATCGCTGCGCTTTCCGCGCCTTGGTACGCGCTATTGTTGTCTTGCGTCCATCGTAGAATAGGGACAAACGTAAAAGGCGCAACAACGGAGGAAAAATGGCTCACGAATATCACTTTTTCGCGCTCTTGTCACGACTCAAGTATATTGAGCGGTGGGCACTTATGAGAAGCTCCACGCCTGAGAACCTTGCCGAGCACTCTCTGGAGGTGGCCATGATTGCCCATGCGTTGTGCGTGCTGGGCAACGTACGCTATGGGCGCAACCTCAACGCGGAGCGCGCGGCGCTGGTGGGGATGTATCACGATGCGTCAGAGATCATAACCGGCGACATGCCCACGCCCGTAAAGTACTTTAACCCTCAAATTCGTGCGGCATACGCAAAGGTAGAGGCGGCTGCGGAGGAGCGGCTCCTCAATTCTTTGCCTGACGATTTGCGACCGGCGTATGAGGAGGTGTTTGTGGGACAGGGGAGCTACGAATGCAAGCTGGTAAAGGCGGCCGACAAGATCAGCGCGCTTATTAAATGCGTGGACGAGGCGCATGCGGGCAATGCGGAGTTTGTTACGGCGGCGCAAAGCACGCGTGAGTCGTTGGACCAGATGGCATCCGAGCTTCCTGAGGTCGCGGACTTTATGGTCGAGTTCTTGCCCTCGTATGGCCGCACGCTCGACGAGCTGCTGTAACGCCGAGCTTCGGGGCAAGCAAAGGGGAGTATCCCCAATGCTTGCCCCGCAAAAAAGGCCCGGAGGCGACGAGCGTCTCCGGGCACAAGGGAAGGGATTCCAAAAGAAGCTGAGAGGTTACTCCTCCACGGGCTTCTTCCAGAAGGAGAGGATTACGGCGCCCACGACGGAACCGGCGATGATGGCGACGAGCCACATGACGGGGTTGCCGATAACGGGGAGCACCCAGGCGCCACCGTGAGGAGCGGGGCTGGTGCAGCCAAAGGCGGCGGACATGGCACCGGCGATGGCGGAGCCAACGACGCAGGTGGGGAT
>JAUMWL010000164.1 GCA_030529665.1 Coriobacteriales bacterium
GCCTGCGGTACAGGCGCTCGAGCGTTGCGAGCTCCCTCTCTCTCCCTATGAACATGCGCCTCCCTTTTTCGCGGAAGCCCATAATACCATAACTAGGAGATTTGCCTTTCGGTGAATTGTTTCTCCGAAACTTCACTTCCCAAAAAAGTCTACGTGGGAAACGACATACCACAGCTGAGCTACGACATGACCGTCACGCTCTTTGCCCATGGTTGCGAGAAGGTCGCCCTGGCGAGCGTCTCGGCCTCGCTCTACCGTACGGAGGAGCACGACCAGGCGGCGGGGTATTATCGCTACCTTTTGGAGCACGGCGTCCGCCTGGACAAGAACCTCGTGCTGGAGGGGCCGCACCGGCAGACGAGCCTCGTGGAGGCGGCGCAGCTGGTGGGGGAGTGCCTTGACGCGGGCTACGGGTTCGACGGCGTGGTCGCGCTGGGCGACCGCGTGGCGCTCGGCGTGGTCAACGCGCTCAAGGAGCAAGGGATTGCCGTTGGCGCGGACGTGCGCGTAATCGGCATGGACGACTCCATCTACTCGCGCATCTCGAGCCCGGCCATCTCCATGGTGCGGCGCAACACGGGACAGCTGGCCAAGAAGGGCGCGGAGGCCCTACTCGCCCTTCTTGCCGGAAAGAAGCCCGCGCAGACGCACGTCGTCGTGCCGCACGAGGTCGTCGAGCGCGCCACTACGCTGGGGGCGTGAGCAACCAGTTGTGAGAAAAGGGGTTTGGCCCCTTTTCTCAGAGAAGAGTCACTACGTGGTGTTTGAGCAGCTCAAGCAGCGTGTGGCGGCGGGTGAGGTAGAGGCGCCCACGTTCTGGATGTCATGCGGTACCGAGGATTCCTTGTTAGCCGCGAATCTCAAGTTCCGCAACATGGTGCTCGAGGCGGGCTTCGACCTGGATTGGGACGAGGAGCCGCGCGGCCACGATTGGGACTTTTGGGACAGCCAGATTAAGAAGGTCATCGACTGGCTGCCGCTAGGTGCTGCGGACGCGACCCTCGGCAGCGGCAACGTGGCCAAGGACTTCTAGTGGTGTGTCACGGGGATGGGTCGCCAAGCCGACGAGTCCAGAAAACGGAGCCACTGACCCCCGGCACAACCAACAAAACCGTGGCTGCCACAGCGCAAAACCCCAGATGGCGCTCGTGCTACGCGTCAGATTTGTTGGAAACATATTTTATGCTTCCAACAAATCTGACGGGATTTCTGTAGCGCAACTGGTGCTTTGCGGAACGAGCCCTCCAGTTTTGTTGGTTATCGAGTTGTCATGGTGTCGGATGCGGCCTTGGCGGACCTTCGCGAGCTTCCAGCTCCTCCTTGAGCGTGTCGATGAAGAGCCGTGCGGCGTCCGAGAAGGTGCGCCCACGCTTCCACGCCGCGAACGAGCCGGTCTGCAGTGTGGGGGAGAGCGGGCGAAAGACCAGGTCGTCTCCCGTGTAGCCAGCGATGCTCTCGAAGGTGAGCGACAGCTCGCCTGATGCTGCGACCATGGTCGCGGCATTGCGCACCAGGTCGAGGGTTCCTGCCGTTTTGAACTGTCCGCGCCGTCTGCCCATCCACGTGCGGAAGGGATTGGTCTCGTGTGAGGTGCTCCTTTGTTGGGCGCTGATGTAGCAGGGACGGTGGACGAAGTCCGACGAGACGACAGCCTCCTTCTGCGCGAGCGGGTCGTCAGCGCGCATGAGCACGCCCCAGGTGTCCATCTCGGGCAGTCGCCGGCAATGGTACTTTGCGACGTTGGCTGGCTCGCAAAACACCGCGACGTCGGCCAGCCCCTTATCCAATCGGTCTGCCACGGAGAAGGCGTCTCCGGTGGTAAGCTCAAAGACGATGCCAGGGTATTTGGTGCGCTGCTTTGCGGCGACACACGCGACGGTGCGCATCCCTGCCGTCTCGGCGGCGGCGACAAACACGCTGCCGGCAATCGCCTTGTCATCGCGGGCGGCAAAGTCCTGCTCGATGTTTTCGATGATTTGCAGTGCCTCGATGGCGCGGCTTCGCAGCTCGAGGCCCTCGGGTGTGAGCTCGACGCTGTGCCGCTTGCGCACGAAGAGCTTGCAGCCCAGCTCCTCCTCCAGCATCTGGATTTGCCGCGTGAGCGACGGTTGGGAGATGTAGAGGCTCTCTGCCACATGGGTAATGTTGCCCTCGTAGGCAACGGCCAAAAAGTAGCGAAGCGTCCGAAGTTCCATGTGGGTCCTCATTAGCTGGGCGCGCATCTTTCCGCACGGCGTTGCCGGCGGCGCGAGCTAGGAGGACGCTGCCGACCTCATGGAGGGCAAGTCCGACTTCCTGGCCTTCAGCTACTACACCTCCAGCGCCTTTACCACGCACGAGGGCGAGGGCGTGGCCGTGCAGGGCAACGTGTTCACGGGTGTGGAGAACCCCTACCTCAAGAAGAGCGAGTGGGGTTGGCAGGTTGACCCGGTGGGCTACCGCTACTTCCTCAACATGCTCAACGACCTCTATCACGTGCCCCTGTTCGACGTGGAAAACGGCCTTGGCGCCAAGGACGAGCTCGTGGTTGAGGACGGAGTGGAGCGCGTGCACGACTCCTACCGCATTGCCTACCTGCGCGATCACATCGCCAACCTCAAGGCAGCCATCGAGGAGGACGGCGTGGACATCTTTGGCTACACCACGTGGGGTCCCATCGACCTCTGCGCGGCGAGCACCGGTCAGGTGTCCAAGCGCTACGGGTTTATCTACGTGGACATGGACGACGAGGGCAAGGGAACGCTCGACCGCAGCCGCAAGGACAGCTTCTTTTGGTACAAGAAAGTGATCGCAAGCAATGGCGAGGACCTGGGCTAAGGGGCGTGTGTCAGGAGCGGGGGAGCTGATAAATGCCGTGCAAGAACCGCGAACACATACCCTGAGCGTATATCACTTTGTAAACAATGGGCATTGGTGCCCGGGCGATTGATTATGCATAATGTAGGAGGAGCATGTCTGGCGGGAGGGACGCCAGCAAAGAGAGAGGGGATGTGTCATGATCTACCGCGATTTCCAAGACCTCAAGCTTTCGGGCCTCGGCCTCGGTGCCATGCGCCTGCCCGTTATCGGCGGCGACGATCACGCCATCGACGAGCCGGCGGCTATGGCCTTGGTGGACTATGCCATGGAGCATGGCATCAACTACTACGATACCGCCTGGGGCTACCACGGCGGTCACTCCGAGGAAGTGCTTGGCCGTGCGCTGGCCAAGTACCCGCGCGAGAGCTTCTATTTGGCTACCAAGTTTCCCGGCTATGCCAACAGCAACTTTGGCAAGGTGGAGGAGATCTTTGAGAAGCAGCTGCAAAAGTGCGGTGTCGAGTACTTCGACTTCTACCTCTGCCACAACGTGACCGAGTCCAACATAGACGACTATTTGGCCGAGGACCGCTTTGGCACCATGGCCTACCTGCTCGCGCAAAAGAAGGCGGGCAGAATCCGGCACCTGGGCTTCTCGTGCCACGGCGCACTGCCTGTGCTGCGTGCCTTTCTTGAGGCATACGGCAAGGACATGGAGTTCTGCCAGCTGCAGCTCAACTATATTGACTGGCACTTCCAAAAGGATGCCGAGAAGGTCGCCCTGCTCGCTGAGTACGGCATCCCCGTGTGGGTGATGGAGCCGCTGCGTGGTGGCAAGCTCGCCACGCTGCCCGAGCCCTACGAGGCCCAGCTCAAGGCGCTGCGGCCTAAGGAGAGCGTGCCCGCGTGGGCCTTCCGCTTTTTGCAGACGGTGCCCGAGGTTGCTATGGTTCTCTCTGGCATGTCCAACATGGATCAGCTGCAGGCAAACATTGCCACGTGGGACGAGGACAAGCCACTCACGCAGGAGGAGTGGGACGCCATCCTGGCCGTAGGTGACACCATGGCCACGGGCGTGCCCTGCACGGCGTGCCACTACTGCACGAACCACTGCCCCATGGAGCTCGACATCCCGCACCTCATCTCGCTTTACAACGAGCACAAGTTTACGGGCGGCGGCTTTATTGCACCGATGGCCCTGGGCGCGTTGCCGGCCGACAAGCAGCCGAGCGCCTGCATTGGCTGCGGCAGCTGTGCGGCTGTGTGCCCGCAGCAGATCGACATCCCCGGCGTGCTCGCCGACTTTGCCGAGCTGATGGCGTAGGAGGAAGGGGCCTAGTCATGGCATTTACCGAGGGATTCTTATGGGGCGCCGCAACGAGTGCGTTTCAGTATGAAGGAGCGGCGACCGAGGGAGGCAAGGGCTGGTCGACTGCCGACGAGCGATGCTGCTTGAATGCCAGCAATCAGGCGGATGCTAGCGTGGCCGTGGACGGCTACCACCATTGGGAGGAGGACGTAGCCCTGCTAAAGGAGCTGGGCGCCAAGGCGTATCGCTTCTCCATCAGCTGGGCCCGCGTCATACCCACGGGCGATGGCGAGGTGAACGAGGAGGGTGTGGCCTTCTACAACCGACTCATAGACGCGCTGGTCAATGTGGGTATCGCCCCGGTGGTAACTCTTCTGCACTTTGACATCCCGTTTGCACTGGTAGAGAAGTATGGGGCTTTTGCAGACCGACGTGCCATCGACGCCTTCGAGCGGTATGCGCGGCTTTGCTTCGAGCGATTCGGCGACCGCGTAAAGCACTGGATTACCGTGAACGAGCAGAACGTTATGGTTCGCATCCCCGAGATGCTGGGGTATACGGCCGATGATCCGGATTGTGCCGCAAAGTGCGCACAGGCAAACTACCACCTTTACCTCGCGTCGGCCCGCGCCGTCGCATGCTGCAAGCAGATGTGGCCCGACGCGCTCATTGGGCCGGACGTGAGCTATCCAACCATCTTTGCCATGACATGTTCGCCCGACGACGTAAATACTGCCTTTGACCTGCAGCAGATGATGGCTTTTGATCCCATGCGTAGCTACACGTCTGGTCATATCTCGCTCGGTGAGCTGCGTGCGTGGAAAGCGGCGGGTATCACGCCCACGATGCTTCCAGGCGACGAGGAGATTCTGGCAGCAGGTGCCCCCAATTTTATGGCGGTCAACTGGTACTGCAGCACGGTTGTTGATACTGCGGCCGCTGAGGGAGAGGGTGGCGTGCTCAACATTGGTGCGGCCTTTCGTGCGCGCAACCCCTACCTTGACTATACCGAGTGGGGATGGAGCTATGATCCGCGAGCCTTGCGCATCGCCCTACGTGAGTGCTACGAACGCTTTCACCTGCCCCTCATGGTTTGCGAGAACGGTTGGAGCCAACGCGAGGAGTTGGGGGCGGACGGCACCGTGCACGACGCCAAGCGCATCGACTACATTCGAGAGCACGTGGCGTCAATGAGTCAGGCCATCGACGAAGGCGTTGACCTCATCGGCTACACCTACTGGAGCTTTGTGGACATCCTTTCGAGCTCGGACGGTATGGGCAAGCGTTACGGTTTGGTGTACGTCGACAGAGAAGACTTCGACGAGAAGGAATGTGCGCGCCATCCCAAAGACAGCTTTTGGTACTACCAAAAGCTCATTGCCTCCAACGGCGCGGGTCTCGAGCGTGTGCCACGGGGGCTGTAACATAAGGTGCCTTACGAATCGGGCGGACTTCCCACACGTCCGCCCGATTCTTGATGCCGCGAGGCATGTGTGTCACCACCCCCGTCCCCGTGGCACCCGTGGCACATCACCACCCCCGTCCCCGTGGCACACGCGCGGCACACGCGCGGGGAGGACCCGCATTTTGCATGGGGTCAAAATGTACAGAATGCATGGGGTCAGAATGCGGCGCTTTTCTCTGCAAGGCTCCTAGCTGGGCATATGCTGCGTGGGGAGGAGGACCCGCATTTTGCATGGGGTCAAAATGTACAGAATGCATGGGGTCAAAAGGGACCGATAGAGCTTTCGTTTGGCATGACGATCTCAATTCCCCTGTGCCATGTCCATAATTCCGTTTAGTTGCCGCAGAATCACAAATCGGGGCCAGGTACATCGGGTCGGTGTGGGTCGCAAGCCCGCTACCTGCGGTCTTTTGCCCGCATAAAGTAGCTGTGTCCGCCAATTTAGTTGCCTCTTAGTTATCACGTAGTTATCAGATAGTTGCCTTCGTCCAACCTGTCTACTACGACAAGGATGCGTATATTCGAGAAGGGAGCAGCAGCTGT
>JAUMWL010000043.1 GCA_030529665.1 Coriobacteriales bacterium
TTGGCGACCACGTCTGCCACGGTCTTGTCCAGGGCCGAGGGGATTACGTAGTCGGCGGCGAGTTGGTCGTCAGTCACAAGGGACGCGATGGCATGTGCGGCGGCGATCTCCATCTCTTCGGTGATCTGCGGCGCACGGCTTGCGAGCGCTCCCTTAAAGATGCCGGGGAACACCAGCACGTTGTTGATCTGGTTGGGGAAGTCGGAGCGGCCGGTTGCGACCACTGCCGCACCTGCGGCCTTTGCCTCTTCGGGCATGATTTCTGGGATGGGGTTGGCCTGCGCAAACACGATGGGGTCCTTTGCCATGGACGCGACCATCTGACGGCTCACGAGCCCCGGGCCGCTTACGCCCACAAACACGTCCGCCCCTGCCATAACGTCGGCAAGCGAGCCCTTTTGGTTGTGCTTGTTCGAGATCTTTGCAAACGCCTCCTTGGCATCGTTCATGCCGTCGCGGCCGCGGTAGAGAGCCCCTTGGCGGTCGCAGCAGATCACGTCGCCAAAGCCCATGTGCAGCAGCAGCGTGCCAATGGCGATTCCCGCGGCGCCGGCTCCGCTCATCACGATCTTGAGCTCGCCCAACCGCTTGCCGACGAACTTTACGGCGTTCATGAGGCCGGCCGCCGTGACGATGGCCGTGCCGTGCTGGTCGTCGTGGAACACGGGGATGTCGCAAATCTCCTTGAGCCGCCGCTCGATCTCGAAGCAGCGCGGGGCGGCTATGTCTTCTAGGTTTATGCCGCCAAAGCTCTTTGAGATGAGGTAGATGGTGCGTACGGCCTCGTCCACGTCGTGCGTGTCGATGCACAGCGGAAAGGCGTCCACGTCGCCAAACTCCTTAAAGAGCAGGCACTTGCCCTCCATAACGGGCATGCCGGCGGCGGGACCAATGTCGCCCAGGCCAAGGACGGCGGTTCCGTCGGTGATGACGGCCACAAGGTTGCCTCGACGCGTGAGCTCCCAGGACCTCTGGTAGTCGGCTTGGATCGCGCGGCAGGGCTCTGCCACGCCTGGCGTATACAGAATGGCCAAGTCGTCTGCCGTCTGGGCCTTGGCGCGACTTACGACCTCGATCTTGCCATGGAGCTTCTCGTGCAGCGCCAGGCTGCGCGCGCTCGTGTCTTGCGTGGTATCCATGCTTGGGGATCATCTCCTCCGTTGTTTGCTCAGACCTATACCATCTCTTCTGGCCTAAAGACCTTGTCAAACTCTTCGCCAGAAAGAAATCCCAGCTCCAAGCATGCCTGCCTGAGGCTCTTCTCTTCCGCGTATGCCTTGTGCGCAACCTTGGCGGCGTTCTCGTATCCAATGTGGGGGTTAAGGCATGTAACGAGCATAAGGGATTCGTTGAGGTTTTGCGCCATCTTATTGCGATTTGCCACAATGCCCACAGCGCAGTGGTCGTTAAACGACAAGATCGCGTCTGCAAGAAGTCCCACCGATTGCAGGAAGTCGTAGGCAATCACCGGCATGAACACGTTTAGCTCAAAGTTGCCCTGGCTGGCGGCAAAGGAAATGGTGGCGTCGTTGCCCATAACCTGCACGGCAACCATGGTAACGGCCTCGCATTGGGTGGGGTTAACCTTACCGGGCATTATGGAGCTGCCAGGCTCGTTCTCGGGAATCGATATCTCGCCCAGGCCGTTGCGTGGCCCCGATGCCAGCCAGCGCACGTCGTTGGCGATCTTCATCATGTTTGCCGCAAGCGTGCGCACTGCCCCATGCGCAAAGCAGATGGCGTCCTTGGCGCTGAGCGCGTGGAACTTGTTTTGCTCGGTCACAAACGTGTGGCCCGTAATCTTGCTGATGTGGCTCGCAACGCAAACGTCGAATCCCGCAGGCGCGTTTAGTCCCGTCCCCACGGCCGTTCCGCCCAGCGCCAGCTGCGAGAGCTGTGGCAGCGTTGCCTCAATTTGCTGCGCGCTAGCCTCCAGCATGCCACGCCAACCGCTGATCTCTTGGCTAAAGGCAATGGGCACCGCGTCTTGCAGGTGTGTCCGTCCCGCCTTTACCACGCCCTCGTTCTCTCGCTCGAGTCGCTCAAACGTGGCGGTCAGCGTGCGAACGGAGGGCAGCAGCTGCTCCGTGAGGGCAAGCGTGGCGGCAATGTGCAGGGCGGTGGGGAAGGTGTCGTTTGAGGACTGGCTCATGTTTGCCGTGTCGTTGGGGTGCAGGCGCTTGACGCGATCGTCGTCAGCGATCAGCTGGTTTGCGCGATTTGCGATGACCTCGTTTACGTTCATGTTTGACTGTGTGCCCGAACCCGTTTGCCACACCACAAGGGGGAACGCGTCGTCAAGCTTGTGGTCCAAGATCTCGTCGCAAACCTGTGCTATGAGCTTGCAGGTCGCCTTGTCCATAAGGCCCAGCTCGCAGTTTGCCTGCGCCGCCGCCTTCTTTAGGATGGCAAAGGCGGCGATGATCTGGGGTGGCATCCGCTCTGAGCCAATGCAAAAGTTCTGATGACTGCGCTGCGTCTGCGCGCCCCATAGGGCATGTGCCGGTACGCGCACCTCACCCATGGAGTCGTGCTCGATTCTGTAATCCATTCGCCCTCCTTAGCGGCCATGATGCCTTTGCAAGTAGAGTATAGCGCCATAAGGACGCGACGCCCAAACAGGCACGCGAAGATTTGGGTATGATGGCCTTATCTTCATGGGATGCAACCAAACAAGGTGCTATATTCGTGTCCAAACGAACCTTGCTTCTATTAAGAGAATGGGGCATCTATGCCTACGCATATCGAGCAGGAATTGGGAATCGCACCCACCACGAATCGCATACGGCGCTGGTTCGGCAGGTTTTTGCCGGGAGCTGATCGCTCGCTCGATCCCCTTACGGTCAACTACGAGGCATGGCGAGCCATAAGCAAGAGTGTGCGCAAGTGGCCAACCTATAACGAGGCGCCCAACTACATTGAGGTGCTGGTAAGCCCCGAGGACTGGGGTGACTATTGGGGCATCGACACCACACGAAAGGAGGCGGGCGTCTCCACCTATGTAAAGGCGCGCATAGTCGAGAAGGGCCTTTGGGTGGCCGGCGAGCCGCAGGTGCTGGTGTTTGAGGACGAGACCATCGAGATGGGCGAGCTGGAGGTAATCTGTCAGTTTGTGGAGCCCATGTCCGCAGAGGAGCTCAACTCATTGCGCTCGAGCATCGACCATAGGCCGTCGTACGCTCAAGGCGCAAAGACCTACCTCACCGAAGGCGACGTTTCCTCAGGGCATCAGCCGCGCACGTATGTTCAGACCACGCAGGAGTACGAGCCGTTGGAGGCAGATGACGCGACTGGTGCAGATGACCAGGATGGCGACGTACAGAACGTGGCGTACGTTGCGGAAGAGGACCTGGTGGAGGCACCCGCCATTGATGTCTTGGATGCCAAGGTGGAGCGTGTGGACGACGAGGACCCTCAGTACGAGGAGCCGCTAGACGTTGAGTTACAAGACGGTCCCGCCTTGCAGGTACCGGAGTTTCTGGCGGCCGAGGTGCAGGCGCTGGAGGACTCTATTGCGGAGATGCCCGTAATAGAGATGCCCCAGATGGTGGAGGCGGAAGAACCACAAGACGAGCCTGCCAAGGACGAAGCCCATGTGGCGGACGTGCAGGAGGAAGTGCCGGAGGCCCAAGAGGAGCCAGACGAGGTCGTCGCGGACGTAGCCGAGGCGGATGCGGAGGAATCCGTGGAGGAGTCCACGGAAGAACCCGTGGAAGATTTTGCAGGGCCAGTTGATGAGCCGGACGTCGTGCCGGATGACATCGACTTGGAGATGTCGGACTTGTCGTCTCACGAAAGGCCCGTCATTCCCGCCCCCAAGCCTGCGGCCAAGGTCGCTCCCGCGTCCGTTCCCAAGATCGCGTTCGACCCCAAGCCCACTCCTAGGCCTGCTATCAGCCCCAGGCCCGCACCCGCCCCAATGCCAAAGCCCACCTCTACCGTGCGGTTTGTGGACGAACGCAACCCGGGAAGCATGTATCTCGTGGGTGACGGGTCGTTCCGCCTCGAGGTTCACTCGGGCGATTGCATTGGCGCCGTTCGTATTGGTGACAGCGTTCCTGCCCAGGTGAACCTTAGGCTCGATGCCGACGCCTTCCCCTATGCGGAAACCATGCAATGCAGCATCGTGGTGGAGGGGGGTCGCTGGTGCGTGGTAAACCATGCCGTTCATGGCACGCGTCTCACCAAGGCCGATGGGACCCGCTACCTCTTGGGGCACCCCGATCCCTGCGCGCTGGACCAGGGGGACCTGCTCTGGCTTGGCCACGAGAGGCCCTTGCGCGTGGAATACTAGTGCATGATGGGCGGCATGCTCCCCGGGAGAGCGTGCCGCCCATCCCATGCGTGTCTGACCATCCCCTACCAGAGGTGGCACAGGTTCCCGGGAATGCGTGCCACGTGAATGCGTGAGGTTATATGCCCTTCATTGAGTTCAGGGACGTGTGCAAGACGTATCGCATGGGCGACGTGGAGGTTCGTGCCGTGGACGGCATGAGCTTTACGATCGACCAAGGCGAGCTTGTGGTCATAGTGGGTCCGTCGGGTGCCGGCAAGACGACGGTGCTCAACATGTTGGGGGGCATGGACTCTGCCACGTCGGGCACGATCTTCTTGGACGGGCGTGAGGTGAGCGCCTTGGACGAGCGGGAGCTCACCCAGTACCGAAGGCACGACATTGGGTTTGTCTTTCAGTTCTACAACTTGGTGCAAAACCTTACGGCGCTGGAAAACGTCGAGTTGGCCAGCCAGATTTGCCAAGACCCGCTGCCTGCCGAGGAAGTGCTGGCGCAGGTGGGATTGAGCAAGCGCATGGACAACTTTCCCGCACAGCTTTCGGGCGGCGAGCAGCAACGGGTCGCCATAGCCAGGGCCTTGGCAAAGAACCCCAAGCTTCTTTTGTGCGACGAGCCCACGGGGGCCCTCGACTATCGCACGGGCAAGCAGATCCTCAAGCTTTTGCAAGACACGTGCAAGTCGTTTGGCCGTACGGTGGCGATCGTTACGCATAACCTGGCATTTACACAGATCGCCGATAGGGTCATCCACGTGCGAGAGGGTCGTGCCGCATCCATAGAGACCAACGCGACTCCGGCTGACGCGCTCACGGTGGAGTGGTAGCCATGCGTACGCGTGCTCGCGGTGGGTCAGCCTTTGCCAAGACGGTACTGCGTAGCATCCGTGAGTCGCTTGGCCGCTTCCTTGCCATTGTGGGCATCGTGGCACTGGGATGCGGTTTCTATGCGGGTCTGCAGATGAGCGGACCAAACATGCGCGATAACGTGGACAAGTACTATAGCGGGACGAGCCTGTACGACATTCGCCTCGTGTCGTCTTTGGGGTTTACGGAGGCAGACGCCACGCGCGTGCAAAAGACCGAGGGCGTGCAAGACGTAATGCCTGCCATCTCTTGCGACGCGGTGGCTAGAATTGGGCACGAGCAGCTTGCCGTGCGCATAAGCTCGCTCAACGTGGAAGCGGCGAGCGAGGGAGAGCAGGTAAACGCCAGCACGATCCTCTCAAACAACAGCAGCTACCTCAATCGCGTGATTCTGCAGCAGGGCTGGTGGCCACAGGCACCAGACGAATGCGTAATATCTGCTGACAAGGACGTGGCAAACACGGGCGTGGGCGACACAATTGAGCTCATGTATGGTGCGACCGACTTGGATGACGTGCTGCAAAAGAGGCGGTTTAAGGTGGTCGGCACCGTAAGCTCGTCCAACTACCCCTACACGGGCAGCTTTGGCTCCACCACGCTTGGAACGGGCATGATCCAGCAGTACGCGTTTGTAAGCCCCGCGGCCTTTGTGGATGACATGCCGTTTACCGACCTGTACGTACGCGTGGCGGGTGCCGATGCGTACCAGAGCGGGTCGGACGACTACGAGTCGGCGGTGGACGAGGTGGAGTCCAAGCTAGAAGGTCGTGTGGACGAGCTGGCGCAGGCAAGGCTTGGTGACATTCGGGCCGATGCGCAGGAGGAGCTTGACGACGCCAAGGAGGAGTTTGAGGCCGAGCGGAGCAAGGCGTACAAAAAGCTGCGCAAGGCAAAGAAAAAGCTGGACAAGGGCCTCAAGGAGCTGCGGGAGGGCGAAGACAAGCTCGTTCAGGGTCGCAAGGACTACGAGTCTGGCAAGGCTGAGCTTGCCAAGAACGAGGCGGAAGCGCAGCAGAAGCTAAAGGATGGGCAAAAGAAGCTCGACGACGCAAAGGTGGAGCTGCAAAACAGCCAAAAGCAGCTTGATCAGGGAAAGGCCCGGCTGGAGAAGGGGCAAAGAGAGTACGAGGCGGCAGAGGCCAAGCTCTTGAAGCAGCTTGGCGCAAAGAGTCTTGCCGACGCGCGCCAGGCGCTCGAATCCCAGCGCGCTAAGGCGGCCGGGGGCATCGAGTCGCTTACCCAGACTCGCGAAGGAGCCAAGCGTATCGTCTTGGGCTACCAGGAGGTCGAGGGGCAGAGCCCTCAGGTCGCAAAGGGGCGCGCGGCTTGGGAAGAGGGCGTTGCCAAGCTGCTCGGCGGCTTGCAGGCCCAGGGAATGAAGGTCTCCTCTCTTGACGAGGCGTCGGAGGCGCTTGCCCAGCTCATAGCCCAGATGAAGGCGGTCGGCATGCCCAAGGAGCAGATTGACCCGCTCCAGCAGACCCTTGAGGCGGTTGGCGAGCTGCAAGCGACCGATGGCGAGCTTGCCAGGGCGGAGGACAGCCTCAAGCGTGCAAAACAGGAGCTTGACTCATCCCAATCCCAGCTGCTCAGCGGCCTTGCCTCACAAGGCATAACGGCAAACGACGCGCAGAGTGCCATAAGCGCCATAGATGCGCAGATTCAGCAAGCAGACAAGGGCATCTCGCAAATAGAAGAGGGCCTGGCAGGCATATCCAAGCTCGAGGAGGCAAAGAAGACACTCGACAAGAGCGCCTGCGAGCTTGCGGACGGACAACGCAAGCTCAACGAGGGCAAGCAGCAGCACGCCGAGGGGCAAAAGACGCTCAACCAGCAACGCAGCGAGGCGGAGCGCCAAATAGCAGATGCCCGCACCAAGCTCAACGATGCGCAAAAGGAGCTTGCGGATGCCGAGGCGGACCTGGCAAAGGGTCGCGAGGAGTACGAGGATGGCCTTGCGGAATACAAAGAGGGAAAGACCGAGGCGGAGGAGAAGCTCGCGGAGGGCGAGCAAGAGCTAAGGGATGCGCAGCAAGAGATCGACGACCTAGAGGCCCCAGACATCTACATCCTGGACAGGACCCAGAACGAGGGTGCCCTGACCTACGACGCCGACAGCCACCGCATAGACTCCATCGCAGACGTGTTCCCCTTTATGTTCTTTCTCGTAGCCGCGCTCGTGGCCCTTACCACCATGACTCGCATGGTGGACGACGATCGCATACAGATCGGCACCTTTAAGGCGCTGGGATACTCCACCCTGCACATTGCCAGCAAGTACCTGGTGTATGCCGGAATCGCGAGCACTGTCGGCGCCACCATAGGCGTGCTCGTTCTGTCGCAGGTCCTGCCCTACATAGTCACCTCCTCGTATGCCATCGTGTACGCCGTTCCACTGCATCCGTTGCCGTTGCCCATCGACGTGGGCATCGCCCTTGTCTCCGGCGGTCTGGGAGTGGGCGTTACCCTGTTTGCCACCTATGCAGCCGTGGTTGCCAGCCTGCGCGAGACGCCCGCCACGCTCATGCTTCCTCGGGCACCGGCGGCGGGAAAGCGCATTCTGCTTGAGCGCATAGGGCCCCTGTGGCGGCACCTCTCGTTCTCCAGAAAGGTCACCTGCCGCAACCTCTTTAGGTACAAGCGCAGGCTCACCATGACGGTCATAGGCATCTCGGGCTGCACAGCGCTCTTGCTGGTTGGCTTTGGCCTGCACGACGCCATTTGGGACATCATAGACAAGCAATACGGGCCCATCATCCACTACGACACCACTGTGGGCCTTAAGTCCGAAGCGACAACGCACGACGTTGACCAAGTGGTCGACTATCTGCAAAATACGGGCGAGGTGACCAATATCACGCGCGTGCGACTGGAGAACATGCACGCCGGATCGCGCACTAGCGACGAGACCATACACGTGCAGGTCGTCATACCCCAGTCATCGGATGACTTTGGCAACGCGGTGGACCTTCGCAACCGAATCTCGGGCCAAGAGATCCAGTTTGACGACCAGTCGGCCGTGGTAACCGAGAAGCTCGCGATGAAGTACGGCATAGAGGTGGGGCAAGACATCCTTCTGTACGAGCAGGACACGATCGGCAACGTTGTGGGTGAGGGCCGTCCGGTAACGGTAACAGGCATAGCCGAGAACTACGTGGGCAACCTCGTGTACGTGGGCAGGGAGGCATGGCGCGGCGTAGACGACGCAAAGCCGGTGTTCTCGACGCTGTATGCCAGCACCACGCCAGACGAAGGCGTTCGCTCAAAGCTTGCAAGCGACTTGCATGACCACGACGATGTTACTACCGTGGTGTTCTCCGACGAGACCATTGAGCAGTATCGCAACATGCTCTCGGTTGTTGACTCTGTGGTGATCGTGCTCATAGTGAGCGCGGGACTTTTGGCATTCATCGTGCTTTACAACCTCACCAACATAAACATTGGCGAGCGCATACGCGAGATTGCCAGTCTCAAGGTGTTGGGATTCACCAGAGGCGAAGTCCATGCCTACGTGTATAGGGAAATCGTGCTTCTGGCGCTCTTGGGAGATCTTTTGGGCATGGTGCTTGGAACGTTTCTTGCCACCTTTGTTATTACCACGGCCGAGGTGGACTACGTAATGTTTGGCCGCACCATCCATCCCCCGAGCTATGTATACTCATTCGTTATAACCATGGCCTTTACGGGCCTCATACTCATGCTCATGCGGCACAAGCTCGACAAGGTAAACATGGTTGAGTCGCTCAAATCAATAGAGTAGCTATTTAAATGGGGTTTTGTGGTCTTGGTACGGTGCAAAAAGTTCTATGATTTTTCTTCACACCAAGAAAGAAGTGTCTCATGAGAAGAAGCTGCATGCTCATACTGCCTGCCGTGATTGTGAGCTTGTTGTTGGCAGTTATGCTGCCTACGTCGGTCGTCTTTGCCACCGAGCAGAGCGCTGCGGAGGGTGCGCAACGTATTGAGCAGGCCGCGCCAAACGTCTTGGTGCGCGCCAAGGTAAAAGACCAGGGCTGGGCAAAACAATGGACGGCTCATGAGGCCAGTTGCGGGGCCGATGACTCGGGCTTGTGCCTGCAAGCCATAAGGCTTCGGCTGAGCAACAAGGGGTCGCACACCGGGTCCATACGGTACAGGTCCTATGTTGAGTCTAGAGGATGGCAAGGGTGGAAGAAGCCCGGCAAGACCTCTGGCAGCACAAAAAAGGGACAGGGCATAGGTGCTGTGCAAATCCGGCTGACCGGAGAAATCGCGGACGCGTATGACGTTTACTATTGCGTGTATGCGCAGAGCTTGGGCTGGATGGCTTGGGCAAAGAACGGCGAGACTGCCGGAACCGCTGGCATGGGGCTGTGCGCGGAGGCAATCCGCATAGAGCTCGTGGCCAAGAAAGACGATCCGCCCGCACCCAAGGACCAAGCTGTCGAGGTGCCGTTTATGGGCGAGGAGGACATTCGTGTCTCCGCATACACCCAAGGCCTTGGATGGGCCTCCAATGTGGCGGAGGGCAAGGTCGTGGGATTGGCGGGCTCCGGCTTGCCCATCGAGGCGCTCAAGGCAGCGTTGGTTGGCGCGCGCGTCCCCGGCAGCGTTAAGGTCTGCACCTATTCGCAGGACTCCGGATGGTCGGGCTGGAAAAAGGGCGGAAGGACTTCGGGCAAGGCAAAGAGCGGCTGGACCATGGGTGCCATGCGGGTTCGCCTAACCGGAGAGGCGGCCGATGCGTACGACGTGTGCTACCGGGTGTGCGTGCAGGGAGTCGGTTGGCTGGGATGGGCCAGAAACGGAGGCATTGCCGGGTCGACCAATCCCTGCCTGGCGGTCGAGGCCGTAAGGATCGCTCTGGTGGAAAAGGGGGCCGCGGACCCCGCAAACGACGGGTCAAACTGGCCGAATCCCGTGTTTGGCAAGTCTAGGACGGATAGTGACGCCACGAGTGGCACGTATCGCATGGCATTGGGAACGACCGACACGGCCGTTGCAGGTCTTGTTATCTATAGGGCCCACGGTTGCAATGGCGAGTGGGGAGACTGGGAGACAAACGAGGGCGGGGTAGTCGCGCCACGCGTCTCTGTGCCCATTGACGGCATCCAACTGCACGTAACGGGGGCTGCCTCCGAGGTGTATGACATATGGTATCGCGCGCGCGTGCTGGGAATTGGATGGACGGAATGGGTCAAAAACGGAGAGTTTGCCGGCAACATTGGCTCCGGCCAGCATGTGGACGCCATCCAAACCCGCCTTGCAAAGAAGAACGAGGACGAGGGGCCCAGCCCTGCGGGAAGCTCCTTCCAAGACTGGGCCATCTGCGAGTCGCTGGACGTGGCAAAGAGCTCGCGTACCGTTACCTCGTTTGGTGACTACGCCATGAGCAAAAAGGTCAAGCGGGGTCTTACGGACGCTGTTACCGACCTGAGAGATAGGGGATTTGACGTTGGGTTCATTATGATGGACCTGCAAACCCACAAGGGCGTCGCCTACAACTGCGATGCAGTGTTCTATGGAGCGAGCTCCATAAAGGCGCCGTACTTTGCGAGCGTGGTAAGCCGGCATCCCGACGCCATAAAGAGCTACCAGCACAACATTACCGAAGCCATGTTCTACTCGTGGGACTACGACTACAAGCAAGTGCTGGCGGCATATGGCAAAGACCCCATGCGTGCCTGGTGCCTGGAAGCCGGCGTTCGCACGGAAATAGCCGAGTCATTGCCGTGGGCAAACTACAGTGCCCGCGAACTTGCCAAGATGTGGGGGCGCACGTATGTGCTGTACCAGCAGAGCTCCGCGGCCGAGCAGTTGGGCAAATGGTGCGAGCGGCCTAACTTCTCCACGATTCACGCCACGTTGGGCGACAAGTATCGCACGCGGTCAAAGGCAGGCTGGATCAGCGCGGGCGGAGTGACGGATCCCAACATAAATGGCGGCGGACCCCTGTGGTGCGTCTGCAACGACGGCGGAATCGTATACGCAAACAACGGAGACTACGTGATGGCAATTCTCTCGAGCGTTCCTGCCAATCACGACATGCTCAATCAGCTCACCGCGGCCATCGACGTTGCCCACACCGCAATGTGAGCCAAAAGTGGCAGAAAAGGGGTCAGACCCCAATCCGCCAGCCCCTTAAGGCAGCTAGGAAGGAGTTTTTTATGAGAAGTAACCCGCCGCGTGCCTTGATTGCCGCGCTCACCAGCCTGTCGTTGGTGCTTGGGCACCCTGCTGCGATCGGTGTCGCAAGCGAGCAGGCTCCCAACCTGCTTGCCGATGAGACTGCTCCGTTGGAGGTGTCGCAGGGTGATCCGGCGGCTGCTTTGTCATATGCCGACGAAGATCCTAATGAGTTGCTGAGCCAGCAGAGTCTGGAAGGCACGGACGATGCGCAGGCGGGTGAGGACACACAGGAGCCTGCGGAGGCTGACGACAAGGACCACGTAGTGGGCGAGGACCAAAAGGACATCCCGGACGACCAAGGCGACGCAGACGTTACGGTCACCTTGGATGACCAAAGCGACGCGCCGGAGCAAGAGAGCACGCCGGAGCTGGAGATCGTGGCTGATGGGGAGGCTTCGCTGTCACAAGACATCGAGGTGGTGACACAGGACGAGACCTCCGTTGTGGTGCTCGACGCCAAGGAGGCTTCAGACGAGCCCGATGCAGACGAAGAGCAGGTCGCTCCCTCGATTGCGGTACGTTCCTACATGCAGGGATCGGGTTGGGCGAAAAAGTGGTCAACGCAGGGCTCTGTTGCGGGAAGGCCCGGCAAGGGCCGGCGCCTAGAGGCGCTCAAGCTAAGGATTGACAATGCAGGCTCGCTCTCGGGCACCGTAAAGTGCAGGACCCATGTGCAGGGGGTGGGGTGGCAGCGTTGGGAAAATGCGGGCTCTGTCGCCGGCAGCCCAAACAAGGGCCGTCGCATCGAGGCCATGCAAATAAAGCTCACGGGTGGCCTAGCAAAGAAGTACGACGTCTACTATCGGGTCTATGTAAAGGGAGTGGGCTGGCTTGCTTGGGCCAAGAACGGTGCCTTGGCGGGATCCACGGGCCTTTGTCTGCAAGTGGAGGCCATGCGGATCAAGCTCGTTGCCAAGGGTGCGAAGGCACCAGCAACAGGTGCCAGCAGCTGGGCAAAGCCACAGTTTGGCAAGCTCAAGGTGGGGTATGCCTCCAAGGTGAGCGGTACATGGCAGGATACGGTGTACAACGGCAAGACTTCGGGCACCACAGGACAAAGCCTACCTGTTCGCGGCTTACGCATGAGCCTTGGCGGCGCGAGCGCTGACGAGGCGGGCTCCATAGTGTATTGCGCCCACATTCGCAACTCTGGGTGGACAGACTGGGGAACAAACGACAGCAAGATTGTCTCACGCGGCACCGGCAAATACTTGGACGCTGTAAAGGTAAAGCTCAAGGGCACCGCCTCCCGTGTGTACGACGTGTGGTATCGCGCGCACGTGCAGGGCATTGGATGGATGGGATGGACCCGCAACGGCTCCAGCGCCGGGAGCATAGGCGCAAACAAGCGCATGGAGGCAGTCCAGATCCGGCTGGTGCCCAAGTACAAGGCCAAGGCACCGGGTTCCACCGCAAACTCCTTCCTGGACTGGACCATAATGAAGGGCCTGGACGCGGCAAAGTTCTCCCGATCCATAACCTCCTTTGGCGGGTACGCCATGAGCACCAAGATTGCCAAGGGCCTCAAGAGTGCGGTTGACGGCATCCGGGGCCGTGGGTACGACGTCGGGTTCATAATGATGGACCTGCAATCTCGCAAGGGCGTTGCCTACAACTGCGACGCAATGTTCTATGGCGCAAGCTCGATCAAGGGCCCCTACATTGCGAGTGCGGTGTACAAGCACCCCGAGGCAATAAGGAACTACCAGCACAACATTACGGAGGCCATGTTCTACTCGTGGGACTACGACTACAAGCAGGTGCTGGCGGCATACGGCAAGGGGCCCATGCGCACGTGGTGCGCCGAGTCGGGGGTGCGCAAGTCCATTGCGGAGGGCCTGCCTTGGGTTAACTACAACGCGCGCGAGCTGGCAAAGTTGTGGGGACGCACGTATCTGCTCTATCAGCAGAGCTCGGCAGGCGAGCAGCTGGGAAAGTGGAGCGAGCGGCCAAACATCTCCACGATACACGCAACGTTGGGTGGCAAGTACCGCACGCGTTCGAAGGCCGGCTGGATAGATGCTGGAGGTCCAACGAGTTCAAGCGTAAACGGAGGCGGGCCTCTGTGGCGCGTCTCGGACGACGGCGGCATCGTGTATGCAAAGAACGGTGCCTACGTCATGGCCATCATGTCGAGCGTGCCTGCAAACCACAACGTGCTCAACGCGCTCACTGCCGCCATCGACGCAGCCCACACCGCAATGTGAGCCAAAAGTGGCCGAAAGGGGTTTAGCCCCTTTCGTCCATTCTCGTGCATGTTTACGTTTTGGTTATCGAAATCCCTCCCGTGGACGGAGCGTTGTACAATAGCTTGCTACTCTATATGTATAGAGCGTATAAGGGAGATGAACAATGGGAGCAATAAGGCCGTTGGAAGTGCCGAGTGGCACCGATGAGTTGGCAGCCTTTGGCATAACGCCTTGCGAGGGTGGCGTGTGTGCGGCTGAGGGCATTCGTGCCGCAGGCGTGTGCGCCAATCTGCGTGGAGACCCCAACAGGCGCGACCTTGCGCTCGTTGCCGCAGACAATAGCTGCGTTTGTGCAGGCGTCTTCACGCAAAACCGCTTTTGCGCGGCGCCGGTGCAGGTATCGCGCGAACGCGCGGCACGTGGTGTGGCTCGGGCCGTCGTGCTCAACTCTGGCAACGCCAACGCCTCCACAGGCGCTCCTGGCGTCGAGGTTGCAAAGCGCGTGGCGGCGATCGTAGCCGCCGAGCTCGGTTGCGACGAAGAAGAAGTCCTGCTGGGTTCCACGGGCGTCATTGGAAAGCCCTTGGAGCTTGATGGCTTTGTGTCAGGCGTTCCCATGGCCGCACGCGCGTTGGCTCATTCCGTGGAGGCGGCTCACGATGCCGCACGTGCCGTTATGACCACCGACACCATGCCCAAGGAAAGCTCCTACGCCTTTGAGGTCGCGGGCAGCAACGACGGCGCCCGCGCCACCGTTCACGTGGGCGGCTTTGTAAAGGGCTCGGGCATGATCCAGCCCAACATGGCCACCATGCTGTGCGTGCTCACAACCGATGCGGACGTAACGGCCCAGGCAGCCCAAGCCGCCTTGCGCGCCGCGACGTCAAAGACCTTCAACAAGGTGACGGTGGATTCCGACACGTCCACCAACGACACGTGCATACTCTTGGCAACTGGTGCGGCTGGCAACGCGCGCATAGACCAGGATTCCGCCGACTTTGCGGCCTTCTGCGCTGCCATAAAGGCCGTGTGCGAGGACCTGGCCAGAATGATCGCGGCCGACGGCGAGGGCGCCACCAAGCTGGTTACGGTGGACGTGCTTGGCGCCGCCAACGAGCAGGACGCCGAGACGGTCGCGCGCTCCATCGCCAACTCTCCGCTGGTAAAGACCGCCATCTTTGGCCACGATGCCAACTGGGGTCGTGTGGCGGCCGCGGCAGGCAAGTGCGGCGTTGACTTTGACCAATACGACGTGGACATAGACCTCCTGGGCGTTCCCGTGCTGCGCAAGGGTCTGCCGCTTCCCATGGACGAGGAAGACATGCTTCGGCGCTTTGAGGGCCCCGAGGTCCCCATTGTTATCTCGCTCGGCGTAGGCAATGCAACCGCTCGCGTGTGGACCTGTGACCTTTCTCACGAGTACATAGTCATCAACGGCGACTACAGGACGTAACGACTTGTCCATGGAGGACAAGCTCCAACAAAAGACCCATGCACCTCGAAAGGGGAGACAATGAAGAAGCAAGACCGCAAATGTCGTGCCGAAGCGCTCGAGAAGGCAAACGTGCTGGTGGAGGCCATGCCTTGGATTCATCGCATGAACGGTCGCACGGTAGTGGTCAAGTATGGCGGGGCGGCAATGGAGGACCCCAAGCTCTGCAAGGAGGTCGTTGCCGACATAGAGCTTCTTAAGCTCATGGGCATGCGCGTGGTGCTCGTGCATGGTGGCGGCAAGGCCATAAACCAGCTGCTTGGCAAGCTCGAGCTGCCCGTGCACTTTAAGGACGGGCTGCGCGTGACCGACGACGCCACCATGGAGGCCGTTGCCGAGGTGCTCATTGGCAAGGTGAACCAGGAGCTTGTGTGGGCGCTCAACGAATATGGCAACAACGCCGTGGGCATCTCGGGTGCTGACGGAAAGACGCTCGTTTGCTACCAGGTAGACCCCGGCCTTGGTCATGTGGGTGAGGTGCGCAAGGTCAACACGGGACTCATTCAATCGGTCCTCGATGACGGATACATTCCGGTGATCGCGAGCGTGGGCTGTGGTCCCGACGGCCTGTACAACATAAACGCCGACATTGCTGCCAGCAAGATCGCACAGGCGCTCGGAGCCCACACGCTTGCCTATCTCACCGACGTGGACGGTCTGTATGGCGACATCGATAACGAGGAGAGCCTCATCTCGTCCCTCAACCTCTATGAGGCGCACCTCATTTTGGACAGTGGCGAGCTTTCTGCGGGCATGATCCCAAAGATTCGCTCCATTGTGGAGGCGCTGGAGTCTGGCGTTCACGACGTGCGCATCATGAACGGCACGTTCCCTCACGCCCTGCTGCTGGAGTGCTTTACTGACGCCGGCATTGGCACCGTGTTCTATCAGGAATAGAGCGACTGCTCGCGATCTTGTCCATGAGGGTTGTGGGCTGTGGACAAAAACGAATTGGTAAGGAGACCAAACATGTTTGCAAGCAAAGACGCCGTGGAGCTCGACGAGTCATATGTCATTCACACCTATGGGCGCCTGCCCGTTGAGTTTGTGTCGGGCTCCGGGGCGGTGCTAAAGGACGCTGGCGGCAACGAGTATCTGGACTTCTTGGCCGGCATTGGTTCGGTGAGCATGGGACATGCGCATCCCGCGCTGGTTGAGGCGCTGTGCGCTCAGGCTCACAAGGTGTGGCAGGTTGGCAACTACTACCACGAGGAGAATCGCGGCGAGCTTGCAAGGCTGTTGAGCGAGTTGCTCTCCACCAAGACGGACGAGCGCGGGGTGCCGGTTGGCGCGACCGACACCACATGGAAGACCTTCTTTGCAAATACCGGTGCGGAGGCGAACGAAGGCGCATTCAAGCTTGCGCGTCGTTGGGGCGAGCGCAACCTGGGTGGCGCTACGGGCATAGTGTCTGCGCGCATGAGCTTTCATGGACGTACTCTCGCGACGCTTTCCGCAACGGGACAAGACGTGTTCCACAAGAGCTTCGGCCCGCTGCCTGCTGGCTTTTGCTCGGTGCCGCTCAACGACTACGACGCGCTGGTGGCAGCGATCGATGCGCCTCCGGCGGAGTGCGGAGCTGTTTGTGCCGTGATTCTCGAGTGCATACAGGGCGAGGGTGGCGTGTGGCCGGCGGACCTGGACTACCTGCGCGCCGTGTCCAAGCTATGCCACGAGCGTGGGCTCATGTTGGTGATTGACGAGGTGCAAACGGGATTCTTCCGCACGGGCGCGCCTTTCTCGTTCCAGCGCGCAGGCATAGAACCCGACATAGTCTCCATGGCAAAGGGAATCGCGGGAGGTTTTCCCACCGGCGCCGTGGCTGCACGTGCCGAGGTCGCGGACCTTCTGGTGCCTGGTGACCATGGCTCCACGTTTGGCGGCAATCCCTTGGCGGCGGCTGCGGGCAGGGCATGCGTGCAGGCAATGCTGCAGGAGGGGATTGGCGCGCATGTGCGCGAGGTGGGGGAGTACCTCGCTGAGCGTCTCGCTCAATTGCCGCACGTAGTGGAGGTGCGCGGTGCTGGCCTCATGCGTGGCGCGCAGCTCGATGTGCCCATTGCCACGCCGCTGGTGGACGAGGGCTTGGCTCTTGCCAGCAACGGCTCGTATGGTCTGGTGCTCAACCACATTGGTGACTCCATACTGCGCTTCCTGCCGCCCTTGGTAGTCACGCGTGAGCAGATAGACCAGATGGCCACGTCGCTGGAAGGTCTTATTCGCAAGCTGGCGTAGTGTTTCCGCTGGTGGCGGGCTTCGGTGCCGGGCCGGTTGGCGTGGCGCCGTGCGTGCTGGCGACACGCTCCCGAGCCGGGTGGCGTGGCAACGTCCGCTGGCGCCGTGCCCCCAAGTCGGGTGTGCTGTCTTTTCGACCAGTGTGGGTAACGCGCTGCCAGGCGTGCTGTGATGGCGAGCTGTGTGGGCCCTCTCCCCGTAGGCGTGCTGTGATGGCGAGCTGTGTGGGTTGGCAAGCCACACAGCTCGCAAAGACAGCACGCAATCGACCGGTCGACCCACACAGCTCGCGATTACAGCACATTTGAGGCGGAACGATCCACACAGCTCGCAAAGACAGCACGCCTCCCGCTCGGGCACCCACACAGCTCGCAAGGACAGCACGCTCTGTAAGCACCAAGCGTTCCAAGGGGGTTCTCTTTGGTGCGTTCGCGTTAACCTCGATGCAAAAAGCGACAAATCCGGACCGGAAATGTCGCATACCACATCACGATTGATGGCACTGCTGGCTATGTAGCTCCTCTTGGCGCCAAAAACCTATTCGGTCGGCTCATCCTCACGCGAGCTGGTGGGAATCGCAAAGAAGTCCTGCATCTCTATGTCGTATATCTCGGCCAGCGAAAAGAGCGTGCTGATCTTTGGCACCCTGCGGCCTTGCTCAATGTAGCCAATGGATGCTCGGTCCATGCCAATGAGCTCCGCCACCTGCTCTTGCGTGAGGTGGCGCGAACGACGTATTTCTTGTATGTGGTGGCCAAGCAACTGGCTGTATTTGCTGAATTCCATACGACTTATTTAACCATGTTGCCGGTTGTTTAATACAAACAGAAAGTATGAATCAAGAATTCTCTTATCGGTTGTACAAAATGACATCTTGCGCATAATGGAATACGCATAGAGGTTTAAACTATCTGGACGCACACGATTGGGCTTTCTAACGGCTTTAACCGAGGCGGTGGCAATCGGGCGGTGTATGGGGAAAGTGGCGCGAATGCGCACTTGGAAGTCTGCGTTTGCCAACCGGTGACGCATCAAGTTGGCTTTGCAAGAGTTAGGTACAAGAGTTAGGACGTAATGTGTTTGACTACGATGCTTTGGTGCGGCTTAGTGCGCAGAAATGCAAGGATGCTCCCCAGTCAATCGAGGTCGTATTGACGACATGCGGTCTTAACGCCCGGCGCACAACAGCCGCGTGCGTGGTTGCTGCCTTCCCCGAGTTCCGTCCTGTAGTGGAGTTCATAGACAAGACAAGATCGCGCTACGCGGAAGACGAGCTCAGCGCTATTGGAGAGATGCTTGTTGAGGAGTATCTGGCCATGCAGAGTTTTGCGACCTCACACGGTGTCCTTTGGGATAGTGTTGACTTCTTGGCCCTCATGGCAGGGATGTCGGGGTTCATGGAGCGCTTTGAGAAACCACAGGATAACGGCGCTCGAATTGTGGCCTCGCGCCTGCAAGCTTGTGCCGAGCCACTTTGCGGTGATGCCCAATGCAGTATGGTGGCCATGGGACTGTGGTTTGCGGACTTTGATGGATTCCGGCATGCGGTCGCGCGGGCGATAGGGGCGCTGCGGCAGTAATGCCGTAGGGCAGGGGATTCTTGGCACGTGCTACAATGCATGGTAGATGCCCGTTTGAGGAGGTGCCATGGGAAAGTATCTCAATCCTGGGAAGGCTGCATTTAGCCAGGCCATTAGGTCGGACGTTTTTGTGGACAAGACCCAGATGATACGGTTCCTAAACTCCGTGGTCGGAACGCAACAAAAATACATGAGCGTTTCTCGACCGCGTCGGTTTGGCAAGACCATGGCCATTGGCATGATTTGCGCGTACTACAGCCATGGAACAGATAGTCACGAGCTCTTTAAGCGGTGTGAACTTGCGGAGACCGCACCTGTTCTTGTCGGCGGCGAGAAGGTCGCCTGGGACGCGTACCTTGGCGCGTTTGACGTGGTGCGCGTGGTGATGACCGACTTCTTTAAGAGGGATGCGAATCCCAGTGAAGCAATTGTAAGGCTGCAGCGGCTTGTTTGCAGGGATATCCAGAGGCAGTATCCAAACGTCGATTACTTGGATTCAGAAGACCTTATCCAGACAATGGAAGACGTCTATTACCATACGGGACGTAGGTTCATGGTGGAAGTCGCTGAGTGCCGACTGGGTGCCGTAGCGTACGATGGGCAGAATGCCGGTCATATACGCCCCGGTGATGGCCTTGGAGGTAAAGGTGAAGTTCTTAAAAAGGAGGCGCAGGAAGAAGACCCAGTCCTCTTGGGAGGCCTTTGACCTGCGCTCGCGAAGAGGGGCGTCCCACTCGTCGATCACAAAGACAAACTGGCGTTCCGTGGCGTCAACGACATCGGTGATCGCAGAGGTTATCTGGCCTGCCTGGCCGGCGTGACGCTCGCCCGCGCCGGGGCAGAGGTCTCGCAACTCGGACAGGAGTGCTTGCGTCACGGCGGCGGTGATGTTAGCCACGCCACGAAACGCTGTCATGTCGAGGCGCACCACGTTGTAGGCGTTGAGGTGGCGCAGAAAGCTAGGGTCACGGCTGATGTCCAGTCCGTCAAAGAGCGTGCGCGAGTCGCAGCCGCAGCTGTAATAGGCCACCAACGACTCCGCCGCAAACGTCTTGCCGAACCGGTGGGGCGCGTTGCGCATACAAGGCCCATTGGCGTGTCAATCACGCTATTAATCAGGGAGATGGCGCCCGTTTTGTCAATGTATTCGCCCGATACGACACGCTGGAATCCCTCGTTGCCGGGGTTTACGTACACCCCCATATCCGCTCCCTCCGCCATGCTTCACGATACATGGTAGCACGTCGCGCTGCCCGGAGAGGGGTGAG
>JAUMWL010000044.1 GCA_030529665.1 Coriobacteriales bacterium
GTCCTACAAAACGCGCTTTTCTGATTGCATAGGCGATTTGTTGTGGTATAGTACCAACGTTTGTAAGTTAGAGCGTCAGTGGCCACTACTTTGCCAAGACGCCGCCATTGGAGGTTTGAGTCATGTCCAAAGTCTGTGAGATCTGCGGTAAGCATCCTGTTGCTGGGCGCTCCATCGCGCACTCGTTCCGCACGGTTAATCGTAAGTTCCGCCCCAACATCCAGCGTGTTACCGTTGTCGTAGACGGTCGCAAGCAAAAGATGAACGTCTGCACGCGCTGCCTGAAGAAGGGCAATATCGCTCGCAGCTAATACGGGTAACGTTGCGCAAAAGCGCCACTCATAATCTATGTATTGGGGCCGCTACATGCGGCCCCTATTATTAGGTGAATGAATTGAAACCGCAAGCCGCATAGATGTCATCCGGGCGAATCGATTCTGTTCATCCCATCCTTCCATTTCATAATCGCGAGTTCCGTAAGTCGACAGGCCAGACACGCGTGCTGTATTTGCGAGCAGCGTGGGTCGATCGCGGGGAAGTGTGCTGTCTTTTGGACCAGTGTGGGTTGCCCGGTCAGATGCGTGCTGTGATGGCGAGCTGTGTGGGTCAACAGTGGGGAAACGTGCTGTCTTCGCGAGCGGTGTGGCTGCCCGACCCACACAGCTCGCGAAGACAGCACGCTAGGGCCGAACCGACCCACACAGCTCCAAAAGACAGCACGCCCGACCAACTCGCGATGCGAATTGCGACATATTCGGCAGGGAAGTGTCGCTTTCCGCATCGCGACTCGTCACCCGTCACCCTCACCGCGTCCGCCCGCGCACCCTCACGCATCAACCTGTGCGTTTGTCGTGCCAAAATCCCCCGCTTCAAACGAGCGGCGCATTTGCTATAATCATGACGTTTTACTATCTCAAAAGAGGAGAAGACCATGGCAACAGTAGTTCCCGGTTCCCTCAGAGTGTCCAACGACGTTATTGCCGACCTTGCGGGCTACGCCGCGCTCGAATGCTATGGTGTCGTGGGTATGGCGGTAACGGACGAGGAGCAGGGCGTCGCGCGCCTGCTGCCCAGGTATCGCCTGCGCAAGGGAATAGAGGTGGCGCTGCAAGACGGCATCATAACTGTGGACCTGCACGTAATTCTAGAGCAGGGCCTCAACATGGCGTCGGTAGCCCAGAACCTCGTGAGCACAGTCAAGTTCATTCTCAAGCAGATCGCGGAGCTCTCCGACGTGGAGGTACGCGTTCATGTGGAAGACATGCGCACCCACTAGGGTCGCTTCCGCGCATCTATAGGTATACGAGAACCGAGGCAGTAGATCCATGATTTCCACCGCAATCCGCATGTGCTTTCCTGCAGCCGCACGTGTAGTGGCCCAGAAGGCCGATGAAATCAACAAACTCAACGTGTTTCCCGTGCCCGATGGCGATACGGGCACCAACATGTCGCTCACGCTAAAGACCGTCGTTCACGAGATCGAGTCCCTTCCCGACAGCGCTTCCATGGAAGACATCTCGAAGGCCATTACTCACGGGTCGCTCATGGGCGCCCGCGGCAACTCTGGCGTCATTACCAGCCAGATCCTTCGCGGCGTCGCCGAGGGCCTCGTACCCGTAAAGAGCGAGCACGCAACTCCGGCTGACATAGCGGCTGCGCTGCGAAATGGCGTGGCCGTTTCCTTCAAGGCCGTGCGCAAGCCCGTGGAGGGCACGATTCTCACGGTGCTGCGTGACGTCTCGGTCAAGGCCGACCACCTGGCCAAGAACCGCGACATGACGGTGGACGATATGCTGGACCAGCTCGTGGCCGAGGCGTACGAGTCGGTTGCGCGCACGCCTGAGCTCCTTCCCGTGCTAAAAGAGAACGGCGTGGTGGACTCTGGCGCCTACGGCCTGGCCACCTTTATAGAGGGCTTCGTCAACGCCTATCGTGGCCGCTCGGAAGAGCTCACCGACTTCCAGACCACCGTGTCCGCGGGCGACGCAAAGGGCCAAGTTGCAAACGTGGTGGACATAGAGATAAACGACGACTGGGAGGGCTCGGAGTACCGTTACTGCACCGAGTTCCTCTTCCATGCGGACTCGCCTCGCTTTGACGAGGAGGCCTGCCTGCGCTACTTTGCGAGCATGGGCGACTGCGAGCTGTTGGTGGGGTCGAATCCCGACTTTAAGTGCCATGTGCACACCAATCGTCCCGACCGCGTCATTCGTCACATGATTCACCGTGGCCAGGTGTTCAACGTGTTCGTGCACAACATGGACCTCGAGGCGCAGGAGCGGACCGACAGCATTCGTGCCGACAAAGAGGCCGAGGAGTCGGACGCTCGCAAGCCGCTTGGGTTCGTCGCCGTCGCGGCAGGCGACGGGCAGGCCGAGATCCTTACCTCGCTCGGTGTTGACGTGGTCGTTTCGGGCGGGCAGACCATGAACCCGTCCACGGCCGACATTCTGAAGGCCATTGAGTCCTGCAATGCCGACGAGGTCATCGTCCTTCCCAACAATGGCAACATCCGCATGGCTGCGGAGGCGGCGGCAACCGCATGCGAGTCCTCTCATGCCATCGTGGTACCCACGCGTTCGGTCCTTCAGGCATTCGCCGCTATGTTTGTGGTCGACGTCGAGCAAAGCGCCGACCAAAACGCCGAGGCCATGTCCGATGCCATCGCCGACGTTCGCGACGGCGAGGTAACCACCGCCGTGCGCGACTCATCCGCCGCCGACGGTTCGCCTATCCACGCCGGAGACGTCATGGGCATCCAGGACGACTCCATCACCGTCGTCGGCAACGACGTCGCGGAGGTGACGCTTCGCCTCATAAAAAAAATGCAGGACGAGGAAGAGGGAGACACCATCACCATCCTTGCGGGCTCCGACCTCACGGACGAGGTGTTTGAGGACATCCAAGACAGAATCGCCGAGATGCAGCCCGACCTAGAGATTGACGCACATCGCGGCGAGCAGCCCCTCTATCCCATCGTCTTCTCCATCGAGTAGAGAATAGAGTAGTGAGGAGCGGTGCCGCAAGGTAGGCTACAAATAGCGGTGAGTGATGCAAGTGCGCGCGTGTCGCGCACTTGTTCTCTTTGTGACGACGTCGGCACGCTTCGCTATGTAAGCGGCAAGCGCAAGGCGGCCATCGAGCGGCTGGGGCTGCGCAGGGTGCGCGACCTTTTGCTTCACATACCCCATCGCTACCTGGACTTCTCGCATGTGGTGTGCATAGGATACGCCGCCGTGGGAGACGACGTCACCGTAATCGGTAGGGTGGACAAGATCGTCCAAAAGACCCCGCGGCCCAAGATGAGCATCGTCGAGCTGTATGTAATAGACGATACGGGCGTGCTGGTGGCAACCTTCTTTAGGCAGCCATGGATAGCGGAGCAAGTTCACCAAAACGACGTGATAGCCCTCTCGGGCACCGTTACGTTTGGGTACGGCTTTAGGCAGATGAAGGCTCCCTTCCACGAGGTCTTGACCAAGGACGGCGATGCCTCGGGCTACGCGCGGGTGTTGCCGGTGCATTCGGTGGGGGAGGGCATCAGCGTTCCGTGGATGCGACGTATCGTGTCGGCCGCCTTGGGAGACGCCGGCAACGTGTGCGACCCCATGCCCTCGCACCTGCTTGCGAAGCACGGGCTCATGGGCTTGTCCTGCGCCTTGCGAGAGGTGCATTTTCCCGTCTCGCTCGCCTCGGCAGAGCAGGCGCGCAGGCGTCTGGCATATGACGAGCTCCTAACCTTGCAGCTGGCGCTCATTACCCGACAAGACGTGCAGGTAAGCGGGCTACGTCCCTACGCGCACGTAATCGACGGCCCTCACGTGGAGGCCATGTATCGCGCGCTGCCCTTTGAGCTCACGCAGGAGCAGCATGTGGCGGCCAACCAGATCTTGGAGGACATGGGTGCGCCGCGCGTGATGAACCGCCTTCTTTTGGGCGACGTGGGCACGGGCAAGACGGCCGTGGCACTCGTGGCCGTGGCGGCCGTTGCCGACACTGGCACACAGGCGGCGTTTATGGCACCCACCTCGGTGCTCGCTCGCCAGTATGCGGCAAACCTTGGGTCAGTATTGGATGCCGCGGGCATTACCTGGGCGCTCATTACCGGATCGACGCCTCAGGCCGAACGTTCGCGCCTTGCCGAGGAAGTTGCCAGCGGCCGCATATGCTGCGTGTTTGGCACCACGGCGCTTCTGAGCGAGTCAGTGAGCTTCAATGCGCTATCGCTGGTCGTGGTGGACGAGCAGCATAGGTTTGGCGTAAACCAGCGCCGCGCCTTGCGGCAAAAGGGCGCAGCGGCAGACTCCCTCACCATGTCGGCGACCCCCATCCCGCGCACGTTGGCGCTTTCCATATATGGGGACCTGGCGTGCTCGCGCATTCGCAACCGTCCCGTGGCGGGTGCTGGCATAACCACCAAGGTCGTGCCACCGCAAAGCCTCGACCTCGCCTATGGCGCCATACGAGATGCCGTGGCCGCCAAACACCAGGCCTACGTTATCTGTCCTTTGGTGGACGAGAAGGACGACGGCAGCGAGCTCGACGACGTTCCGCAGTCCCCCACAAAGGACCGTCGCCTCCATGCGGCAACCACCACCGTGGACGACCTGTCGCATGGGTTCTTGCGCGGCATGAGCCTGGGGCTCCTTACGGGTCGCATGACCGGCGAGCAAAAGGACGAGGTGATGACGCGGTTCGCTCAGGGTCACATAGACGTCTTGGTGTCCACCACGGTGGTGGAGGTGGGCGTGGACGTGCCCAACGCAACGGTCATGCTCGTGCACGACGCAGACAGGTTTGGCCTGGCAACGCTGCATCAGCTTCGTGGTCGCGTGGGCCGCGGGAGCCATGCGGGAACCGTGTTTCTTGAGTGCGTGGCAAAGCGCGGGACGCCCGCGCGCAAGCGGCTCGACGCGTTGGAGGCCACCTCGGACGGGCTTGAGCTCGCCGAGCTTGACCTCAAGCTCCGCCACGAAGGCGAGGTGCTGGGATACAGGCAGCATGGCGGTATGTCATTGCGCATCTGCGACCTGGAGGCGGACGCCGACCTGGTGGAGGCGGCGCACGAGGAGGCGCGCGCCATTGCGGAGGAGGACCCAACCCTCTCAAGTCCCGTGTATGCCTGCCTTGGCACCGAGTGCGTGGACCGCTACGGCGCGTACTTTGAGGAAATGGAGCGCGTATGAGAATAGTCGGAGGCATGTGGAGGGGCCAGGCAATCGAGGCGCCCGTGGGCAGGGACACGCGACCCACCACCGATCGCATGCGCGAGACCATCGCGTCCATGGTCTTGTCGGCACGAGGGCTAAACATGGAAGGGGAGTCGGTGCTCGATGCCTTTGCCGGGTCGGGTGGCATGGGGCTGGAGCTCTTGTCGCGCGGCGCGTCTTGGTGCACGTTTTGCGAGAAGGACCGTCGCGCCAGTGCGGTGATAAAGAAAAACTGCAGCTCCCTGCATGTGCCCACGAGTGCGTTTGCCATCGTGGGCGGCGACGTGTTCAAGGCCGTGGAGCGCAGGTCGTTGGCGGGGGCACCGTTTGGGGTGGTGTTCTTGGACCCGCCCTACGCCATGGAGGTCACTCGAGTGGCAGAGCTGGTGAGCGGCCTCGAACAAGAAGGCCTTCTTGCGCCGGACGCCCTGGTCGTGTACGAGCGCTCGTCTGGCGCAGGCCAGTTGGTGGTGGAGGGCTTCGAGGCCATACGCACAAAGAAGCACGGCGGTACGTCCATCGACTTGCTGCGAAGGAGCAAGCAAAGGGGAGTATCCCCATTGCTTGGCCTTAGCTAGGGAAGGAGGGAATGATCATGACGCATGTGGTGTTGCCGGGCACCTACGACCCCGTGACGCTTGGCCATATGGACGTCATACGGCGCGCGACTAAGCTGTTTCCCCACGTCACGGTTGGGGTGGCGGCGTCGAGGGGCAAGCGTGGCGTGGGGACCATGTTCAGCCTGGAGGAGCGCGTGGACCTCATGCGCTGCGCGCTTAACGAGGCTGGCCTGGAACGCGTGGACGTGCGGCCCTTTGAGGGGCTTCTTGTGGACTTTTGCAAAGAGGTTGGGGCGCATGCGGTGGTAAAGGGCCTGCGTACCGCAACGGATTTTGAGTACGAGCTCACGCAGGCAGACCTCAACGCTCGCTTGGCGCCGGACTTGGAGTCGGTGTTCATTATGGCCAACCCCTCTCTTGGCTGCATCTCGTCCTCCGTGGTGCGCGAGCTCTCCCTGTTTGGCGCCTCCGTCGATGACTTGGTGCCCGCAAACGTGGCGCGCCGCCTCAAAGAACGCTGCAACGCATAGCTTGGCACACCGTTTCCCGAAAAAGGGTGTGCCGTTCCTGTTCGGTATTGTGTACGTGCTACCAAACCGTGAATTATCTGGTAACATAAAACGGATTCTGTACCGCCATCATGAAAGGAGTCCTGGATGGAACCAGGAGAGGAAATCGAGGCCTTGGTCGACGAGCTAGAGCAAATCGTTGCCGATGCGAAGACGCCCTTTGGTGGCGGCGGCCAGCGTAAGATCGTAGACTCCCAAGACATCTTTGAGATTCTGGACGAAATGCGTCGGGTGTTTCCGCAGGAGTTCCAGGATGCCAGGCGCATCTTGCGCGAGGAAGGCGAGATGCTCGACAGGGCTCAGAAGCAGGCAGACGCCATCATCAACGACGCGCAGCAGCAGGCCATGGTGATTGCCGGCGATCAGGAGATCGTCCGTCTTGCCCAGCAGCAGTCCGAGAACATCCGCGATGCGGCACAACAGTACGAGCGCGACACCCGCTACAACGCCGAGGAGTACGCCGACACGGTGCTTGCCCACCTTGAGGACAACCTCAGGTCCCTTACGAGCACGGTAACGCGCGTGCGCCAGACGCTCAACGAGAACTCCGGTGCCAACAACCAAAGCAACTCGGTAAACTGGTAGGCAAATAGCGCATGGAACAAATCACAGTCTCCCTTGATGACAGGCTCGCAAACGTGGGCGATACCCTTGCCTGTGCAGGTCATATTGGCATAGATGCGTTTGAGCTGAGCGATAGAAGCGTAAAGCTGCCCAATGGCATGGATTACGACCTCATGCTTACAAATGCCGGCGAGGGCATCTTGGCCACGGGCATCGTTCGCGCCTTAGTGTCTGCGGAATGCGACAGATGCCTGGATGACACCTCGTTTGAGATCGCGGGCGAGGTGGACGAGTACTACCTCTTCTCCGAGCCAGATGCGGGCGTTCTTGAGGAGGGCGAGGAGGAAGGCCCCGACTTCTCGCTCATTGGCCCCAACTCCACCATAGACCTCACCGACGCCATCGTCTCCGCATTTGTGATGGAGATACCCTTTGTCATTCTGTGCCGCGAGGATTGCGCGGGCCTGTGCCCCGTGTGCGGAGAGAACCTCAACCACGTGGACTGTGGCCACGCCGAGCAGATCGCGGCAGAGAAGGAGGAGGAGCGCATCTCCTCTAGTCCGTTTGCCGCCCTGCGCGACCTCGATTTGAGCTAGCAATTCTGTGATTATTGTTTATCTGGTGGTGATTGTGGTATTATTTACCACTGCTTGTATATGGCAAGACCGTCCATCGCAAGATGGGCGTGCACGAAGGACAAGAGAGGTCAACGATGGCAGTACCTAAGCAAAAGAAGGGCCGCGGCGCTACGCACACTCGCCGCTCAGCCAATAGCAAGCTCTCCACTCCGGCACGTTCCGAGTGCCCGCGCTGTGGAGCCCCTAAGCTTCCGCATCACGTGTGCCCCAGCTGTGGCTACTACAAGGATCGCGAGATCGTGGTTACCGAGTAGTCTGCCGTTCCAGATACCTGGGAGGCCGATCCCTTCTGGGGTCGGCCTCTTTTTCGATTGGCCCCCTAAAGGAGCGCCAAATGTGCATGGGGAGCAAGCAATGGGGATACTCCCCTTTGCTTGCTCCCCATGAGGGCGCAGAGAGAGGACGTCAAATGATAACGGTTTGCGTAGACGCCATGGGCGGAGACGAGCCTGCCGAGGTCGTGTGCGAGGGCATCGCGCTCGCGCTCAAGAACGACGAGGACCTCTCGGTTCTTGTGGCGGGCAACGAGGACGTGGTGGTTCCGTTCTGCAACGAGCATGAGCGTGCCATCCCCCTGGTGACCACCGAGGTCATTGGCATGGAGGAGCACCCGGCCGAGAGCGTGCGCAGAAAGAAGGACTCCAGCATTGTGCGAGCCTGCGCCGCCGTAAGGGCAGGGGATGCCCAGGGGTTCTTCTCGGCAGGGTCCACCGGTGCCGTGTTCCTGGCGGCAACCATGGGCATCGGCCGCATTCGCGGCATCAAGCGCCCGTGCCTCGCCTCCATAGTTCCTGGACTCAACGGCCATCAAACCGTGGCTCTGGACCTTGGGGCAAACGCCGACGCCCGGCCCGAGATGATAGTGCAGTTTGCCCAGATGGGTGCCGCTTTTGCCCGGGTGAGCATTGGCGTGGACAATCCCCGCGTGGCGCTTCTTTCCAACGGCGAGGAGGAGACCAAGGGCTCCGAGATGGTCCTTGCCTACCACAAGGCGCTCGCGGAGGCGGACTGCGGCTTTGTGGGCAACGCCGAGGGAACCGACATCTTGCTCGGCGACTTTGACGTCATCGTTACCGACGGGTTTACCGGCAACGTGGCCCTAAAGACGCTTGAGGGAACGGCCAAGTTCATAATGGCCATGCTCAAGGAGTCCGTCTCGAAGTCTGTGCGCGCCAAGGTGGGTGCGTTGCTCCTCAAGCCCGCCCTCAAAGACATAAAGCAGCTGCTTTCGGGTGACGACTACGGCGGGGCAGTGCTGCTGGGTACCAAGGCGCCGGTGTTCATAGGCCATGGGGCAACCAGTGCCCAGGCCGTGGCGTCGGGCACGGCCGCATGCGCCGCCGCCATTCGCGGTGGGCTTGTGGACAAGGTCTCGCAGGCTCTTATCGCCAACGACGAATAGTACAATTGGGCACATATCCATACTGCCAACCAAACAGAGAGGAACATCATGACACGCGAAGAGATTCTGACCAAGGTGGCAGACCTCGTTGCCGACACGCTTGAGGTGGACGCCTCGACGGTAACCGAGGACCTCACCTTTGAGGACTTTGGTGCCGACTCGTTTGATCTTCTTAACCTCATCACTGCCTTTGAGGATGAGTTTGGCATTACGCTGGACGACAGCGAGCTGGAAAACATGAAGAACGTATCCGACGTATTGGACGCCATCCAAAACGCATAGCGTCTTTTGGGAGAAGTACACGTGAAGCTTCACGATCGCGTTACCGAGGCTGAACGCATATGCTGCCACAAGTTCAAGCGCATTGACTACGTCATTGCGGCCCTCACGCATCCCTCGGCTGCGGAGGGTCGGCCTGTGACGGCATCTTACGAGAGGCTGGAGTTCTTGGGTGACTCGCTCTTGGGCGCCATCGTTGCAAACGACGTCTTTGGGCGCTATCCCACAATGAACGAGGGCCAGCTTAGCAGAATAAAGACGTCCCTCATCGCGGGTGACATGCTGGCCCGCGTGGCCGAGGAGCTAGGCGTCGCGTCGCTCATATCGCTGGGCGAGTCCGAGAAGGGCACGCAGGCGCGCGGCATGCGCAAGGCGCTGGAGGACGTGTACGAGGCCCTGGTGGGGGCGCTCTACCTCGATGGCGGCATTGAGGTGGCGCATGAGTTCGTTGAGCGTACCCTGCTGTGCTATGTGACGCCCGACTTGGCAAAGCGTCCCCTGTCACCCAAGTCTAGGCTCCAGGAGGTTACGCAGCGCGACTACCACTGCGGTCCCACCTACAAGCTGGTGGGCGAGGAAGGCCCTGCGCATACGCCCACGTTCACCACCGTGGTGCTCCTCGGCGACCAGAGGGTCGGCAGGGGAAAGGGCTCCACAAAGAAGGAGTCCGAGGCCAACGCCGCGCTCGACGCGCTGGCGCGTCTGGGCTACAAGTCCGAGGTAAACATCAGCATGGAGCGCTACGTAAGCGAGGCCAAGGAGGGCATGCATGTACCTTAAGTCGCTCTCGCTGCGCGGCTTCAAGTCCTTTGCAGACAAGACCACCATGCTCTTTGATCCTGGCCTCACGGTGGTGGTGGGGCCCAACGGGTCTGGCAAGTCAAACATTTCCGACGCGATTCTGTGGGTCCTTGGCGAGCAGAGCGCAAAGATGCTGCGCGGGTCTGCCATGGAAGACGTCATCTTCTCGGGCTCGTCGGCACGCCAATCGGTAAGCATGGCCGAGGTCACGCTCGTGCTCGACAACTCGGACGGCGTGCTTCCCGTGGAGTTCAGCGAGGTCGCGGTAACGCGACGGGTGTATAGGTCGGGGGAGTCGGAGTACCTCATAAACAACTCGCCGTGCCGTCTCATGGACGTGGTGGACATCCTGCACGATTCTGGACTCGGCCGCGAGATGCACTCCATAATTAGCCAGGGCAACCTGGACTCCATTCTGTCCAGCCGCCCGGAGGAGCGTCGCGAGCTCATAGAGGAGGCCGCCGGCATCTCCAAGCACAGAAGGCGCAAGATTCGCTCCGAGCGCCGACTCAAGAGCATGGACGAGAACCTCACCCGGGCAAAGGACATAAACAAGGAGATTCAGAGGCAGCTGCGACCGCTCGAGCGACAGGTGGGCAAGGCACGAGAGGCGCGCCAGATCTCGGAGCGCCTGCGCGAGCTCACCCTCGCACTTGCCGTAGACGAGCTGCGTGGGCTCCAACAGAGGCACGCAGAACTGAGCGCGAAGGCCCGCGAGTGCGATGCGTCGATTGCCCTGGCAAAGCTCAGGCACGAGCAAAAGACCTCGGAGCTCGAGCGTTACCAAAGCCTTCTGGAAGAAAAGGGCATATTTGTGGGCGACCTGGGCCAACAGCGCTCGCGCCTGCAAGAACAGCTCTCGCGCATGGAGGCAGAGACCAGGCTTCTTGGCCAAAAGGGTCACAACATGTCGTCGCGCATTGCCGACCTGGAGTCCAGCGCGCAAGCAGCCTCGCGCGACATGAGGCAGGCGCAGGAGGAGCTGGAGCGCGTGAGCACAGAGCTCGGGGACGCCCGTGCCAAGTGGAACGAGCTCAAGCGACAGGTTGACGAGCTCGTTCCCCAGGCCAGGGAGGCAAAGTCGCTGCGCAAGGAGCTCAATCGCAAGCTTGCCCAGGCACAGGCCGACCAGCGCTCCGCGCAACGCGAGGCCGACCAAGAGACGCTTGCCCACGCAAAGCTCCAGGACCAGGTAAGCAACGCGCAGGTGGAGGACGAGCTGTTTCGAAGCCGCCTGGCGCAGATTGAAGAGCAGCTCAAAACCTGCGAGGATCGCATCGTCGAGCGTGGAGCGCGCAAGGAGCAGCTCACTCGCGAGCTCGAGGAAGCGCAAAGCCAGGCGCGCGAGGCTTCGGAGCGCATCCAAAGAATGCAGGAGGGCCTCAAGGTTGCTCGCAAGGAGGAGCAGGAGGCACGAGAGCTCCTTTCCAGGCAGCGTGCGTCGCTCAAGGCCTTGGAGTCGGTAGACGAGCAAGCTGAGCGCTCAAGCCCGCTCATAGCGGCCCTTATGCGCTCGGACGAGGTTCGAAGCCGCGTGGGTTGTCGTCTGGCCGACCTCCTTAACGTGCCGCCCGAGTTCGAGGGACTCGTGGAGGGCTTCTTGGGAGAAGACCTCTCGGCTCTTGTGGTAAGCGACGCGGGTTCGGCGGATGCGGTGGCTCATTGCGCCGCAGGCATAAGGAAGTCAAACGGCAGGGCCACGGTACTCAGATACGACGAGGGGAGTGCGGACGTCCCGGACGATGCGCCGGGAACGTCTCTGCTCTCGCTGCTCAGTATTCCTCAAGGTGCCCAAGGGCTTCTTGGCGCCCTGCTGGGAGGCGTGCGCATAGTTGGGTCCACCAAGGAGGCGCTTGCCGCCCATGCCACATGTCCAAGTGGCACGTTTGTGACGCGCGAGCACACGGTGGTATATCCAGATGGGCGACTCGTGCTGGGTTCTGGCTCTGGTGCCGAGGCTGGTGCCTTGGAGCGCAAGCGCCGCATAAGGCTGCTTCGTGATGGCATGGAGTCCTTGGAGAGCAATCACAGAGAGGCGCAGGCACGCGTTGGTACCTGCGAACGTGACCTGCAGGCATCGCGCGATGCAAACGCGCGCGCCAAGGGAGATGCGGCGCGGCTCAAGGGAGAGCTGTCGTCGGTTGATTCCGAGATGGGGCGCCTGAGGGCACAGCTCAACTCATCAACCTCCGAGAAGGAGCGGGTGCAGCGGCAGCGTGCCGATGCCGCCTCGAAGGCGCAGGACGCCCGCTCTGCCATAGAGCGTCATCGCGAGGCGGCACAAGAGGCAACCGCGCGGGCCATGGAGCTTGCAGACCTTGTGGAAAGCCTCAACGATCAGCGGTCGGAGGCATCAAGGACCGAGGCCGAGACGGAGCGTAGGGTATCGGACGCACGGCTTAGGCTTGCCACCGTGCAGGAGCGCAAGAACAACCTCATCGTGCGAGAGGACGACCTGCGCACGCGAGTTGCCCGGCTGTCAAAGACGGCGCAGAAGGCAAGCGAGGACGTGGCTGACCTCAAGGGCAAGCTTCGCAGGGTAAAGCCGTTGCAGCGACAGCTCGATGCCATCATGGGACGCGCAAAGGAGTGGCAGGCACGCTTGGAAGACCGCGCGTCTTTGGCGGAGGCCGACTCGGAGTCGCTAAAGAAGACCATCGGGGATGCGCGAGCGGCCACAAATGAGGCTCAAGCACAGCTTGAGCGTGCGCGTCAGGAGGACGCAAGCATCAAGGTTGAGCTAGGTAAGGTTGAGGTAAAGGTTCAGACTGCGGTCTCGGCCATAGAGCAGATGGGAGAAGACCTCGCGCAGGTGCTCTCCATTCCCGCGCCAGAGGACCGTGAGGCGGCCCGGGCAGAGGCGGCCGAGCTCAAGCGCAGGCTCTCGTCCATCGGCCCGGTCAACGAGGTGGCGGTGGAGGAGTACACGCGCCTCAAGCAGCGGGCCGACTACATAGCCGAGCAGGTGCAGGATCTGGAGAGTGCCCGAAAGTCGCTGGCAAAGATCACGGCCGCCATCGACCGCAAGATGCGCAGGCAGTTCCTCGTGGTCTACGATCAGGTAAACGCAAACTTTACCGAGGTCTTCAGCCTGCTGTTCCCCGGTGGACAGGCGCACCTGGAGCTAACGGATCCCGACCACCTGGACCAGACGGGCATAGAGGTGGTTGCGCAGCCACGTGGCAAGAAGATACAAAAGATGATGCTCATGAGCGGTGGCGAGAAGAGCCTCACCGCCCTTGCGCTCCTCTTTGCCGTATACAGGACTCGCACGGTGCCCTTCTATGTGTTTGACGAGGTGGAGGCCGCCTTGGACGACTCCAACCTTGGCAAGCTCCTCGATGCCATAGACGAGCTGCGAAAGACCACCCAGCTCATCGTTATTTCGCACCAAAGAAGGACTATGGAAAACGCGGACGTGCTCTATGGCGTGTCCATGCAAGCCGATGGCGTGAGCCACGTGGTGTCTCAACGCCTTGACCATACGGGAAGGATGGTGAAAGCCTAATGGCGCTGTTCGACAGGCTAAAGGAGGGTCTCTCCAGATCTCGTGAGACCATGAACGAGATCTTCTATATGGGAGGCGCCGTAGACGATGCCTTTTGGGAGGACCTCGAGGACACCCTGGTAATGGGTGACATGGGTGCGGAGGTGGCATTCTCAGTTACCGACGACCTGCGCGAGCAGGCCGCCCGCGAGCACCTTACCCAGGCGTCGCAGATTCGCGAGGCGCTGGCAAAGCGCATCGCTGGCGAGTTTGCCCCGCGCAAGTGGGACCCGTTTGACTACCTGCCCTCGTGCGTGCTCTTTGTGGGCATAAACGGCGCGGGAAAGACCACCACGGTTGGCAAGCTCGCCAAGGTGGCCCACGACCAGGGCACCAAGTGCCTCATTGGCGGTGCGGACACGTTCCGTGCGGCGGCCATAGAGCAGCTGGAGGTGTGGGCGCAGCGCTCGGGCATAGAGATGGTAACGCGCCAGCGCGGGGCTGACCCCGCGAGCGTGTGCTTTGAGGTGCTCGAGCGTGCCGAGAAGACCGGGGCGCAGCTCGTGCTCATAGACACGGCCGGCCGCCTGCACACATCGGCCGACCTCATGAGCGAGCTTGGCAAGGTCGTGCGCGTAACGCGCAAGCGCGCCAACATACCGGTTAAGGTCGTCCTTGTGGTCGACGCCACCACCGGCCAGAACGGCCTCTCGCAGGCCAAGGAGTTCAACGACGCCTTGGACCTGGACGGCATCATCATCACCAAGCTCGACGGGACGGCCAAGGGCGGCATTGCCGTGGCCATATCGCACGAGCTCAAGCTACCCATACTTCGCGTTGGCGTCGGCGAGGCCATAGAGGACCTCCAGCGCTTCAACGCAATGGACTTCGCCCGCGCGCTCGTGGGCGCAGAGGAGGGGATGTAGCCCATGGCAGTCTTCAACAGTCTTTCCGATCGCCTGCAAGACACCTTTGACAAGCTTCGCGGCAAGGGGCGTCTTACCGAGGACGACATCAACGTCGCCATGCGAGAGATTCGCCTCGCACTCCTTGAGGCGGACGTAAACTTCCGCGTGGTGCGCGCGTTTGTGGCCAGGTGCCGCGAGCAGTGCCTTGAGGCCGAGGTGCTGGACTCGCTCAACCCCACGCAAAACGTCGTGCGCATCGTGCTAGAGGAGCTCACCAAGCTCCTGGGATCGAGCGACACCGAGCTGCAGCTGCCCAAGACCCGCGTGCCCAACGTAATCATGCTCGTGGGCCTGCAGGGCTCGGGCAAGACCACGGCCGCGGCCAAGCTCGCCTATCTGCTAAAGAACCAGGGCCGTAAGCCGTTGCTCGCCGCCTGCGACGTGCATCGTCCGGCAGCCGCCGACCAGCTCCAGACGCTTGGCGACGAGATTGGCGTGCCGGTGTATCGTGGCGACGGCAAGGACGCGGTGCGCATCGCGTCTGTGGCCGTGCAGGAAGAGGCAAAGCGGCAGGGACGCGACCTGGTAATCGTGGACACCGCCGGCCGCCTGCAGATCGACGAGCAGATGATGCAGGAGGCCGTGGACATCCGCGACGCCGTCCGGCCCGACCAGATCCTCATGGTCGTGGACGCCATGACCGGCCAGGACATCGTAAACGTGGTCAACGAGTTCAACGCGCGCATGGACTTCGATGGCGTCATCATGTCCAAGCTCGACGGCGACGCGCGTGGCGGCGGCGCCCTGTCGGTCCGTGAGGTCACGGGCAAGCCCATCATGTTTGTGAGCCAGGGCGAGAAGCCCGACTCGCTGGAGGTCTTCCATCCCGACCGCATGGCGCGCCGCATCCTGGGCATGGGCGACGTGGTGAGCATCATCGAGCAGGCCGAGAAGCTCTCGGACGAGCAGAGCATGGCGGACGCCGAGCGTATGCTCATGGAGGGCTTCACCATGGACGACATGCTCTCGCAGCTCAACCAGGTACGCAAGATGGGCGGCCTGCGCAAGCTCGCCGGCATGATTCCCGGCGTTGACCGCGCCATAAGCCAAAGCGGCGCAAACGTGAGCGACGAGCAGATGATTCCCATCGAGGCCATGATCCACTCCATGACCAAGGAGGAGCGTGCCAAGCCCCGCATCATAAACGGACAGCGCCGCAAGCGCATTGCCATGGGCTCGGGTCGCACCGTGCAGGAGGTCAACAACCTCATAAAGCAGTGGGAGACCATGGACAAGATGATGGGGTCCCTGCGCTCCATGGCCCTTGGCGGCAACGCGCGCGGCATGGGTCGCGGCATGGCAAACATGATGCGCAACATGGGCATGGACCCCATGGAGGCCGAGAAGCTCGCGCGCATGAGCGCAGGACCCGCGCCCACCAACCGCGCCGAGCGCAGAAGCGCCGGACGCCCCAAGAAGAAGGGCAAGCAGCAAAAGCGCAGGCGTCGCTAAAAGCGGCACGCCCGTTTCCTGGAAACAGCGTGCCGTTTGGCATACGGTTTCCGAAAAACGGGCGTGCCATTCTCCTTATTGACCCATAAACACGAAGGGGACATACCTCAACAAGGTGTGTCCCCTTCGCTTACCAGCACTTGTTGGTGGTGATTACCAGTGGACTACCACCGTATCGCCCACGTTGGTGATGCCATACAGCTGCTCGGCCTTGGCGTAGGGGAGGTTCACGCAACCATGGCTGCCGTCATACGAGTAGATGTTGCCGCCAAAGGATCCTCTCCATGACGCGTCGTGCAGTCCCTCTCCGCCGTCAAACGGCATCCAGAAGGTGACGGGCGTCTCGTAGTCGGGCTTTCCGTCGTTGTTGTAGTCCAAGCCCTTAAGGGTCTCGGGCGACGCCTTGCGGTAGATAAAGAACACGCCGGTGTCGGTGCCGCCGCCATAGATGGGATTGCCCGAAACGCACTCGGTCTCCCATATGATGTTTGAGGACTCGTCGTACATGCGCACATACTGCTCAGACAGGTCGACGTCAATGTAGCGCGCGGGCCAGTCCTGTCCGCCGGGGTTCCACGTGGCGCCGGTAGCGCTCATGGGAAGCTCTATGGCGTCAAAGTCGGCGTTGTTGAGGCTGTTGGTGAGAGTTTCCGCCAGGGCGGCACCATCAAGGCACCAGCCATAGTCGTAATCGGACGACCCGCCCTCTACCGTTACCTGCTTGCCGTCGGGGCGGGTGTAGGTGCGCTTGGTACCCTTGGTGTCGATCTGGGCGGACAGGGGGCCTTGGGCCCACTTGACGATCGCGTCGTGATCTATGGTGATGTCCAGCTGGTCATTGACGCCTATCCATGGCGTGGTGAGGCTCTTGTCAACCGTAAACACTTCATTGCCTTGCATGGTGAGCTTTATGGGGTTGTCTAGCAGCTTGTTCATGCGCTTTATGGTGCTGCGGATCTTCTTGCTGTCCTGGGTTATGGCAGGCTGGACCAAGAGGTCGTCGCCAAGCACCACTTCGTCCTGCATGGTCGAGACGCCCGTGTTTACCAGGGGCAGTATGTCGTCCTTGCGCACGGCGGTTCCCACGGCCTCGGGAATGGCCACAAAGGAGCTGGAGTCCCCGTCAAACCTAATGCCTGCGTTGGTGGGTTGCGTGGCCGTCTCGTTAAACTTGTCCACCGTGGCGCCCACTATGTCGTTGAGCTTGTTCTCGTCGTACGAGATACCCTTTTGCACGGTGTAGGCGTGCGGGCGGCTGATCTCGAGGGGCCACGACCACGCGTTTATCTGCGAGCCTGCGTCCTCCCCATACGTCTTGCCATCGTACACAAACGAGATGTCCTCGCTGTTTACGGTAAAGTCGAGCCCGGCGCCGGTTACGTGGACCTTGTAGGCAGACCCAATGTTGGATATGAATTGCGACAGCTCGTCCACCGACATGCCCGAGACGTCATCGCCATTAACGGTGGTGTGGGGAAAGAAGTGCGTGGTGTAGTAGTTGCCAAAGTACACGTACACGCCAATGAGGACGGCCACGACGGCGCATGTTACCGCCACAACAATCTTTATGCGGCCAGAACGTCTGCCGTCCGTATCGTCAAACGTAAACGAGGGACCGCCAATGGGCGTCTGCGCCTGCGGAACAAAGCTCGTAACGGGGGCGGGAGGGTTGTCTTGCGCCTCAGACTGCGCAGAGGAGGACAAGGCGGGCGAGGCATCCGTAGGCGCGTCCACCTCGGGAACGACTATGTGGTGGGCGGGGGCGGCACCAGGCGCTTCTGGCGTGGCGTCAGCGTCCGACTGTTTAGCGGTTTTGGGAGCGGCCTCAGTCGAGTCGTCCTCGTCGGGCTCGTCTTCGTCTATGTCGTCGGCATAAAGATAGGGGTTTGACTCGTCTGGGCGACTTGACTTGATCAGATCAGACCGCAGCAGAATGGAGGTAGCGTCTTGGTCTGCGTTCGCTTCGTCGAGGGAAGGGAGGGCGCTGAGTGCGTCGCGCGCGCTATTGAGCGGCTTGTCTTCTTCGCTTGTGTTCAAATTCATGCACGCTTCCTTTTGTCATGCAAACGGTATCATTTTTGGTGCAAGCGGTATCGTACCCTGTTAGGGGGCCAAGTATATCGAGAGGGAGGTGGCTTCATGACAATTTTACGGTTGCACAGCCTGGCGGACCAGCGACTCAAGGTGTTTACCGGACTTACGAACCATCAGCTACGGAATTCGCTCGATCCCTCGCGCGGGATCGTGATCGTGGAGTCAGAGATTGCCATTAGGGTGGCCTTGCAACAAGGGCTTTCGCCGGTGTCGTTTTTGCTCAGCGAGGGTAAGGCGCACGCAATGCAAGACGTGCTCAAAGACGTGGACAATGACGTCCCGGTGTTCATCTTGGACGAGGACCTGGCCGAGGAGCTTACGGGCTACCGCGTTACGCGTGGGGCTCTGTGTGCCATGATGAGGCCGGCGTTGCCTTCTGTGCGAGAGCTTCTGGAGGGCGCCTCGCACATTGTGGTCTTGGAGGGGATAACCGATACTTCCAACGTTGGTGCCATATTTCGCAACGCCGCCGCGCTGGGAGCCGACGGCGTCATTGTGGCGCCTACCTGCGCCGATCCAATGTCACGCAGGGCGGTGCGTGTGTCCATGGGAAACGTGTTCTTGGTCCCCTGGACGCGAGCGCAGGGCAAGTGGCCAGAGGCAACTGTGGGCGAGCTGGAAAAGAGGGGCTTCGAGTGTCTTGCCTTGGCGCTTGCCGATGACGCCGTGGAAATACAGAACATGGCAGGCGACGGCTGCAATCGTGCGCTCTTCTTTGGTTCGGAGGGCAAGGGGCTCAGCGATCAGGTGTTACGCGCCTGCAAGAGGTCGGTGATCATTCCCATGCATCGCGGCGTCGACTCGCTCAACGTGGCGGCATCTAGCGCAATAGCCATGTGGGAGCTGTTTAGGTAAATGTGACGGGGGTGCCACCAACCTCTTGGCGTGGCACCCCCGATCGTTAATCAAGTACTCATGTGGCACGTCTCTGTGGCAAGACCATGCCATCTATGCCGTCAGTACCTCGTGAGCACGTAGCTTCCGGTCTTCTTGAACTCCTTTTGTGTGATGACGCGTCCCCAGTGGACCGTGCCGTTGTAGTTGGCCTCGGCTACGACATACTTCTTTCCTACCACCTTGAGCACGATGACCGAGTGCATGTTTGGTTTGTACTCGTTGAGCCTTACCACGTCGCCCACACGAATCTTTGCAAACTTGCGATGCGTCTTCATTGGCGCCTTGGTGCCAAATGCGAGGTCGCTCATCTTTAGGGCGAAAGCGTGACAGCCATAGCCGCCATTAAAATACATGCCGTTATACTCGTAGTAGCGATTGCCCTTGAAGAAGTAGCTATTATTGTTGGTCCACTTCTTCCCTTCGCGATATGCAGACTTGGACTTGTACGACTTGATCTTTTTGTAGACCTTCCTCTCTTTTGAGGTCATGCCAACGGTGTTGTTGTCTACCTTAAGCGTTTGGGATGCGGCGTAGGCAGGCTCGGCCGCCACCGGCACCACGCACATAAACGCCAGCAGAACGGCAAGCATGCGCATGCCTATGCGCTTGAGGTCCAGGTGATGAGGGCTGTACAGACGTGCTTGTGCGACTAAGGTTGCCATAATTACCTCCTTTGTGATTTGGGTTTATGATTAGTATACGCTTTGCATTATGGTTATGGGTCACGCACGCCCAACCAACCTTCTTTTGGTCGTCTGACGCCGGGAAGTGGGCTGGGTCAATGACTTGCGGATGGCCTGCAAGTGGCTGGCCAGTGGCTGGCTGGCTGGCTCCCAACAAAAAGGCAAAAAAACTTTGAAAAGGGGGTTGCATTAATCCCTGACGTTGTGCATAATAATCTGGCGCCTTCAAGAGGTGGCCAACTTGGTGGGTGTAGCTCAGTTGGCAGAGCGCCTGACTGTGGCTCAGGAGGTCCAGGGTTCGAGCCCCTGTACCCACCCCATTCTTGAAGTAGCACGGGCCGTTAGCTCAGCTGGCAGAGCAGGGGACTCTTAATCCCAAGGTCCAG
>JAUMWL010000308.1 GCA_030529665.1 Coriobacteriales bacterium
CTCCCACAACGCCAACAGCCGAGGGCGGCACCAGCTCGTCGTTCTTGTCGAGCAAGAACACGCGCTCGTTTGCAAACGCCTTGCCCATGGGGATGGTCTCGCTGGCTTCGTAGTGCCGCTTTACCTCGAAGTACGTGCAGTTGCAGGTGATCTCGGTCGGTCCGTAGAGGTTTACGTATCGCACGCTTGGCAGATGGTCTTGCCACACGCCGAGCTGCTTGGGCGGCATGACCTCGCCGCTAAAGAGGACGCGACGCAGCGTGGTGGGAACCCGGTAGTCCAGCCCGCCCATTATGGACACAAAGCACAAGGCGCTCACGGCCCATACCAGCGTGGTCGCCTCGCAGTCGCATACGTAGTCCATGAGCTGCGTGGGGTTGGAGAAGTACGCGCGCGGCACGATGTGCATGGACGCGCCAACGTACAGGCAGGAATAGATGTCCTTTACGGATACGTCAAAGTCAAAGGGCGCCTGGTTGGCGATTATGTCGTCCTCCACGATGCCAAACGTGCGCGTGAGCACGGGGATAAAGTCCAGCACGGAGCGATGGCACACCACCACGCCCTTGGGAGTCCCCGTACTGCCGCTGGTAAAGTTAACATAGAGCGGGTCCACGTCAGTCGCGTTGGCGCGAATGGTCGTGAGCAGTGCGTCGTCCGCTTCGTGTTGCGCAATGTCCTCAATGCGAGCAAGACTCACCTGCATATTGCCAAACAACGCCTGCGCCTGCTCGGCGTTGGCAGCGTCGGTAAGAACGACGGCCGGTTGCAGCGCATCGCAGATGCTGCGCACGCGGCCCTCGGGCTGGCGCACATCAATCACGGAATAGAACCCGCCCGCGTACACCGCGCCTAGCATAGCCGCCAAGGCAAGCGGGCTCTTCTCCAAATAGAGCGCAACGGCGCTACGTGGTCGTACGTTGCCGCAGGTGGCGAGCCAGGTTCCCATGGATCGGGCGGCGTGCAGCAGCTCCTCATAACAGAGCGATGCGCAAGGGTCCGCCACGGCCAGCTTATGGGGACTGCGCTGTGTGCTTGCTTCCAGCCAACAGAGCACGTTTTGCATGGGGTTCTCCGTTTCTTTGCGACGGTGAGCAGAAGGGGGTACTCCCTTTTTGCTCAGCAGGTACTTGCCATTATAGTGAGGTTGGTGCCTAATGGCCAAAAGGGGCCAGGCCCCAAACGGCCAAAATGTTCCCCGAAAATTGCCGAAAATAACGAAAGGCATCGTATGAACATATGGAAGAGCGCGTTCTCTCCGCCACCTACCGGGAGCTGTCCGCCAAGGACGTCGAGTTTCTTGAGGCGATGCTCCCCGACCGCCGCGAGAGCCGCATGGGCACGATCGCCTCGCGCATGGGCGTGAGCTCGGGATGCGCCGCCAAATACAAGACGCGACTGCTCGCCTTGGGCGCCATACGCCAGATGGGCAGGGGCGTCGTGGCGTTTGACATGCCGGGGCTTCGGGCATACGTCGCATCGCGGGCAAACGAGGGGTAGGGGTGTCTACACTCATTCGTTGTGTTCGCGAATGATGACCTGACAATCGCTTGCGATTGCTGACCAGTGATATCCTCATGCGACGGCGGGTGTGATTTGGC
>JAUMWL010000309.1 GCA_030529665.1 Coriobacteriales bacterium
AAGCCCGAGGAGAACACCGAGCCCGACGTGGCCACCTACGCGCGCCTTGCGGGCCCCGACTTCCACAACGGCACCATCGAGGTGGACGTGCGCGCCCGCCTCATGCACTGGGCAGACGTCGACTGCCGCGGCTTCATTGGCATCGTGTTCCGCGCGAGCCAGAAGAACGACCGCTTTGAGGGCTTCTACGTGCGCCCGCGCAATGGCCGCAGCTGCACCGAGCCGCAGCGCCGCATCCACACGATGCAGTACTTCTCGTACCCAGGCTACACGTTTGCCTACTTCCGCGAGCGCGGAATCGCCGACTACGAGGCCCAGGCAAACATCGAGATGGATGAGTGGGTCCACATAAAGGCCGAGGTTGCCGACGCAGGCGCCAAGTTCTACGTGGACGACATGGAAGCCCCCGCGCTAGTTGTGGACAAGATGTTTGGGGGTGCCGACCTGCGTGGGGGTATGGGCCTCTACGTGGACAACGGAACGCAGGGCCACTTTAGGAACCTCAAGGTCACCTGCGTAGACTAACGCAAAGAGAACCGGCCGAAAAAACAACTTTCGAGTTAGAGCCCAGATGCACCTCATCCAAGCAAGATCGCTGCTCACGCGGTGGGACGGCATGAACCTGTACCGTGGCTGCACGCATGGCTGCGCGTACTGCGACAGCCGTAGCACCTGCTACAAGATCGAGCATGCCTTTGAGGACGTGGCAGTAAAGGTCAACGCGCCGGAGCTGCTCGAGGACACGTTGCGCCGCCGTCGCAAGCCTTGCATGTTGGGCACGGGCTCCATGAACGACCCGTACCAGCCCATCGAACGTGACCTTTGTCTCACCCACCGTTGCCTTGAGCTGATTCGCGACTACGGGTTCGGCGCCTCTGTCATCACCAAGTCAGACCTCGTGCTGCGCGATGCGGACCTGCTAGCAGACATCAATCGCCGCACGAAGGCCGTGGTGCAGGTCACGCTTACCATCGCCGATGACAGGCTGTCTAGGGTGATGGAGCCAGGCGTTTGTCCGTCGAGCCGACGCTTCGAGGTCCTTTGCGAGCTACGCGACCGCCGCATTCCCACGGTCGTGTGGCTGTGTCCCTTCTTGCCGTGGCTAACAGATACCGACGAGAACTTCCTCACGTTGCTCGATTGGTGCATGGAGGCGCAGGTAAGGGGCATCGTGTGCTTTGGTGTGGGGCTAACCTTGCGCGAGGGCAACCGGGAGCACTACTACGCGTTTCTCGACAAGCACTTCCCTGGGCTGTCGGACCGCTATCACGCCACGTATGGCAGTGCCTACAACGTGGTGAGCAAGAACAACGATCGGCTTATGGCTCGCTTTGACGAGATGTGCGAGCAACGCGGCATCATGCATACGCCCGACGAATGCTTCGCATACGCGTCGGCGTTTCCGGAGCTGCAACCGCGGCTGTTCTGAGTGAGAGGCAACGAGGCCTTGGGACAGCTGCCTTGCCACCATCCCGATCGTGGACGTGGGTTCTCAATCGCGCCGATGCGCCCCCAAGACACCTCCATGCCTTGGGGGCGCACATGCATCCGGACGCGACTATTGGAACAGCCACTCCATGGCGGCAACGCAGCG
>JAUMWL010000310.1 GCA_030529665.1 Coriobacteriales bacterium
AAGTTTGGAGTAGCATTGAACCAGTATCGAATTGGGGAAGACATCCTGCTTCTGCAGGACCTCATGCATTGCTCTCGTGCCAACCTCGCGTGGGAAACGGGAATTTCGGAGCCAACGCTTAACCGATGGGTCTCGGGTACTGTTGTGCCCAACCATCACAAGGTGGATGCGCTCTATGGCATGGCGTTTCGAAAGGGAGTCCGTATAAACCGCATCAAGGAACAGTTTTATCGCGAGGAAGTCCAGCAGGGAAGTACAGTGCTGTTTCATGGAGCCAAAAGCGAGCTTGTGGGCAACGTCTCGGTGATGCATTCGCGGCCGAACAATGACTTTGGGCGTGGTTTCTATTGCGGTCAGACGTACGAGCAGGCTGCTATGTTTGTGGCGGGATACGAGGAGTCCTCGGTTTACGCTCTTTCCTTTGCAACTGAAGGGTTGGATGGGTGGCAAATAGCCGTTGGCCGAGAATGGATGCTCGCGGTCTCGCTTGGGAGGGGCAGGCTTAGTGAATACGCAGACGCTCCCACGCTTCGAGCCCTGAGCGACCGATTGAATACGGTTGACTACATCGTGGCTCCCATCGCAGACAATCGCATGTTCGAGGTTCTTGATGCCTTTGCCGACGGAGAGATAACTGACGAGCAGTGCGAGCACGCCCTCAGTGCAACGGACCTTGGCATGCAGTACGTCATAAAGTCCCCCAAGGCGGCAAGCAACGTGTTGGTTCTTGAGCGCTGCTTCCTATGTGGCGACGAGAAGGACGCCTTGCGCCAGGCCGGTAAGGAGCGTACGCGGCTTGGGAGAGACAAGGCTCGTGTTGCCAGGAGGAGATACAGGGGTAAGGGTTTGTATGTAGAGGAGCTTCTAGATGGGAGTCATTGATGATTCTGCGCGTGCTACCTGCGATTTTCAGGGGCGGGTGTTTGAGGCATCGGCAGAGCGGCTGGGGCACTGCGGGTCTGCCGTGTTCGTTCGCAGGTTTATGCGCTCAGCAGTTGCACGCCGCATAGACTTGAGTGGGGCGGTGTGGGACGGCGCCGATCCACAGAACGTGGTAATGGAGGTGGACGCCGAGTACAACGGAAGACCGTATGGCAAGGAGGTATATCCTCAAGAGGTGTTGTACTGGATGGGGTATGTCTATCGGTGTGGGACCTATGTGACCAACTACAGCAGCAGCGCCTTGTACGCCGTGGTTGGCGCACGAGAAATGCGTGAGCTGTACTACGCATACCATACGCTCGACCCCGCGCAATGCGTTGAGAGAATCCTGGAGTCTCGACACATCAAGCTCGAAGAGGACACCCTGCAGCGTGGGGTGGAGGCGCTGCGTCGTATACGTAGTAATTGGCCAAAAGGGGCTTAGCCCCAAACGGCCAAAATGGCCAAAAGGGGCCAAGCCCCAAACGGCCACCGTAAACGCTGCTCCATTACCGAGCGGCCGGAACGTTTCGCCAATCTGACCCACGGGCGCGCGGCCAGCAGGTCCATACTGGACGCAAAGCATGCGGACAAATCAAAAAAAGGAGCTGGTCACATGGCCGATACCATGCGTGGTGTGTACACCAACCTCACCGACATCCGCCGTCGC
>JAUMWL010000311.1 GCA_030529665.1 Coriobacteriales bacterium
TACTTCGAGGATCGCGAGGACTGGGACAAGATGGTCATCCGCGACATGGAGAAGGACGTGTCGTGGGCAAAGTCGGCCCAGCAGTACCGCGACCTCTACCTCGAGCTCACGCAGTGGTAGTCGCTCGCTAGCTTAGCCGTCAGAGCTTATCCAAGGGACCGGGCACGACTCGGTCCCTTTTTTTGTGAATTAGGACCGCTTGCAGGTTACATAACACAATAGCATGCTGTTTGTGCTAAAAGACATATACATACGCAGCAAACAACATGCAAGGGAGTCCCATGGACATCAACGAGATAGCACGACGCGCTGGCGTCTCACGCGCCACGGTATCGCGCTACCTCAACAACGGGTACGTCTCAAAAGAGAAGCGCCGGCTCATAAGCCAGGTGATCCAAGAGACTGGCTACGTCCCCTCTCAGCACGCGCAGCAGCTCAGAACGGGCAAGACGCGGCTGGTGGGCGTCATCATGCCAAAGATAAACTCGCAGTCCGTGAGCCGCATGGTGGAAGGCATAACGGACGCGCTCGCCCCGCACGGCTATCAGGCCATTCTGGCAAACACGAACAACGACGAGCGGCTTGAGGTGAACTACCTCAACCTCTTCTCAAAGAAGAAGCGCGTGGATGGCATCATCCTCATAGCAACCGCCTTTACCGCCGAGCACCATCGCGCCATCCGCAAGCTCAAGGTGCCCCTCGTTGTGCTTGGTCAGCACCTGGCGGAATGCGACTGCGTGTATCACGACGACTATCACGCGCTCTACGACATAACCAAGCTTGCGCTGCGCAACTCTTGTCTCCCCGGATATCTGGGCGTCTTTGAGCAGGACGTCTCTGCAGGCGAGCAGCGCCACCTTGGCTTTGTGGACGCCTGCAGGTCCTGCGGCATAGAACCTCTGCCCGAGGCGCAGCGCATAGTGGGCTTCGACGCAGACACCGGATACTTTGGCGCAGAGCAGATACTCGACGCCCTTCCTCGCGTGGACACCATCGTGTGTGCCACCGACGCCATCGCCTTTGGGGCGACCATGTGCATGTTGGAATATGGAAAAGACGTCCCAGGCGACGTGCAGATAACGGGCGTGGGAGACAGTCTCTTAAGCCGCATTGCCCGGCCCTCCCTCACCACCGTGCACATACGCTACAAGACAAGCGGTATGGAGGCAGCCCGCCTTCTGCTCGATCGCATTGGGTATCCAAGCATGCCCAATCGCGAAATAAAGATGTCCTACGAGGTCCTAAGTCGAAATTCCATAAAATAGCACAACTTCTTCACTTTGTCTTCAAAAAAGATTCTTCATCTCTCCACCCCAATCAGACGACCTTCCACCGATTTTTCATTTCTCGTCACAAAAGTGGTGTCATGGTGTACTATTGAGACGCATGTGAGAACGATTCCACAGCACTCTGGCCAATTGGAGAGGAATCGTTACGTCTCATGCAAGGTATTGTTGGTAGGTAAGAAAGAAGGAAAGGGAAAGGGAGGTTTTCTTATGGCAGCTGAGCACGAGCAAGCAGCAAAAGAAATCCTGGCAGCAGTAGGTGGCGCTGACAACGTCGTCTCCGCCGCGCATTGCGCCAC
>JAUMWL010000165.1 GCA_030529665.1 Coriobacteriales bacterium
CCATGGTGCCGTGACTCACCAAGAGCAGATACTTCATAGGCAGCTCCCTTCCTTTGTTGCATATGACAACCGTCACATGCATTTTTGTATGGCAACTTTTGCTTCCCATTCGTTTGGACTGGTTGCAAAACCGTGCAAAAATGCCACACATGTCCAATGTGGTTAAATTATGGAGTACAACTCTAGGGGTTAATACCAACCCTGTTACCAAAAATTACACATTTGGGTGTACCTAAAGCATTAATTTGACTCCTAGATAAAAAAGGGCCCCGCTTGGCCCAGATGACCAGCGGGACCCGATCGATGCCACCATGTATGTGGCGAGCAATTACTTGGCGACGTACGCCTTGGCAGTTACTTGCTCAACTCTCTGGTAGTTGGTTGCGGGTGCCGCACCGCCCTTGGGAACATAGGCGATCTGCAAGGCCTCGAGGCGATACGCATAGCCGGAGGTGCCGGCGCTTGCACCGTTCTTTGCCCAACCCATCCAGGAGAAGTGCTGGCAGTGCACGCGATAGTACACGTCGTACTTCTTTGCCATGTCTCCGGTGAGCTTGATCCGAACCGCCTCGACGCGCTTGCCAGCAACACCGCTTACCTGGCCGTCGGAAGACCAGGTCTGCTCCCAGCCCTTGTTCTGCACGTGCGAGCGATACGTGATGCCGCCAGAAACCGGGAAGTTCTTTCTTATCGTAAGCGCGATGCCCTCAAGCCCCTTGGTTTGGCCAACAGTGCCAATGAACGGGCTTGTCTTTGAGGCCTTTTTCCACTTGCCGTCCTGTCCAAGGACCTTGACGGTCGAAGAGGGGGCTACGATCTTGAAGGTTGTGCTGGTGGTGCCGGTGTAGTTGCCCACGCCACTTGCCTTGATCTTCGCAGTGCCGGCCTTTACGTTGTTTGCGTAGGTAAGATTGTAATCGGTCGTCTTCTTTAGGGTTACGCCGTCGAGCGTGACCTTGGGAGAGGGCGTAATCTTTTTGCCGGTGTAGGCCTTGTTTGACACATTGGCAACCGTGGCGTTCTTTATGGAGGCCCTTGCGACCTTGACTTTGAAGGAGACCTTCTTTGCGGCCGCGTTGTGGTTTGCGTCCCCCGCTGCCTTAACGCTCACAACGACCTTGTACGTTCCGGCATTTGTGCCTGCGGTCACGCCAACCTTGCCGGTGGATGCGTTGACCTTAAACGTCTTTGCGGTCTTGTTTGAGGACGCGTTGGCGAACGTAACCTTGCCTTGGGCGCCTTCGGCAGCAACGTTTGCCGCAAGCGTGGTGGTCTTTGCCGGGTTGTATGTGGCGGTCTGCACCGACTCCTTGGCGCTTGCCTCTAGGGTGTTGGCAGCCTTTGCAATGGACCACGCGATCTTCTTTGGCTCGGTGGTTCCGTCGCTCCACACGAAGCCGTCTGCAAGCGTGGCGGTGGCAACATAGTCCCCAGCATTTGTGGCGGTCGCGCCAGAGAGCGTATAGCCATCGGCCGCCTGCACGCCCGTTTGCTTCTTGCCCGTGTAGGTGAGCTGCTTTCCCTTGGGTGCGGTGACCTTTACCGGCTCGGGTTTGGGCTCCTCGATGGGGTTCACATAGAGCGTCTGCACTTCCATGTAGCCATCCCACAGGCCCAGGCCAACGTACGGGGTTCCGTTGTAGTAGTCCTCCACGCCATCGAACTTGTAGTCAAGGCACGTATTGCCGTCCACGGCAACTTGCACGGAGTCCTTCTTTTTGGTGATGAGAATGTCGTGGTACTGGTCGTCGTTGACGTGCTTGCCCATCTCCCCCTCGGCAAGGGTGTCGCCCGCAAAGCGGAACAAACGCACATGCGTGCCGTCGTTGAGCTGCAGCGCATAGGCCTGACCGTCAAACGGGTTGGTGCTCTTTGCTGCAAAGAAGATGTTGGGAAGGCCGCGGGTGAACTTCACCTTGGTGCTCATGGTGTATTCCTGCGCGTTGATGGGGTCCTTGCCCATGTAGAAGTCGTTGGAGGCGCGGCTGTCGTCGCTTAGGGTAATGTCATCCACGATCCAGTTGCCGGTAACGTTTACGAAGCCATCCAAGTTGGTTTGGAAGTTGTTCTCGAGCACGTTTACGGTAAAGGTCTTGGAGAGCTCGGGCTTCGCGGTGGACGTGGCGGTTATGGTGGCCGTGCCCTTCTTGAGGCCGGTTACCTTTGCCGTGGCGCCCTTGATCTCGAGCAACGCAACATCGGGATTGTCGTTGCCCCACGTTATGCTTTGATCAACGGTTATGGGCAGCAGCGCCACCTTGAGCGAGGTCTTGTCGCCCGCATAGATGGAGTTCTTTGTTGGAGTAAGCGCTTGGATGGCCAGCGGCTCGTCGGAATTCGCCTTGTCCCAAATGTCATCTAGCGCATAGACCTTGATGTCGGCCTTGGCGGGCTCGCCCTCCACAATAACTTTGGCGCCATTGCTGTCGAGCGAGGGGAAGATCTGGTTGGCACCTGCGACGGTGTAGCCTTGGCTAAAGACCTCAACGCTCGCGCGGTCCATAAAGATGTGCATGGTCACGCTGCCGTCGGCGTTGGGAGTTACGACCTGGCTGTCAACATCGCTAAAGCGTCCAGAAATCTGCGTGCCGGACTGGCTGCGATCGATGGAAAGGCGCTGGTCGGCAACGTCATACATAACGTCGGTGTGCTCGTCGTCGCCCACGCGCAGCTGGAAGCCCACCTTGGTGGTCCCTTCCGCAGGATAGAACGTGGACTCGATTTCGTACACGCTACCAGCAAAATCGTCCAGAAGGGTGTTTTGTGCGCCAACCTCTTGCTTGCTCACATCTACCACAGGAGCGCCTATGCGCAGGTCCTTGTATGAGTCGATGGGAGTTTGGGTGAGCACGTACTTGTCGCCGTCCTTTTTGAGGCCTTCCCTAAGGGTGAGGTTGTACGTGCCGTTGAACTGCTGACCCACCTTGTCGGCAACTGCGTTGCAGTAGTCATCCCAGGTGTTCATCCAGTTGATCTCGATGATGTCGGGCAGGCTGGGCTGCTGGGCAGTGCCAAAGTCCTGCACATAGAAGGTCATGGCCGCATAGGAGTCCTTGCCAAAGTTCATGATGCCGTCGGTGCTACCGGCAGGGTCGGAGTAATCGGCGTCGGGCACGAAGGTCCAGTTGCCGTTGACCTGCGTAAAGTCACCCACCTTGTACTTGCGGCCACCACGCGAGAGAACCCACTTGATTGCGTTGTCCTCTGCTTGGATGGGATACAGGTCGGGGCACTCGGTGTGCAGGTTGTAGTAGGTGGACTCGCATTTCCAGTCCCTTAGGTTGGTTGAGGAGTAGATGCGTAGCGGGCCGCCGGCGATTACCATAAACCATGTGTTCTGCCAACGGAAGACCTTGGGGTCGCGGAAGTCCATGGAGCCCAGCGGGTCGCGCGACCAGTCCGCGGCGATCTTGTCCACCTTGGTCCAGGTCTTGCCCTCGTCCTCGCTGTAGGCGAGCTTGATGCGCTGACCGTTGCCATCGGCGGTGATAAGTGCCACGAGGCCGCCCTCGTCCGAGCTGAAGAGGCCGGACACGTTGGTCTCGTCCGCCACGATGCAGCCGGAGAACATGGCGCCGTTGGCGTCTGGGTACAAAGCCATGGGCTGCTCTTCCCAGTGCACGAGGTCCTTGCTGGTGGCGTGGCCCCAGTGCATGGGCCCCCACACCGTGTCGTCGTAGAACTGGTAGAAGAAGTGATAGGTGCCCTTGTAGTACACCAGGCCGTTGGGGTCGTTGCCCCAGCCGTCCTTTACGGAGAAGTGATACTGGTCTCGATACGGCTCGTTGTAGTAGATGGCGTCCTGCTGACGGCGGTGTACGTTCACGCGATACGTAAGCGAGGCGGTAACGTCATGTTCTGCCTCAACGGTGCTCACGACGTCTATGTAGTTCTTGCCCACGCCCACGGGGATGTTCTTGCCGTCCGCGTACTCGTTGCCCTCGGCGTCCCTCACGACCACGGAGGCCGCGCCGTTCTTGGGCGTGGCGGTGACGTTGACGGTGGAGGCGTCGTGCTTGACGTACTGGATGGTGATGGGCTCGCCCGGGCTGAATTGGCCCTTCTCCTCCACGGTGCCGGAATCGGACGTGACCGCGATGTTGGTGAGCCTGGGGTCGAGGTCGTCCTGAAGCGGCGTGTAATAGGTATTTTGGAACACCACGTCGCCGTTCCAGTTGAGCAGGCCAAAGCAGCCGTCAAAGTAGCTGGTGTCCTGACCACGGTCGTCGGGTTGAAGCGTGTAGTCACCCGAGCTCGCCACGAGCACATCGTTGACGTAGTACGAGATCCAGTTGTCTATGGCAACGACCTTGAGGGTATAGGTATTGGTGGGCGAGGCCTCCACGGTCCGCTCGTTTATGAGCTGGCTGTCTTCGCCATCGGTCCAGCGCCAGAACTTGCAGGCCTTGCTGCCGTTGTCCAGGTTTACGGCATAGCTGGACTTGTGGCTGGTCGACGACTGGCTGCGGAACAGGAGCGCCGCGGCACCGCCTGGGGAGTAAAACGTCACGTCGGTGGAGTACACAAAGTTGCTGGCCGAGGTGCTGGAGTACATAAAGGCGTCGCCCTTGTCCACGGCGTTGCTGCGCAGGCCGCTCTCGGTTACCTCCCACTCGCCGTTGAGGTAGGAAAAGCCGCTGAGGTTGGTGTTGAAGTTGCCTTCCGCATCAAACGGAACGGTTTGGGTGGGATCTTCTACGGTGTTGTCCACAAACGAGACGTTGTAGAACGTGGCCTCGGAGTCCCAGGTGAGCAGGCCCACATATCCGCCGCCCCAGTTGGGAATCGTGCCGGTCTTTTGGCGCATTTGGCCGCCCACGTTACCAAACTCGTATGTAAACTCGCCGTTCTTGTGGATCTCGAGCTTAAGGTGAATCGGCTGCGTAAAGTCGACTCCATCCGCAGTGCCGCACATGTTCTCGTAGCCGGGGCCCCACATGCGGAATACATCGTCACCGCCACGCGTGGTATCGAAGTTTGCCCCGCTCCAGCCTGCGCCAGGGGCGTTCTTTTTTCCGATGGCATAGATGAGCGCGGCAGAGCCCACGCCCGCCACGCCGTCACGCGTAACGTCCTTAACGTCGGCCTCGAACACGAAGTCGTTCGCCTTCTTTTGCAGGCCCTGATACACGGCGTAGTGGTTATCGTTGTTGTCGGTAACCCTTACGGTGTGCTCATCCGCATTTATGTCGAGCGAACCGTTGGGGGACGTAAAGTCGGTGAGGCCGCTAGGGTCGGCCTGCGTGGTAACGGCAGGCTCAATGGAGTCACTCGACTGCGTTACAACCTCAAGCTCGGAATCCTCGGTTTTGTCTCCAAGCTCGATCACGTCTTGTTGTTGCTGATCCTGCTGAAGCTCCAGCACGTCGTTTTGTTGCTGCTCGCTCTGCAGCTCGATGGGCTCGTCGAGCACAAGCTCCGTTGCGTACGATCGTGGAATGGCCCCAAGCGGACTTGGCATGGCCATGGCCGCCGTAAGCATTACGGCAAGCACGCGTTTGAGTTGCATGTTCTTCATCTGTTCACTCCTCTCCTTGGAGTTTTGGCAGCCTGCTCGTGGCTGCCCAGTTATTCGCACCCACTTTTGGGTTGCGTCGTACCAGTCTTTTGTGATTGCCCCGTGGAAAATTCACACGGGGCAATCACGGAAGGAAGGAAGGGCTTTTTGTGCGTGTTGGCATTGGGGTGACGCCATGCAACTGCAAGGCAAGCGCAAACGCTATGTCCAACACGCAAGACGGCCCAAATAAATCGGCCGTTGCATGCAAGCGCCTGCAACGGCCATGGGGATTAGTAGGACAGGCCAGGGTTGAAGAAGCCCACAAGCACGCCCACGAGCGCGACG
>JAUMWL010000312.1 GCA_030529665.1 Coriobacteriales bacterium
CGGGGTAGCCCGGGGGAGACCAGGACGTCGGTGACCACCGACGGGCATTTTTTAGGGGCGCGCGGCGCGCCGACCGGGGGACCGGCCGGCGCGCCGCGCGCTTATTGCGTTTGTATATAAAGGAACACCCCTAGGGCATATAATGAACATCTTATTGGAATGGCAGGACGGAGAGCAGGCATGAGTGCGCAAGTGACGAGTGGCAAAGTGACGACGAGCAATGCTGGTGAGGCGCCTAAGCTCGATCCCATGGAGTGGAGCATAGGCGCAAGTCCTCACCTGTACGGATCGCGACCCGTGCGCAGCTACATCATCGAGGTCACTCTGGACGCGCCAGTGGAAGAGACACCTCTGCAGGAGGCCGTTGACAAGACCGTGGAGCGAATGCCCTATTACCTGCAGACCTTTGCGTGCGAAAAGGGACTCTATTACGACGCAAAGAACGACCTGCCGCTCACCATTGCCCATAGCGCCGAGCTACGTCAGCTGGGCACCGCGGAAGTCAATTGGCACATGATAGACGTGACTTACGACGGCGGCGTTATCTACTTTGCCGCGGCACACGCCTTGGCCGATGGTGAGAGCTTTACCAACTTCGTGCAAACGGTCCTGTATTACTACTTTTGCGCTAAGGATCACACGACCTACTCGTCCAAGGGTATTGTCACGCTCGAGACGCCTCGCGCCGAGGATGAGCTCGTGGACGTATTCGCGCAAAAGCGCAAGTCCTACGTTTTCTCGCTCGCGCGCACAGTGTTCAACACGCACTCCGCATTGCCAGAGAACAAGCAACCCTACCCCGACTACCGCACGCGTTATCCGCTGCGTGTGCCAACAAACGAGCTTTTGGGCTGGGCCAAGGGCCATGGCGCCTCGCCGGCTTCTGCCGTTGCCGGCATGATTGCCAAGGCTGTGATGCGCGAGAATCCCACGCTGCGCGGAAAGCTTACGGTGTGCGTGCAAATTTCCATGCGCCGACTGCTCGGTGTTCCGCATACGCTCAAAAACTGCGTGGGCGCGGCATATCTGCCGTTCGACAAGAAGACGGTTGTCCAGACGCCTACCGGGCAGCTCGCAAGTGAGGCGCGTGCCTCTCTGCGCGAGCAGCTGACCGAGGAGTATGCCAACAAGATGGCTGGCATGCAGAGCTTTGCGTTTAGGGCGGGCAAGCTCATCCGACCCTTGCGAAACCTGTGCATGGGCGTGCTGGAACTGTGTCCGTTCAACACGGTCTCGGTGGACTATGCGGGACGACCGGCGATGGGAGAGTACGAAAGCCAGGTAAAGAGCATAAGCTACTACTTCTCCGAGGTCTTTAAGGGGTCTCTCTACCTCATCATGTCGGAATGCGCTGGCAGCTTCCTCATCAACTTTAATCAGTCGTTCGAGACGGATCGATACTATCGGGCGTTCTTGCGCGTGCTCGAGGAGGAGCACATCTCCTATGAGGAGCTTCCAGCCGTGCGATATCTCACGCCAGAGGTGGTGCAGCAGCACTAGCTTGCTACAGGATAGTTGTCCGTTTGGGAAGAACCTTAGCGGTTTATCGCCCAGATGGGAGATGGCCGCAA
>JAUMWL010000045.1 GCA_030529665.1 Coriobacteriales bacterium
ACGTGCGACGAATGAGGTTGCCATACACCACCGTGGCGTGGTCGGGTCGCAGGCCCATCTTTCCGCCGGGAGAATAGAAGTCCTTGGCGCGGCGCTTCTTTGCCACCGTGTAGTGGTTGACCATGGAATCCATGTTGCCCGACGATACCAAGAAGCCCAGCCGAGGCTCCCCCAGCACGGCCACGCTTGCGGGGTCGCGCCAGTCGGGCTGGGCGATAATACCCACCTTGTAGCCATTGGCCTCCAGCACGCGGCTTATGATGGCGGGACCGAAAGATGGATGGTCCACGTAGGCGTCGCCGATCACAAACACAAAGTCGCACTGATCCCAGCCGCGTGCGTCCATCTGGGCGCGCGTTGTGGGCAAGAACTCGTCCGCGGTGACCTTGCGGCCCTGCGGATAGCGCTCGTGACGCGAGTGTTGCACGTGCTGCACGTGCGAAGAATGACGTGACCGATTCTCATGTGACCCACGCAACTGTTCCGCCCGACGCTGTTGCTTAGGTTGTTTCTTCTTTTGCGAGGGTCGCATCGGCTGCCGCGATGACTGCGGTTTTTGCGCCTTGTTCTGTGCCATCGGTCACCTCCACTTGTCCATAGCTAATGGTAGACCAGAAAAGCATCAAAACATACGGCCACGAGAAAAACCAAGGTTGAGGGTCTGCAGTTTTGGAAACCGTCACCCTACCATTAAGCAAAAGGGAGTGCGTGATAAAATTGATTCAGAGCCACGGGCGCCGTCAGGATTACGGAGCAGTGGCTCTAATATTTTGCTCGTAGTTGAACAAGGATCGAAAACGTGACCTACGTTCAACTTATAGACGAGGTCACGGGGTTTGACCCCTACGTACCCTCCACCTTGGCGCGCAAAAAACACCAAGACACGTCTTGAGCGCAAATAGGCGATTGACTTTAGCCTACGATGACGCTCGTGCCCCTAGAAGTCTGTAATCGGATTTCCAAAGTCTGTAACTCCCGTTCCAAAGTCTGTACATCTTTTTTCAGGTTCTTTTTATAATCGCAGATAAATTCATCAATGTTTTTATCAAAGCTTTCAGAAACTACAGACTTTGGCGGGCGAGTTACAGACTTTCGCGCGGAGGTTACAGACTTCGCAACTGGGTTTACAGACTTTGCAGCTGCACCACAACACACAGAGAAGACCTACGCACAGTCCTCGGGCGAGAGGCCTTCCACAAAGTCGTGAAACGCCTCGGCCTCCTTTTGTCGCTCGTCTCGCTCTACGGCGGAAAAGTCGGGAAGCACGGCGGTGTCCAGGACCTCGCTCTCGGCTAGTATTGACATATACGCGCACGGTTGAACGGGGGTTGGAACGTGACCTGCGTTCAACGGCAGCGGGACGACGCGTGTGGCGTGGCTGCTCTTGCCACTCGATGAGTTCAAAAACATATATTCGCAGGTCGCGCTTGTCCAAGTGTCATCGAGTGGCAAGAGTTGCCAATCTGTAACGCTGGGATATCGTTAAACGCTACCGCCTCGGCAAGCCCGCCCTGCACAAGGAAGCGGTTGTCGCCCTTGTCCACAAGAATGTCGATATCAGAGAACCCGTCCGCCTCGCCTCGGGCATAGCTACCAAATATGCGCGCCCGCGCCATATTGCGGCGTCGTACATATGGCATGATGATGTCCCTCAGCTCCTAGAGCGCAAAGAAACGCGAATTGTCCGTCTGCTCTGTCACAAGAACCTCCTCACAACGAGCATGGCATGCCACTCAATCGAGCTTGGGTGAGCGGAGCACGCCTGGGAGGCAGGGTCCTACAGGTATCTGCCGGTCACGCTCTGCGCGCAGGCCTTTACCTCGTCGGGCGTGCCGCAGCACACCACGCGACCACCGGCCTCACCGCCGCCGGGCCCCATGTCCACAACCCAGTCCGCGTTAGCAATCATGTCCAGGTCGTGCTCGATCACCACCACCGTGGCACCTGCCTGTACCAGGCGCTCCAACACGCCAAGCAGAACCGCGACGTCAAGCGGATGCAGACCAATCGTGGGCTCGTCAAACACAAAGAGCGCGTCCTCCTGCCGCCGACCCATCTCGCTTGCCAGCTTGAGCCGTTGGGCTTCCCCACCGCTAAGTGCGGGCGTGGCCTCCCCCAGCGTAAGGTATCCCAGGCCAAGGCCGCTCAACGTTGCAAGCTTCTCGTGAGCCTTGCGCAACCCAGCTGTTACGTCAAGCGCTTCGTCCACGGTCATGGCCATAAGGTCTGGCAACGAGAAGCCCGGTCCGCTGGAACCTTTGCCCGGGGCACGCCTAACCTCGTACGCCAAAGGCGCATAGCGGGAGCCGCGACAGTCCGGACACACCACATCCACGTCGGGCAAAAACTGCACGTCCAGCGAAATGGAGCCCGTTCCATCGCAGGTGGGGCAGCGCAACGACCCCGTGTTGTACGAGAAGGCCCCCATCTTGAGCCCACGCTCCCTAGCGCCAGGCGTTGCAGCGTACGCACGGCGCAGGTCGTCCAGCACACCCGAATAGGTGGCCACCGTGGAGCGCACGTTGGCGCCAATGGGCGTGGAGTCAATGAGGTTTACGCGGCGTATGCCCTCGGCGTCAATGCTGCGCACGTGTACGGGCATGCGCGGCGCGTCCGGCCCCGGCGCCGCAGTTGCCACCTGCAAGGCAGGGACAAGACCTTCCAGCACCAGCGTGGTCTTGCCAGAACCCGAGACGCCCGTAACAGCCGTAAGCCGTCCGCGCGGAATGCGCACCGTAAGCGGCTTGACCGTATGGATGGCGCCAGTCGTCAGTTCTATGGCACCATTGCGAAACACCTCATCCGGCACGCAACGCAGCCGAACGTTCAACTGCGACGCACCGCTCAGGAACCCCGCAATGCGCGAGTTGGGGTCTCGCTCCACCTCCTCAAGACTCCCCTGCGCAATGATGGTACCGCCGTGGGCACCAGATCCTGGCCCCACCTCCACCAAATGGTCCGCGCGACGCAACAGTCGCACGTCGTGGTCCACAATCACCACGGAGTTGCCGTCATCCACCAAGTCGTCCATTACGCCAATAAGCCCGTCCACGTTGGACGGATGTAACCCAATAGACGGCTCGTCCAGCACGTAGAGCACGCCTGTGGTGCGATTGCGCACGGTACGACTCAGCTGCGCGCGCTGCCGCTCGCCCGTGGACAGCGTGGAACTCGCACGGTCGAGCGCCAGGTATCCCAAACCCAGCTGCTGGAGCCGTTCCATAGGCTCGACCATGTTGTCAACGATGTTTTGTGCCATGGGCCGCAGCTCCTCGGGCACCGAGTCGGGTACGCCAGCGACCCACTCTGCCAGCGCGTCAAGCGAAAGCGCGCTTGCCTGAGCAAGGTTTATGCCGCGTACGAGCGGCGCGCGGGCCGCCTCGCTGAGTCGCGATCCGCCACAGTCCGCGCACGGCAACTCACGCAAGTAGCGCGCCACGCGCTTAAGGCCCTTCTCGTCCTTTACCTTGGCGAGCGCATTTTCCACCGAGTAACGCGCGGAGTAGTAGGTAAAGTCCATCTCGCCCGCCGTGCCGGTCTTCTCGTTGTGATAGAGCAAGTGGTACTTGTCTGGCGCTCCGTGCAGCACGAATTCTTTCTCGGCATCGGTAAGGTCGCGATACGGCACGTCAGTACGCACGCCCGCCTGCCGCGCGATATCCTTCATAAGTGACCACATGAGGTGACCCCACGGAACAACGGCACCCTCGTCTATGGTCTTGGACTCGTCCGGCACCAGCGTTGATTCGTCAATCTGACGCATGACGCCCGTTCCTGCACACGTGGGACACGCACCGTCGGAGTTGAAGGCCAACGATTCCGCCCCCGGCCCGTAGAACTCGGCACCACATTCCGGACACACAATCGGCTGCTCCAGCGCCACGTTTATTGTTGGCGACACATGGTGACCGTTGGGGCACACGTGACTTCCCAGTCGACTAAACAGCAGGCGTAGGTGGTTGAGAAGTTCGGTAGAGGTGCCAAAGGTGGACCGCACGCCCGGGATTCCAGGGCGCTGCCGCAGCGCAAGCGCCGCTGGCACATGTAGCACCTCGTCCACGTCGGCCTTGCCACTTTGGCTTATGCGGCGACGCGTGTAGGTAGAAAGCGCCTCCATGTAACGCCGCGACCCCTCCGCATACAGCACGCCCAACGCCAGACTGGACTTGCCCGATCCCGACACGCCCGCAATTCCCACCACCTTGTTGAGCGGGATGCTTACGTCTACGCTCTTGAGGTTGTGCACGCGCGCGCCGCGCACCTCAATCGAGTTCACCTCTGACATTGCCACCCTCTTCTGCTCGTTTTTTCGAATGCAATCGTAACACGGACGGATGCCGCTCCAACAATTGCCGACTCATAGTTACCATTTAAGCTTATTAAACGCGATACATCCTGCATTTTCTTTTAATTGCGTGTGCGAAACTGTAACTGTATATTTTATATAGTTACAGTTTTAAGCATCGTAACTTGGTTAATTGCTGTTAGTTGAAATTCAATGATTCAAAACTGTAACTTTTGCAAATTGGTGACCGGCGAGACGCTACATCGAGCCGTACGATGACTCCCCATATCGCTGACGGGACGTCAACGCATCCAAAAGATCGTCGCGGTCGCGCTTTAAGAGCGTGTCGTTCAACGTCTTTTCGTATGTACTGGTATCGGCACCAAATACAGTCCGAGCACAGAACAACAGCTGGAGCGTGAGCTCGTCCAAGCAGTCGCCGTTCTCCACGTCCTCCTTCGTAACAGGAAACACGACTCTCCCCCGCGCGGCGAGTTGCCGACCTCGTACGTTGTCATCGACAACCTTAGCCCTGATGTCAACAAGCTTTTTGCGCAACGCCGCTTCCAGTTCGGGCCTGTCGTTGCTGCTCGCATGCAATGCTCGCGTTACGAGCGACTGGACTTCGCTTAAGTCAAGGTGTCCCTCGCCATCGTAGTTAATCCCAACTGGCGCAAAGGAAAACATGATGTCAGGATACCGGCACGTTTTCCCTGAATGAACGCTCGCATCTCCAAGTACCACGCGTTCGTTGAGCGTCACGGGACCCATACCGTATCCCGACTCTGAGGCGGGAAGCGCATAGATAGTTGCGAGCACGGCCTCCGGAACGCTCAGCGCGTGGTCCCCAATATAGCGAAGCGCCTTTTTTGCATGGGGAAGCCCTCGCGCCCGGCCAAGCGCACCAAGATAGTTGCTCAGACGTTCTACGCTCGTTGCGGCTGGGATGTCTTCGGCAACTGGCCCTCCACATGGGTTGTTAGCACAACGGGAAAAGTGCCCACACAACTCGTGGCCAAGCATCACCAGCATGGGGAGCGAGAAGGTCTGCGCCATCTGCACAAACAACAGCTCGGGACAAACTACGGAGGAGAACTCGTCAAGCCATAGTATGGAATGAGGCGGCAGGTTTGGCGGACTCACGTGAGAGCGCATGTGGACGCCACGCATGCGAGCTGCTTCCTCAGGGACAAAGACGTGCAGGGGACGACCCGCCTTTGGCTGAGGCCAGCGCCACCGGGGCGAGGCAAAGCTCCTTCCATCCAAACGCTTGCCCACCCATGAAGATGGCTTGGCCAACCGGCCGTAGTCCATCTCTTGTATGCTCGTTCCATCGGTCCTAAGCATACGCACGACGTCGAGTGCACTCTGATGAGAAAGCGTGATTGACATGACGCCCCCTTCCCCATATAAGTCACGTAATCATACTGCAAGTATTTGCTTAAACGGGCTACAGGTATGTGGAGACATCACCATTACGACCGACAAGAAAACCGCCACCCTGGCAAGCCAACGTGTTATCGTGACAGTATGCCCAAGCCAGCCTCTGCCACGTTGGCAGCGCACACCGCAGCGGCATTGGACCTGACGTCTGGCAGTGTCTTACGCATCGATAAAAAGAGGGGTACGCATGAAGCTACTCATTGCCTCAGATATCCACGGCGCGGCTGACGCCTGCAAAAGGCTCATGGCCGCCATGGACAAACACCAGCCCGATCGTCTCGTGCTTTTGGGCGACTTGCTTTACCACGGACCGCGTAACGATCTGCCCGCTGACTACGATCCCAAGAGCGTGATTGCCCTTTTGAATGCGCATGCACAAAACATCATTGCCGTTCGCGGTAACTGCGAAGCCGAGGTGGACCAGATGGTGCTGGACTTTCCCTGTATGGCCACATATAACCAGCTGCTTGACCCCGCTACGGGCCACACGCTCTTCTTTACGCACGGTCACGTGTACGGACCCGGCCTTCATAACAGCGTGCATAACCTGCCCGTCCTCGCGCCAGGTGATGCCATGGTGTATGGTCACACGCATATAAAAGTGAACCAACTAAGCGACGAGCTTGAGGGCGTGCGCTACTTTAACCCTGGCAGCGTGGGCATACCCAAGGATGGCACCGCAAGCTTTGGCATTTACCACGACGGCCGCTTCGAGCATTGCGAGCTATAAAAAATGGCAAAAGGGGCTTAGCCCCTTTTGCCACACTAGCTTGCACAAAGGGGACAGTCCCCTTTTAACAATGCCTATGCCCTAGCGGCAGCGCGGCCGCGGTCGAAGGCCTCAAGGTTGGCGTCTACGGTGTGGGCGGGAACGCGCTTGGCAATGGCGTCCTTCCACTCCTGCTCGCCAAAGGGAAGCGCGGTGGAGAGGGCGCCCACCAGCACCACGTTGGTGGAACGAGGACTTCCCGCCGCGCGTGCGATCTCGCCCGCCGGGATGAGCACCGCACCAATCTGGTCCAGGCGCTCGTGCACGTCGGTGGGCATGGTAAAGTTGCCCACATGCACCGACACGGGCACGATCTGCTCGTCGTTTACAAACATGGTGCCGCCCGTGCGCAGGAACTGTTGGGCGCGCAGGGCCTCCACGGCCTCAAAGGCCACGACGACATCCGCGCAACCAGGGTCGGCAATCATGGAGTCGACCTTCTTGCCCACGCGAATCACCGTGGACACGGATCCGCCGCGCTGGCTCATGCCGTGAATCTCGGATACCTTTACGTCGAGGCCCGCCTCGGCGGCGGTCATGGCAAGGATGTTGCCCGCGAGGATGGTGCCCTGACCACCCACGCCCACGAGCAGAATGGTCATGGTCCTATCGAGCTCTACGCGCGCGCCGGACGTGGTGACGTCGGCCACGGCTGAAGTGTCATGCGGCATGGTTAGCCCTCCTCTACGATGCAGCCAAACGGGCAGGACTGTGCGCACTGGCCGCAGCCTATGCACTGCGTGGGATCGATCACGGGATGGCCCGTCTGGTCCTTGCCAAGCGCCGGGCAGCCAATGTTTACGCAGGTACCGCAGCGACGGCAGTCGCGAATAACCGGCATGGGCTTGCGCGAGCGATCGATCAGGCGGCACGGTGACTTAAAGATAATAACGCTGAGCTTGTCGGTTGCCTTGGTGGCACGGCGCAGCGCGGCGCGGATGGCCTTGAGGTCCTGCGCGTCCACCTGCTCAACCTCGTCAACGCCAATCGCCTGGCACAAGGCAACGAGGTCGAGCTGCTTACCAGCGGGAACGTCCAACGGGTTTACGCGGGCAGCTTGGTCGGTAAGGGTCACGCCGTTGACGGGATTGCCCTGCGTGCCGGTCATGGCCGTGGTGCGGTTGTCAAGGATGCAGAGCGTTCCCTTGCCGCCGTTGTACACGGTACCCAGAAGGCTGGTGATGCCCGAGTGCGCAAACGTGGAGTCGCCAATCACACCCACAACGGGTCGTCCGGTGCGCTCGGCGACACTCGCAAGCTCCATGCCATGCGCCATGGACAGCGACGCGCCCATGTCAATGACGGAGTCGACGGAGCGATACGGTGCCACAGCACCCAGCGTGTAGCAACCAATGTCACCGGTGACGATTGCCTTTAGGCGGCGCAGCTCGCAGTACACCAAGCGGTGCGGGCAGCCGGCGCAGAACGCGGGTGGACGAGGGGGCAGACCCTCGGCGGGCGAGAGGTGCTCGGGCTCGGCCACGGCAAACGCAGCGCGGATGTGCGCGGGCGTCACCTCGCCCGATCGGGGCAGACGACCCGCCGGAGGCTCGGCAACGTCCACGCCAAGCGCGCGCACGCGCGTCTCAAAGTAGGTGCAGGCTTCCTCCACCACGTAGAGCTTGTCCACCTGGGCCGCGAAGGCGCGAATCTTTGCCGGCGGCAGCGGCCACGAGATGCCCAGCTTGAGCACGGACGCATCGGGCAGCGCCTCGCGCACGTGCGTGTAGAGCGCACCTGCGCAAATAACGCCCACCGCAGTATCGCGCATCTCCACGCGATTGAGCTCGCTCTCCTCCGCCCAAGCGATGAGTGCGTCCTCGCGCTCGTTTGCCACCAGCGTGCGACGCACGGCGTTTGCCGGCATCATCACGTACTTCTCGGGCTTGGACTCGTAGGGCAGCGGCTCGCGCTCATCGCGCACGCCAGCCACGTCCACCATGGTGCGCGTGTGGGCGATGCGCATGGTCTCGTGCAGCATAACCAGCGTGTCGAACTTCTCGGAGATGTCGAACGCAGCTTGCGTAAACGCGTAGGCCTCCTGCGAGTCGGCAGGATCCAGGCACGGCACGCGCCCAAAGGCTGCGTAGTGACGGCTGTCCTGCTCGTTTTGCGAGCTGTAGCACGATGGGTCGTCGGCCGCCAGCAGCACCAGGCCGGCATTTACGCCCGTGTTCGCCGCGCTCATAAACGGATCGGCCGCCACGTTTACGCCCACATGCTTCATGGTTACGAGCGTGCGCGCACCGCCAAGCGACGCACCCAAGCCCACCTCGAGCGCGACCTTCTCGTTTGGAGCCCACTCGCAGTACACGTCGGGCTTCTTTACCAGGTTCTCCAACGTCTCGGTGGAAGGCGTACCCGGATACGCCGCACCAACGGCAACGCCGGCCTCCCACGCCCCCTGCGCGATTGCCTCGTTGCCGCTCAAAAGCTGTTTGCCCACAATACCTCCCCTCAAGCAGCGCTCCTCGCGCCGCCACGTTGTGTGAGTCAGATTGCTCGCGTGCGGATACTCTTGCGCAGCTAAGGACCCCCAGCTCGCTGGCCCTCGCGGTCCGCGGGCCCTCGCGGTCCGCAGCTTCAGCAACCCGCAGGCATGCCCCGACGCAGCGCTTTCCGCTCGCAAACAATGTTCCTATGATAGGGGTTTTGTTGGGTCCTCACGCGAACGTAACAAATTGGACAGGTTCCCGCACGCTCTGTCGCCGTCGGTCCGCCCGCCCCGCTTGGCCAGCACACCTCTGTCCTCGTTTCATACCCGAGCTTTTCTCGTCAGACCAATTGTTTCCAACGTGTAAACTACTCAGCACTTGTTTGTTTTCGCAATTTGATAAGACAAAAGCCCGGTTGAGCTTATCGAAAAGCGGTGAAACTCACAAGTGCTGCGTAGTTTACACAACGGAAACATTTAGAAGGCCATCGCTAAAGGCGCATGCCAAAGGTGTAGCCACCCGGCTCGTTGTTATCGCCCTCGCCCTCACCATAGGCAATGAGCCGCTTGAACCCCATGTGCTCATAGAACCCAATGGCACGCGCGTTGGAGGCGGCAACGCCAAACGACACGCCCGCAACGCCGTCGCTACGCAGCCGATCAAGCAACGTGTCCATGAGCTTTCGGCCATTACCGCCACCGGTATAGGGTTCCAGAATGTCTATGTGCAGGTGCGCGGGATAGGTGTCCTTTACCGACTCATAGTAGGCGAGCTCGTCAGCCACGCGTCCGGCATACTCGGGCCCAAGCGCCTCGATCTGCTTGCGATAAGGCTCAAACGCCGACCTCCACGCGTCAAAGTCCTCCGCGCACAGCACGTATCCGCGCGCCACGTCCTCGTTGTCTAGCAACATGTAGGCAACACCGTGCTCGAGGTACGGGTCGCAGTACATAAGCAGGGTAAAGGCGGCATGCGTCGCGTCGCTACGGGCGCGCTCGCTCGCAGTGCCAATGCACACTGTCCGCAACTCGTCCGCATGCTCGCTGGTATATGGCACGACCCTCATTTTTGCTCCTCTCACCCGCACGGATGGCCGCCCGGCGCAATTTTGCACACGGCGTATGCAATAATGATACCAAGCTAGGCAGAGGAGGCGTGCATATGTCACTGTTTGATAAGAAACGTTCCGTAACGGCCCTTAGCAAAGAGGCCATCGATTCAATCAAGCAAGACCTGCAGTCCATGCTCTCCATTGCCGCCAGCTACGACCAGGTCATGATGAGGTCGGGTGAGCTCGTCATCAGCCTGGAGGGCAGGATTCGTGGCGACTTGCTCGCGTTTGCGCTGTACCTGGACGGCGTGGGCAAGGGCAAGACCGACCCCAAGGAAATCGAGGTCGTAAACCAAATCTTTGACATTGACCTCTCTCACGTGGACTTTGAGATATTCCGCAACGATGTGGGCAACAAGTCGTTTGAGAGCTCCGTGCCGCCATCGGCGCTGATCCTTAACGAGATGGGCAAGGCGGTGCAGCGCGAGCAGTTTAGAAAGAGCGACGGCAACGTGGGCCCGCAAGGCGACACCGACACGCTGTCCAACCTGCTTGTTGCAGATCTTATCAACCTGTATGCCCTCATTGGCAGCGCCTTTATAACCGCCGATGGGCAAGCTCTGGAAAGCGAGTCCAACGACCTCATTCGCTATCTGTGCATGATCAACCGCGCGCTCAACGGGCCGGACGCGCCGCTTCCCGCCGGTCCTGCGCAGCGCGTCTATCAGGCGCACATTCGCCTGTTTGGAAGAAAGCCCAAGGTTCGCTAGCACGGCGCGCATCACCCGCGCGGCCCTTACTTGGTCGAAATCGCCGTGCCGCGCGTGAGCACATAGAACGCAATCGCGCTTACAAAACAAATTAGCCCAAGCACCACAACAGCCGTATGGTCTCCCACCAACAAGAGCGCGCCCAAGAGCAGCGGCTGCACAATGAGCAACACGCTGCGCACGGCAAACATGCCGCCAGTGGCTATTCCGGCCGTAAGCCCCACGGTATGCGCGGACCGCGGCCACAGCGCCTTCCATGCGTCGGACGCCTTGCACAGCACCCCCACCAGCGCAATCGACACCACCGCCCAAACCAGCGTGGTGTTGAGCGAGAGGAGCAAAAACACCATGCCCAGCAACGCCACCGATACGCCCGCGATGCGCCATTTGCCATAGCGGTCTTCCAGCCCCTCCAGCCACACGATGCTTACGTACACCACCAGCTGCCCCAGCACAAACAGGTTGTTGATCGACGAAGTCTCCAGGCCCAGGTTGGCCGAGTACAGCGGAAACAAGAACGAGTTGTAGCCAGCCGCAACTATTGCGGGCAGCATTACAAACAAGATCACGGGAATCGTGGTCTTGTTTGCCAGCAGGGTAAGAAAGGCTTGGCGAGGGCTCGTTTGATGCGGAATCTCGCGCTCCAGCGGATGCTTGCTGCGCGGCAGCAGCGTCCGAGCCATAACAAGCACAATGACGCTCGCCAGCGCCACCAGCGCATACACCCATGCATTGCCCAGATTCTGCGCCACATAGCCGCCAAGCACCGTTCCCAGCGCGGCGGCCGACGTGTCGGTACGCTTTATGCCGCTCGCTGCCAGCGCACGGACCTCGTCGGAGTCCGCACGGCGCGGCAAAGAATAGCTCAGCGTGTAGAGAAGGCCAAACGGTATGGCCATGGCAAGCTTTGCCAAGCAATACAGCCAAAAGACGCCCGACGCCACCGCCAAGGCAGCCAGCGCCGCAGTGACCATCATGGCAACGGAGCCACGAATCATGAGCTTGCGAATGATGATGCGCGACCCCACCACGGCATAGATTGCCTGTCCCAGCGCAAGGCCGATGCCCAGCATAACGGAAGGCAAGGCCAGCAGCACGCCCGACCCGCTCACACCGGCGGCCTGCAGCATGGAGCGCGCAATGAGGGTGGTCATAACGGCGTCGATGCTCGACAACAGCGTCACAAAGAACGAGAACGGCCTGGTAAGGACCGCAATGGCATCGTGCTTGTCGTGCATGTGACCATAGTTGAGGAAGCACCGCGCACAGGCACGAAGCTCGCAATAGGTGAGGTACACCACCAACACCATTACCAGCAGCGTTATTATGCGCTGCACCTGGTAGCGCGCAATGGACGACTCAAACGTCTTTATGCGCGTGCCGACCTCCACCACGCCTGCGGTCTGCTGGCCGTCGGAGGTGGGAACGCGAACCAACCTGTATTGCGTCTCGTCGTAAAGCGACCTTCCTGTGTGCAGCTCATCGTCGGCTTGGTTTGTCTCAAAGATGTGCTCTATTTTCTCGTGGTTGGCGTTTACGTCGGTGCTCGTACCAATAACATGTTCCATGGAGCTCTCGTACAAATAGAATATGCCCTGGTCATCCTTGCCATAGAGCACCACATAGGTTCCCACGCCATTGTCGGTCGCAGCGTATGCCAGGCCGCCCAGCTCAAGCCTTAGCGTGGCGAGTGAATCGGAGACGTACGAGTACTCTGGGTCGTCGTCCCTCAAAAAAGTGCGATCGTTGCAGTTCTGCACGTTTTGGCTCAGCTGGGTCGCGGTCGTGTCCAGATAGTCGGCAAACAGGTTTATCTCATTTGCGCGCATGGCAACTATGGCCTGATACGAACCATACGATATGTAGGCGATTGCCATCGTCACCACCAGCACGACCGCGAGCGAGGCAAACATGGGGCCAATGCCCTCGGTCTGCCCTTGCCTAATAAGCGAGCGCACCTTGAGCACAAGCTCAACGACAAAGAACAGGCAGAGGTAGCACGCGCACCCCACAACCAGCGCCACCAACATCTTGAGTGCAGCCGACAGCTCGATCGTGCTCAGCTCCTCGAAGCCCGAGCCGTCCAGCTTGCACAGGCCAACCGAGTTGCCCACATGATCGCACAAGCTCATTACGCTGCCGTTTATGTGCAGGCAACTGCAGCCCTTGAGGCCAAGCACCGATTGCAGGGTGCCGTCGTCCAGAAGGCGGTACACCGAGTTGGTTACGTCGTCGTACAAATACGTCGTGCCGTCGTCGGCCACGTCAAGCGACGTGAACACGTGGTCTCTCAACGACTCGAACTCGGGCTCGTCCCAGATGCTCTTGCTTGGGTTTGAGCCATACCTCACCATGTCCTCCATGGTTCCGCGCATGCTCAGGGCCTGTATCACGTTGCTCGTTGAGCTGTAGCCCACATCGTGCAACAGGGGCGTCTTCCACTCGCTTCTGCTTACCATCTTTGTGCCGTCGAGCTGCGCGTACACTATTTCCAGTGCGGGATACGAGGTGTCTGTGGTCCCGTTGCGCACAAGCACCACGTTGACGCCGTCCTCACCGTTGTCGAGCGTCTTTATTGCGGGCAGCTGATAATGCGTGTCCTCGCACTCGTACACCACCTTGCCGTTACGTCCAGAAGGCGGGTAGGCCACCACGCGCTCGTGCTCAATAATGTCGCTGTCCTTCTCGTACACCACGCCCGCAAGGTACACGGTGCCGTTTGAGACGCACACGTCCGTAACCGACTCCAGCGGAGAATTGAGCACGTTGCAGTCCACCATTCCCGTAAGGTGGTGGTCCTTGTTTAGGATAAGGGCGTGCTTTGACTCCGAGTCAACCACAACCGACAACGTGCCGTCCGAGTCGAACGCCGTGGGCCCGTCGAGGACCACAGGGCTCAGCAGGGTCGAGGGAAGCGTTATGCCAAACGAGGCCACCGACGCCAAGGCGCACGCCACGGCAAGCACGATGGCGAGCCGGTGCCATAGCCGTGCGTGCATGCGCTTCATGTGGTTGCCTCCCTTCGGGCCGTCTGACGGATTCTGGCTGATTTTGGTGGTTGTTGACGGTCTTATCGGCCAATCGATTGGACGGCCTCCGCGCGCGCCTCCTCAAAGTTTCGGCGCACGATGCCTAGGTCAATGTTGGTGAGCCCATTTCCAGGCGCGCTAAAGCTCACCGAGCCGTCAGCAGCCAAGGTAATGTGGAAATCCTGCCTGTTTACCCCGGTAGGCGCAAGGAGCGCCGCCTCCACCGCGACGTCAAACCACTCAGGCTTTTGTGCACCGGGCTCTATGGTTACCACGTCCTCGGGTGTCTTGGACCTGCGAGGCTTGCCGGCGGTCTTGCCATAACCCACGGCAATGACCACACGCACGGACATGCCGGGAGGGCAGACGGCGTGGCAGCGCTTGCGCGAGAACATGCCTGCCCAGCACGTGTTGAGCCCAAGCTTTTGCGCCTCAAGCACAATGCGCTCTCCCCAGTAGCCAATGGCTTCGTCCTGTGTCTTCTTGTTTGCGACAAACGCAATGCAGGTGGAGCATCCGCGAATCAGACCAAAGCGTGCCACGAGGTCAAACGTCTGGGGGTTGTTTTGCAGCACCTGTATGTTGAGGTTGCCCTCATGCGCGCATTTCTCAACAACGCGCTCCAGTTGCGCAAGCACATCCGGCTCGATGGGCTGGTCTGTGTACTCGCGCACCGAATGACGCGCGCGAATGGCCTCCATGTTGTTCATGCGTACTTCCCCTCAATCTGGCGGATTGCTCTGGCAGACGTTTTTGTCTTTTCCATCATACCCGCATACGCGGCAACGAGGACCGCCACGTATCAATTTGCCTAACAGCATGTTACGTTTGCCCCTTTGCGCGCATAATACCTACAAGGGTTCGCCCGGCCTGTTTTTGGGCGCGTGCTCTGCCACCCATGCGACCCAACAAATACGAGCAAGAGGAGCGGCTTATGCGCAAAAGCGTTCTGATAAAAGACACCACGCCCGAGGAGCGCATGCAAATCGTTGCCAAGGGGCTTAACTGGTGCGACGACTCCAGCTGTGAGTCCTGCGCCGGATGCAGCCTGGGCGCTCCACGCATCGAGGCCATGTATGCGCCTTACATCGACGGCAAGCTGGAACTCGCCGAGATCAACCTCCTGCACGCGGCAACCAAGTACACCCACGGATAGACAATGGGAGCGTTTAACGACGAGGTATACGAGGTGGTGCGACAGATCCCTGTGGGCCGCGTGGCGAGCTATGGCATGGTGGCGCGCATGGTGGGTCGTCCCAGAAGCGCGCGCTTTGTGGGATTTGCCCTGCACGTCAACCCCGAGCCAGGCGTGATTCCCTGCCATCGCGTGGTGTTTAAGGACGGGTCGCTGGCCCCGGCCTTTGCCTTTGGCGGTGAGGACGAGCAGCGCAGGCTCCTTGCGGCCGAGGGCGTGGGCTTTTTGGCAGACGGCCGCGTGGACATGGCCCGCTTTGCCTGGGAGGTTTAAGCTACGTGGCACGCCGTTTCCGGGAAAAGATGTGCCGTCCCACGTATCACGCTATACTAACTAGATAGCTTCGAACCCAATTGTGGAGGTATTTCCATGTGCAACAACAAGACGGCCCAAGACACATGCGTTCTGGTTACCGGCGGCGCGGGCTTTATTGGCAGCCACACCGTGGTTGAGCTCTTGCAGGACGGCTATGAGGTCGTGGTCGTGGACGACCTGTCCAACTCAAGCGAGAAGGTCTTCGACCGCATCGACACCATCGTGGGCGACGACGCGGCAGAGCGCCTTACCTTTGTGCGGGCGGACGTGGCAGACAAGGACGCCATGGAGGCCGTGTTCGACACGTTTGACATCGACGCCGTAATTCACTTTGCCGGCTTCAAGGCCGTGGGCGAGAGCGTGCAGAAGCCCATCGAGTACTACAGCAACAACATTGGCAACACGCTTGCCTTGGTGGACGTAATGCGCGCACACGACTGCAAGTCGCTCATCTTTAGCTCCAGCGCCACCGTGTACGGCGACCCCGACTCGCTGCCCCTTACCGAGGACAGCCCAAAGAAGCCCGCCACCAACCCCTACGGCTGGACCAAGTGGATGATCGAGGAGATTCTTCGCTCAATTACCGTGGCCGACCCGGCGTGGAACGTGGTGCTCCTGCGTTACTTCAACCCCATTGGCGCGCACGCCAGCGGCCTTATGGGCGAGGACCCCAAGGGCATCCCCAACAACCTGCTCCCCTACGTGGCGCAGGTTGCCGTTGGGCGTCGCGACGCGGTCCACGTGTTTGGCAATGACTACGACACGCCCGACGGAACCGGCGTACGCGACTACATCCACGTGGTGGACCTCGCACGCGGCCACGTGGCGGCACTTGCCTGGATGAGAGACAAGGCCGGCTGCGAGGTGTTCAACCTGGGCACCGGTCGCGGCACCAGCGTGCTCCAGATCATTAAGGCCTTCTCCGCCGCTTGCGGACGCGACCTCCCCTACGTTATTGAGCCACGTCGTGCGGGCGACGTGACCGCAAACTACGCCGACTGCACCAAGGCTCGCGAGCTGCTTGGGTGGGAGGCCGAGTTTGGCATTGAGGAGATGTGCCGCGACAGCTGGAACTGGCAGTCGCACAACCCATACGGATACGAGGGATAGAGACGCGAGGGACACCGCGATGAACGCAAACGGCGAGGCTTTTGCCACATACCTCACCAACAACAAGCAGCTCATAGACGACTACGTGTTGGCGCACACGCCTGCGCCAACCATTCGTCGTGACCAGACGCTGGATCTGGACCGCTACCTCTATGGCCCGGTTACCCGCTTTGTTATGGCGGGCGGCAAGCGCATTCGCCCCGCCCTCTGCCTGCTGGGTGCCGAGGCGGTGGGTGCCGACCGCACGGCAGGGCTTCCCGTTGCCGCAGCAGTCGAGCTCTTCCAAGCGGCCGCCCTTATCCACGACGACATCGCGGACCAAAGCACCATGCGCCGCGGAGAGCCATGCGTTCATAAGACGCACGGCGTCGGCATTGCCATAAACGCCGGCGACGCCGCCCTCGTAGCGGTTACGACGGCCATCGTGCGCAACCATTCGCTCTACAAGAACGTTCGCCTGCAGCTTCTGGACGAGGTCATTACCATGGAGGAGCACACGCTCGAGGGACAGGCGCTCGACCTTGGCTGGGCGCGCGACAACCGCTGGGACCTGAGCGCTTACGACTATTTGGAGATGGCCCGCTGCAAGACGGCCTACTACTCCGCCGCCGTGCCCCTGGCCATGGGAGCCCTCAGCGGTGGTGGCAACGTTGAGCAGGTGGAGGGTCTGCGACGTTTTGGCCTGCGCACGGGATTGGCGTTTCAGATCCAAGACGACCTTCTTAACCTCGTCGGCGACGCCGAGGCGCAAGGCAAGGACTATAGGTCCGACATAACCGAGGGCAAGCGCACGCTCATTATGGTATGGGCGGTCGAGCATCTGCTGGACCAGAAGAAGCGCACGGAGCTTGTGGAGATCCTGTCCTCAGGCACCACCGACCCGGAGCAACTGGCACGAGCCGTGGACATCGCGCAAGAGGTGGGAGCGCTCGAACACGCGCAGTCCTATGCAAAGACGCTCATAAACAACGCAAAGACCGATTTGTCAAAGATACACATTGCAGAGGAGGCCCGAAGGGTGCTAATCTCGATGGCGGATTTCTTTATTGAGCGCACAAGCTAACGCAACTTAAACAAGACCACCCACGCAACCAAGACAAGGAAAGACGATGGAGCCCATCACACAAGGTATGACCGGTGCCGCGGTCGAGGACATTCAGGAGCGCCTGTGCTCCATAGGCTACAAGATCGACCAGAAGGAGCGCGACGCCCAGGACTTTGGCATATCAACCGCCACGGCCGTTACGCACTTTCGCCTTAACATGGGGCTGCCCTTGGGGCAGGAAGTGGACTCCGCCACGTGGATAGCCTTGGTGGATGAGTCGTACAAGATGGGCGACCGCACGCTCTACCTGCGCCTGCCCAACTTCCACGGTGCCGACGTGCGACAGCTGCAGCGTTGCCTCAACGTGCTGGGCTTCTCGGCGGGCGAGGAGGACGGACGCTATGGCCCGCACACCGAGGCGGCCGTCAAGCAGTTTCAGGAGAGCATGGGGCAGCTTCCCGACGGCATGGCGTTTCCCGACACCTTTGACGCCATCGACCGCCTTCATCACGTATGGGCCGGCAAGTCGGCCTCGGGACCGCACCCGTTGGGAGCCATGGGCTTTGCACGCGCGGCAAACGTGTTGGAAAAGGTACGAATCTCCATTACCGCGGAGGACCCCATCTCGCGAAACATTGCCGGTCGCGTGTGGAACCTCGCATCGGCCACCAACGAGAAGAGCGGCATGGACATAATCGCCTCCGTTGAGAACAAGCGGCCGGGCGATCATGCCGTGTTGGTGCTGGCCACCTCTCCCAACGAGACCGAGGCCATTCCCAACGTGATCGTGGACGACCCCAGCACTCTGGCCATGCGCATCCGCACCGCTTGGGCTGGGTCCAAGGAGGAGGTCCCGGTCATTCGCATTGAGTTCTCGCAGGGCGGGCCCGGCTACGACGGCACGTTTACCGTGGGTGATGCGCAGACCTATGCAGTAATGTTGCTCGATGCGATTTGTACTGCATTCGATGAGGAAAATCTGCTACACTAGCTTTGCTCTGGCTGGATTCCAGCGCAGTGATTGCACTGGGGCATCGTCCAGTGGTCAGGACTGCGGTTTTTGGTGCCGCCAACCTAGGTTCGAATCCTAGTGCCCCAGCCACGAGTTTTCGCGGGCCGGTCGTTTTGCGACCGGCTTGCTTGCTTTTGTCAAAGACGACTTCTTTGATTTCGGAAGATGGTATCAGCGAATGCCAGCGCTAGTGGATACACGAGGACTGAGCGAGACGAAGCCTTTTCGCACGAGTGCTATGCGAGCTGCTTTTCCATGAGACCGTTTACCCCTCTTGTCTCTTCGAACGATGCCTTTCAGAAGTCCCGCACCGTGTCTTGCCACGCAACCATCGGAGTCACAGCCCTTGCGTTGGGCTACTTCATCTCCTTCTTCACGACCGTCATGTATGTTTTGTTAAGCAACATGCGAATGAGTTGGGAATATTACTTGTGAGTATAATTATCGATGCGTAAGCAAAAGCGCCTAACGCAGGGCGTCTGGCCATCACCTCACAGAAAGGGAAAGCCTATGAAGATCACCGCATTCAATCCCCTTATCGTTACCCCCAAAGCCGAGGAAGTCGTCGCTCTGTTCGAGGAACTCGGATTCGAGCGTGCGCACACCAAGGAAGGGATCAATGGTCACGTTACCAGTGTCGATCTCAAGTTGGGCGAGGACTTCCGCGTGAATGTGGCCCAGTCCGAGGTCGTGCCCCAGGATCTTACCGCTATTCGCATGAACGTGCGTGACTTCCAAGAGGCCTACGACTTCCTCGTCTCCAAGGGCTTTAAGAATGCCCAGGGCGACAGGATTGCCGAGACCAGCTCCTCCATGTCTGCCCTCATGGTTTCGCCCTCTGGCTTCGCCATCAGCCTTTCTTACCACAAGCGCAAGTAGATAATCTGCGCCCGTCAAAGGGGATGCCCCCACCGATATGCCACTTGCGGCATATCGGTGGGGGCATCCCCTTTGATACGCGGCCAGATGAGTGCCCCTAACAAAAAAGCGCCCCAGTTGGGACGCTCGGATTGACCTGGTGGCTGGGAAGGGAGTCGCCGCATTGATGCGCAACGCTCATGGCTTCGTCGCTTCGCTCC
>JAUMWL010000166.1 GCA_030529665.1 Coriobacteriales bacterium
CAGGTTTCGGCCTCTACGAGCAAATGCTTCGCGGACAACCGCGGGCCACGCGTCATGCAAGTCGAGGGCGGACTCGTGGCTATGGGCGGCGTCTTCGGTTCCTGTCCGATACAAGGCCAGCGGCTGGCCGACGGGCTCTTTGGGCCGTCAGCTCGGCCGAAATCAATGTTTTAACGTGTACACTTTTTGCCCAAAACACGTCCCTACCGTGTACACAAACGGGCCGATAGTGTACACGGTAGGGTCCTTTTTGTGACAGTTTGTGTACACGTTATGACTCTGATGCCGAGAAGGGCCGCGGGCGACCGGGGCGAGCAAAAAGGGGTACCCCTTTCTGCTCAGGCCCGCCCCGTTTTAGAGGTGCTGGACAAGGGCGGTGGCACGCTCGCCGTGGGGCACGAGACGCACGCAGCGTGCGGGCTCCTCGCCCGGAGCAGCCTGCTCGTCCAGCCGCGTAAGAAACACGTCCAGGCGCTCGTCTCCCAGCTGGTCCACAAACTGCTCGCCCCACTCTATGACGCAGGGACCGTCGTCGCCCAGCACGTCAAAGAGCCCTGTGTCGTCCAGCTGGTCGGGATTGTCCAGACGATACAGGTCAAAGTGATACAGCGGCAGCTCGTCTCCCTCGTACACCATCTGTATGGTAAAGGTGGGGCTCGTCACGTCGTCCTCCACGCCCATGCCGGCGGCAATGCCCTTGGTGAGCTGGGTCTTTCCCGCGCCAAGGTCGCCCGTGAGCACCAGCACGTCGCCCGCACGCAACAGCGCGCCAAGACGACGCCCCAGCTCGATGGTCTCGTTCGTGGAACGAGTGACGAACTCCGCAACGCCCAGCCCGCCGACGTCCGGCCCGCCGACGTCACGCGCCATCATCGCCGCATCCGTCATTGCTGGCCCCCTTTGTTGGGCCCGGCCGGGTGCTCCGCCAGCCACGCGCCAAGCATGCGGAAGTCGTCCTCCAACACCGGCTGCCATTCTCGGTGATACAGGGCCGCCGCCGGATGGAAGGTGGGCAGCACCGCAAAGTGCCCGGTTTGGTGGAACCGACCGCGCAGGCTGGTGATGCCCATCTCGGTGCGCAGCACAAAGTGCGCCGCAAAGTTGCCCAGGCACACTATGACGTCGGGCCAGATGGAGCGAATCTGCTCGCGCAGGAACGGCGCGCAGGCAGTGATCTCCTCGGGCTTGGGGTTGCGGTTGTTGGGCGGACGGCACTTGATCACGTTGCCAATGTACACGTCCTCGCGACGCAGGCCCGCAAGCGACAAGAGCGAGTCGAGGTTCTTGCCCGCCGCCCCCACAAAGGGCTCGCCCTGCAGGTCCTCGTTGCGCCCGGGCCCTTCTCCCACAATCATTACGCGGGCGTTGGGGTTGCCTACGCCAAACACCAGGTTGGTGCGCGTTTGTCCCAAAGGACACAGCTGGCAGTTGCCCATAACGTCGCGAATCTCGTCCAGGCGGACCTCCTGGGGCTTTTGGTGATCGTGGCCGGGTATGTGCATAACGGGCATGGACTCATCCTCCTCCGTAAGGTATGTGCGTGGGGCACGGCGCCGTCCGCGCGCTGGGGTCTTTGCTGGGGCCACCAGGGCTACCGGCGCCGCCGGGACCACCACGGCCCCCTGCGCCGTCGCGACCTCCTGCGCCGCCGGGCCCGACTGGCCGCCGCCCGCAACGTTTTTATTGACCCGCGCGCCGCTACACATAGATCTTTTGCAACCTGAGGCCAAAGTCGCACACGACCTCGTAGTTTATGGTGTTGCGCCGCGCGGCCATGTCGTCTGCCAATATGGTCTCGGAGCCGTCGCTGCCCAGGATGGTAACCACGTCGCCGTACTCCACCGCCCGCGTGGGCCTATACGCACGCACGTTGTTTACGCTCACCTCAAACATAAACTGATCCATGCAGATGCGACCAACCTGACGGCACCTCTCGCCGTTTACCAGCACGTCCATGTTGCCCGAAAGCACGCGAGAAAGGCCATCGGCATAGCCAATTGGCACGGTGCAGATCTGTATGTTGGGCCGCGGCACGCGATAGGTCAGGCCATAGCTCACGCCCGTGCCAACCTCGGGCCGCTCCACGCGCGTAATGCGGCCGCGCACGCTCATAACCGGCGACAGGTTGGCCACCTTGCGGGTCTCGGCCGAGGGATAAAGGCCATAGAGTCCAATGCCCGCGCGGCACATGTCCATGTGGACCCGGGGGTGCATCATGGTTGCGGGCGTGTTGGCGCAGTGGACAAGACCGGTGCTCAGGCCAGCTGCATCTATGTTGTCCACCGCGTCGAAGAACCTGCGCGCTTGCATCTCAAAGTCCCAGTCGCGCGGGACGTCGGCCGTGGCAAAGTGCGTAAAGGTTCCCGCGCACTCAATGCCACGGTGGAAGTCGATGCTACGACGCAGCTCAAGCGCATCGCGCCAGTTGACGCCTATGCGCGTCATGCCCGTGTCGATGGCCAGGTGATAGGTGGCCACCTTGCCCGCCGCCGCCGCGCACTCGCCCAGAGCCAGCGCAAACGACTGGTTGAACACCGCCGGCGACAGGTCGTGATCCACTATGGTCTGCACCGTCTCCACCGGCGGCTCAGAAAGGATGGCTATGGGCTGACGGATGCCCGCCTCGCGCAGCTCCACGCCCTCCGCCACCGTGGCCACGGCAAACTGGTCCGCACCCGCACGAAGCATGGCCTTGGCGCACCGCACGGCACCATGGCCATAGGCGTCGGCCTTAACCACGCACATCATGAGCGTGTCTCGATCCATAAGGCGCTTAAGCGCCGCCGTGTTCTGCCGCAGCGCATCCAGATTTATCTCAACCCATGCCCAGCGATCCTCGGGGCATCGCAAACCACGTACCATAGCTCACTCCTATATGCTCCTACATGCTCCACACGTCTTTGTCTTCCACCAAGGTAGCACGTTCTTCCAACAAGTCCATGGCAAGCCCCACAACATCGGCCACATCGCCCGCCATAACGCCACGCGAACCGTAGCGCTCGGCTGCGATGCTACCGGCATAGCCATGGACCTCGCACGCCATGGCACACAGGAGCGGCAGGTTTTGCTCTGCCAGCTCCAGCGGGGTCCGCGCCAGCGTGGCTCCCATAATGCCCGCAAGCACGTCACCCGAACCCGCCGTTGCAAGCGCCGAGGGGCCGGGCTGGGGCAAGAGAGCCACGTCCACGCCCACGCAGGCCGTGGTGGCACCCTTGGCCACGATGCACAGCTCGCTGCCACCGTCGGCCCACACCACGCGGCGGGCTGCCTCGATGGCCTCGGGCAGGGTCTGGGGCGGGGCATCGGCCGCGTCCACGAGTCTGCCCAGCTCGCGACGATGCGGCGTGAGCACCAGCGGAAAAGCCCGCCGAATGAGTTCGGGGCTCTGGTCCAGCTTTCCTTGGACGATCCGAGCCAAGCAGTTGAGCGCGTCGGCATCCACCACCAAGGGCACATCGCACCCCAACAAGGCCTGGACCACCGCCATGGTGGACGGGCACACCGTCATGCCGGGGCCAACCACCACGGCCGAGCTTCTTTGCGCAAGGTCCAGCAGCGGCTCCACAGCCTCGGCGGCAAAGCAGCCCGCCTGCGGATCGGCGGGCATGCCGACCACGGGTATCTCCACCACGTGCGCCTGCACTACGGGCACGATGGGCTCGGGCACGGCCAGGGTAACGTAGCCCGCGCCTCCCCGCGCCGCCGCACGGGCCGCAAGGACCGCAGCCCCAATGTAGCGCCTGGAGCCACCGACCACCAGCACCGACCCGCGCGTGAACTTGTCAACCGTCATCGACGGTGCAAACATAACGTCCAGGTAGTCCCCGGGCTCGCAGCGCCATGCCGTGGGGCCCTCGTCTATGGCCACGCACTCGGCCTGCTCGTCAAGAGGGGCAACCTCTATGTCGCCGCACACATCGCGTCCAAGGTCGCTCAGGAGCCCCGGCTTGAGGCATATCATGGTAACGGTCTTGTTGGCCACGATGGTGGTTTGCGACGCGCAGCCCGTCTGGGCCGAGAGGCCGCTGGGCACGTCGACCGCCAGCACGAAGGCTCCGCATGCGTTGGCGCTGTTGATCCAGCTGGCAAAGGGCTCCTTTGGGTCCCCATAGAATCCCGTGCCCAGCATGGCGTCCACCACCACGTCGGCACCAAACAGCACCTCGTCCAGCTCGTCTTGGCTGGGAAGCACCAATATGGGCACCTTGGCTCGCTCCGCGGCCAGCGCGACTTCGCGCGCAAGGTCGCTCCTAATGTCTGCCGGCAAGACGGGCGTGACCACACATGCGTGGAGCCCCTGCTCCTGCAGCAGCGTGGCGGCGACCCACCCGTCTCCCCCGTTGTTGCCATAGCCCGCAAGAATGGCTACGGACTGCGCGCCTTCCACTCCCAAGACCGCCTGGGCCGTTGCCGTTCCCGCACGATCCATAAGCTCGGCAAGGCTCACGCCCTGGGCATCGAGCGTCAGCTCGGCTTTTCGCACGTCTTCGGTGGTTAGTACTGGCTGCATGTGGCCTCATTTCTCTATTTGTGGCACGGGTGCGCATGGTGCGCGTACCATTTGGACTATTGCCGTTCTTCCACGCGCTCTAGCTCGTCGAGCACCGACCGTGCCGCGCGAAACGATGCGCGCAGCTCCTCCTTGGGATCGGGCCGCTCCTCGTGCTTGGGCTTTACCTCCTCGGTAATGGCAACGGCACTTGCCGCGGCCACCTCGTGGGTGTACGTGAGCGAAAGGGCAATCTCGTGAATGCCCTGCTCCTCCGCTATCTGGCGCGCACGCCCGCCAATAACGACTTCGGGCCGGCCCGCCTCGTTGTTTCTTACGCTTACGTCTGCAAGGCCAACGCCTCGCGAGAAGCCCGTGCCCAGCACCTTGAGCACGGCTTCGCGCGCGGCAAATCTTGCGGCGTAGTGCTGGGCGGGTCGCGCCTTGCTGTCGCAGTAGGCGCGCTCCTCCTCCGTAAACACGCGCGTGACAAAGCTCGGCCTACGCGCCAAGGTCTTCTCCATGCGCGCAATCTCCAACATGTCTATGCCTATGCTCGCCGATGCCATGGCCCGCCTCCTTGCTTGCAACGTTTGGGAGATATCTTATCATGCCCGCCCCTCATGCCTGCCCGCGCACGAAAAAGGGCGACCCCGTTTTGGAGCCGCCCGTTGGGCGCAGCTGACTTGCACAGCCGTTTTGCGCCTACACGTACTCCAGGAGGTCGAGCGTCTGCACAGACGAGAACTGCGCGTTGCCCTCAAGGTCCTCGTACACCTGCGCAACATAGAGTGACTCCGTGGGATTCTGGACCACGGGAGCGCCTTCGCACAGCACCAGGTAGTTGGTACCAGCAACAACCTGCGTGCCAAGAAGGGCGATGGGCTTAAGGCTCACGCCGTCGTAGTTCTGCAATGCCTTTTGGAAGGCCTCTTCTGCTCCTCCGGGAAGCGTTACGCCCTCGTCCAGCGCGCGAATCTCCCACGCTCCAACGAGCTCGCTCGTATCCTCGGCGTCGTCCGTGGTTTCCAGGTCGGCAAGCTCGATGTCCTCAACGTTGGTGATGGTCGCATCGCCTTGGAGATTGTTGTACACCGTGGCAACGGCCCAATACGTGGTGGGAGTGGCCGTTACGGTTGTGGCTTTGCACAAAAAGGCGTAGTTGGTGCCCGAGACCAGCTGCGTGGCAAGAACCGCCACGGGCTCAAGGTCAACGCCGTCGTAGGTCTCGCTCGCCTTTGCAAAGATCTCTTGCTCCTCCTCGGTAAGCGTGGCGCTCGAATCCGTATTTGCGGTCCAGCC
>JAUMWL010000167.1 GCA_030529665.1 Coriobacteriales bacterium
ACGCTGGGATACAGGCTCATGGCGTAGTTGAGGCCGGCCTTGATGTTGCCGGTGCCATGCGGAGCGGCGCGGTCATACTCGGGAACCTTGAGTGCCACGGGCTGCACGCCACCCTTGTAGTAGGGACCCACGGGCGTAACCAGAATGCGGAACTGGTACTCGGTGGCCGGCTTCACGCCAATTACGTCGCCGGTGGCGATCATAAACGGACGAATGTAGAGCGTGGCGCCAGAGCCAAACGGCGGCACCCAAGCCAGGTTGGCCTCAACGACCTTCTTGACTGCCTCAACAAAGCGGTCCTCGGGGAAGGGAGGCATGCAGATGCGACGTGCGGAGTCGGCCATGCGCTGGGCGTTCATGTCGGGGCGGAAGCACACAATGTCGCCCTCTTTGGTGGTATATGCCTTAAGGCCCTCAAAGACCTCCTGGCAATAGTGGAAGATACCTGCGCACTCGCTGAGCTGCAGCGTGTGGTCGGGCGTGAGAATGTCCTCGCCCCATGCACCGTCCTTATAGTTGCATACGTAGCTATAGTCCGTGGGCGTATAGCTAAAGGTCAGGTTACCCCAGTCGATGTCCTTCTTCTCCATGGTCACACTCCCTCTTGCGTACTGGACCTTTTAGGATAAGGGGCATTATAGTCCCGCAATATTACATGGCGGTAACCATACACACAAAAAAGCGGGAACCCCCGGCCCCAAGGCCAAAGGTTCCCGCCCGCGGTACAATGCCGTAGCAACAGCTACTGCTTGAGCGTGTTGATGGAAATGGAGCTCTTTGCGTACAGCTCGTCCAGATAGTTGTTGATCTTCTCGTAGTACTCGCTCTGCTTGTTGGAGTACTCGGTGTAGGCAACCTGATAGGCTGCATAGGCGGCCTCGTAGGATGCGCCGTCCTTGCTGAACTCGTAGTCCTTGAGCGCGGTGGCGTACTCGCCCTCCTCGTCGGCCCACTTGCCCTTCTTGGCGTTCCAGGCGTCACCAGCAAGCTTGATGATGTAGTCGGCGTAGTCCTTGGAGACCTTCTTGTAAGCCTCGGTGCGATTCTTCTCTACGTCCTCGTCGCTAAGGTTCTCGCCGTTTTCGTTGGTGGTGGCGTATTCGGGCTCGGTGGGATACTCCGGCTCGGTTGCATCCAGCTCGCCGCCAACCTGTGCCTGGAGCTCGTGAATGAGGTAGGACTCGGTAAGGAGCTTCTTTACGGTGTCAACGTCGAGGTTGTTGCTGGTTGCGATGGACTCAAAGTCGGGGGTCTGGCCCAGGGTCTTCTCGGCATAGTCGAGCAGCTGCTCGTCGGTGGCCTCGATGCCGCGGTTCTTTGCCTCGGTAATGGCTATGGTGTTGCGAACGGCATAGAGCACGTTGTCAGCGCTCGGAACCTCGTAGTTGCCGTCCTCATCCTTTGCGCTGTCGAGCGAAGAGGTCATCTCAATGACCTCGCGTGCGGTGAGGCTCTGCGCAGAGCCGTTGTTGCTGTAGGTGGCAATGGTGGAATCAAGCTCGGACTCGGTTAAAGTGGTCTTGTTTAGGGAGCTCGGCAAACCGCCGCCAAGCAGGAAATGTCCTGCCAACAGACCGACGATAAGGGCTGCGGCGCAGATGCCAATCCAAGCACCCATGCCCAGGTTCTTAATATCGAAGCCCTTCTTTGACTCCTCTTGCGCCACGACTTCCTCAGTCAATTTTTCTGCCATAGTAATTGGAACCCTCCTCTGCCTTTCTTCCCTTTGTATAGCCTTGCCAGCAAGGACTATTGAGAAACCTTGTGGATTACGAGAAATGAATTCTACCTCTCTTTTTCAAATATCCCAAATCGGCCTATTTCGCCCCTCATTCCTACATAATCCTCCGCAAAAGCTGTAAGAATCCTAAGGTTTGGCCCCTTTGTAGGCACGGCAACTACGCCAAGCCCAGCAGCATGCCAATCAGGCGCACCGCAAACGCGACGACCCACGCCACGATGCACTGCCACACCACCACGCTAGTTGCCCAGCCGCCACCAAGCTCGCGTCGTATGGACGCAATCGCCGCGACGCATGGCGTGTAGAGCAGCGAGAACACCAGCATGCAGGCGGCACTCGTGACGCTCAGGGCCGCCCTTACGCCGGCCATGCCCCCAAAGAGCTCACGCATGACGGCCACCACGCTCTCCTTTGCCATAAAGCCGCTCACGAGCGATGTGGCGATGCGCCAATCACCCAGCCCAATGGGCGCAAGCAGCGGCACGAGCCAGCCAGAGATTAGGGCAAGTATGCTCTGCTCCTGGTCCGCGACCATGTTGAGCCGCAGGCTAAAGTGCGAGAGAAACCAGACCACCACGGTTGCAACAAGAATGACCGAGAACGCCCGCTGCAAAAAGTCCTTGGCCTTCTCCCACAGAAGCTGAGCCACGCTGCGCGGACTTGGCATGCGATAGTTGGGGAGCTCAAGCACCAGCGGCACCGCGTCGCCCGTAAAGATGAGCTTGTTGTACAGAATCGCCGCCAGGATTCCAAACACGATGCCAAGCACGTACAGGCACGTCATTACGAGCCCGCCTTGGCGGGGAAAGAACGCGTTCACAAAGAACGCGTAGATGGGCAGCTTGGCGGTGCAGCTCATAAACGGGGTGAGCAGAATGGTCATGCGGCGATCGCGGTCGCTTGGCAGCGTGCGCGTAGACATTACGGCCGGCACGGTGCAGCCAAACCCAATCAGCATGGGCACGATGGAGCGGCCCGAGAGGCCCACCCTGCGCAGGATCTTATCCATAAAGAACGCCACGCGCGCAAGATAGCCCGTGTCCTCCAAAAGCGACAGGAAGAAGAACATGACCACGATGATGGGCATAAACGACAAGACCGAGCCCACGCCCTCAAAGACGCCCTCTATTACCAAGCTGTGAATGGCGGGGTTTACGTGCGCCTGCGTGAGCAAGGTGTCAACCATGCCCGTAAGCAGGCCGACGCCTTCCTCCATGAGCCCTTGCAGCCATGCCCCCACCACGTTGAACGTAAGCACGAACACGAGCGCCATGATGCCCACGAACACAGGGATCGCCGTCCACTTGCCCGTGAGGATGCGGTCAATGCGCTGGCTGCGCTCGCGCTCCTTGCTCTGGAGCGGCTTGACCACGCACGCGTCGCACACATGGTAGATAAACGAGAAGCGCATGTCGGCCATGGCCGCGCTTGCATCGAGTCCGCACTCGGCCTCCATCTGACGAACGATGTGGCCCACGGCGCCCCGTTCGTTTTGGTCTAGGCCCAGCTGCTGTATTATGAGCTCGTCGCCCTCCAAGACCTTGCCTGCGACAAACCGCGTTGGGAGGTCGGCGCGCTCGGCATGGTCCTCAATGAGGTGAGCCACCGCGTGCAGACAGCGATGCACCGCGCCGCCGTTGTCCTGGGGCGAGCAGAAGTCCTGGCGCAAGGGCTTCTCCTGAAAATGCGCCACGTGCAGCGCGTGACGCACCAGCTCGTCCACGCCCTCCCCCGTTACGGCACAGATGGGCACCACTGGCACGCCAAGCATGGACTCCAAGCGGTTGACGTCCACCGAGCCGCCGTTTCCCGTTAGCTCGTCCATCATGTTGAGCGCCACCACCATGGGCGTGTCCATCTCCAGACACTGCATAGTTAGGTAGAGGTTGCGCTCAATGTTGGTTACGTCCACTATGTTTATGATGGCATGCGGGTGCTCCTTGAGCACAAAGTCGCGCGACACCAGCTCCTCGGCGGAGTACGGCGACATGGAGTAGATGCCCGGAAGGTCGGTCACCAACGTGTTGGCGTGCCCGCGAATGGCCCCGTCCTTGCGGTCCACCGTTACGCCAGGAAAGTTGCCCACGTGCTGGTTTGCGCCGGTGAGCTGGTTAAAGAGCGTGGTCTTGCCACAGTTTTGGTTTCCCACCAGAGCAAACGACAATACCGTGTCGTTGGGCAGGGGGTCTCCGCTTCCCTTGGGATGGAACTTGCCACCCTCGCCAAGGCCAGGGTGGGTGGTGGCGTGCTCGCGATCGTGGCGCCGCTCGGGCTCCCACGCCTCGTCCACCGGCGTCACCCCAATGTGCGCCGCGTCATCCAGGCGCAACGTGAGCGCATAGCCGTGGATGCGCAGCTCCATGGGGTCGCCCAAGGGCGCGTACTTTACCAAGGTAACGTGGGCTCCGGGAATGACACCCATGTCCAAGAAGTGCTGGCGCAGGGCACCCTCTCCGCCCACGGTCTTTATTACGGCGCTTTGGCCTATGCGCAGGTCCCGAAGGGTCGTGTTGTCCCTAGGCTCACTCATCGTTACCAGGCCCGTTCACTTGCGCGCTTCTTGGTGGCACACCGTTTTCGGAAAAGGGCGTTCCGCCTTGCAAAAGCCCTCGCTGGAGGTAGAACTCGCGCTTTGCCTCATACATAGCCCGGTCCGCGCGAGAGAACACGTCTGCAAACGACTCGTCCTGTCCTGGCTCGAGGCAGGCCACGCCCTTAGAAACGATGAGCCTGGCGTCGTAGGTCGTCGACGAATTGAAGTCGTTTATGGCGGCATCGATCCCGCTCAGCCCGTCCTCTACCTTGCAAACGTCAAACCCTTCGGCAATGACGGCAAACTCGTCTCCGCCTATCCTGTAGCACTTGGCTAAAGCAAACCCTTGGCGTATGGCATTTGCCGCACCTTGGATGTAGTAGTCACCGCATTCGTGACCAAAGGTGTCGTTGAGCTCCTTGAGTCCGTTGATGTCTAGGACCACAACGTAGAAGTCGGTCGTGCCGGCACTTATCTTTTGATTGAGCTCGCGAATCTCCTCGTGGTAGGCAGTAGAGTTGCCCAGCTGCGTAAGAAAATCTATGTATGCCTGGCCATGGAGATACTCCAGGTGCATGCCGAGCTCGTTTTGCATAATGCGGATCTTGTTGCTTAGGAGCTCCAGCTCGTCCGAGACGTCGGCGGTCGAATCGTCCGATTCCTCGGGTTTGGGAACCTCGGCGCCGGAATAGGTCGTCATCTCGGCCACGAGCATGTCCACGTCGTTTGAGAGTTCCTCAAGCCCGGAATGCAGGTCCCTAAACTTAACGCGAATGCGACTGGTAATAAGGGTGATGACAAGAACACCAAGCAGGACCGAGATCGACGTGACAATCGTAATGGACAGGGTGTATTGCCGAATTTGAGCGTCGTACCACTTTGCGTCAAAGTCCACGCCAACAACGCCCGCAACCTTACCTGACGAGTCAAATACGGGGCAGAAGGCGCTATAGAAGTTGCCCCAACGGTCTGCCGCCGGGCTGTCGTCTACCGTCGGTATGCCCTGCGCGGCCTGAATAAGACCAGGCGTGGTAACGATCTCCTCCCCAAACGCACCGGGATCAACGGGGTCGGGGTCAACCGTAAAGACAAAGCGGCCATCGTCGGTTTGCTTTACGGCGTAGATGAACTGTATGTCGACGCTGTTTTGGAATACGAGAAGCCTGTCTTCTATGCTGCGAAAGACCGGCCCGTCCACGTCGTCCTTGGTGAGCGCCTCCAGCTCGTCACCGTCCAAAGAGCCCGCCGCCGACTTAACCACGTCAAGCATGTTCTTGTTTATGAGGGTTCGCATGGCACTCTTGGACTGGTTGAGCACCACCACGCCAAGGACGGTATTCGCCACAAAGAGAAGAACGCCAAACAACAGCACGGACCGCACCGTGAAGCTTAGCTTGCCTCTTCTCACCGCACTTCCTCCTCTGTAGGCACGAATCGCTTTGGCGTGTTGCCACATTTGGGTTCTATTTTAGCGCAACCAAAGAGAGTGAACTCGCAACAGCATTCACAATT
>JAUMWL010000046.1 GCA_030529665.1 Coriobacteriales bacterium
AGAGGGGTTAACGCTCACGGAAGGATTGTCGGTTTGTAAAGCTGGAATTCCTAGATGCTTTTTTGGCGAATCGCAGATAAGAGCATGGCTGCCGGACAGGCGAAGGGCCGCGTCCCCATCACTTCAAGAGATGGGGACGCGGTCCTTCGCTCGGTTTACTGGCGGCGACGCAAGGCGGCGGCACCCGCAGCTGCAAGCAGTATGCAACCCGCCACGTAGATAGCGGCAGTACCAGGTCCTCCCGTGGAGGGTAGTTCGGCACCGGTGGAGTTCGCAACGTTGATGATTACGTAGCGCTCGGTCGGGTCTTCAACATTCATGCCCCTTGTCGTATCCACAACACCTTCTGCGTTACCACGGATGCTGTCCGTGTATAGCACGGAGTAATCTGCAGTAACCTCAAACGTTACGGGCTGGGCAAGCGCATGATATCCCAGAGGAGCCTTGGTTTCTGTAAGCTTATACGTACCCGGCTTCAATCTGAAGCGCTTGGTCGTTGTCGTACTACCGTTTTCCTTAGCCTCGCACAGATAGCCATCTGCGTCGGATACCAGTTGCTTCGAGGTCCACCCAAGCGTTGTTTCCGCATTCGCAACGCTATCAGGCGTGAGCGTGAACCTCGCCCCGGCAAGCTTGATGCTCGGATTAAGCGCGCTGACCTTGCCGATGGTAAGGAGTATTTGATTGCGCGTGTTCGTGATCTCGGCACCATAGGTGGTATTGGCTGTGATGAGGTGCTGATCCCTACTGTCGTTCGTGGTTTCGCTCGCCCCAACGACTTTGTATGCTGTTGTTCCCGGAGTGAGTGCGTTGTTGTAAGTGAGTGCACTGTTGTTAGTCTCCTCCGATACAGTGTACTCCGCACCAACGGGCAAACCGCTGATGGTTACCGGCGCGCCCGGCTTTACGTCAACGGTGGCCACGCCATCTGTGAACGTTACCTTGTCACTGCTTTGAAGCCCTGTCGCGTTGTAAGTGGCAGATATGTTCTCGACAGATTGATTACCTTGGGCGGGCATACGTAGGTTAATCGTAAACGGATAGGACGCGGTGCGTTCCGACTCGAACGGGCTGTTCACGACCTTGGAGAGCTGGAGGCTGCCCTTCTTGCGCGTGTTGGTGCACGTGACGGTCGTGGAATCGCTGCTGATGGTGTTGGCGTCATTCTGTGGGCCAGTGTATGCTCGGCCGTCAACGGCTATCGGTTCGGTTGCGTCGCCGCCGCCAATCTTCCTCGACCACGTGGTGTCGAAGTTGTTGAGGAAGGTTGCCTCGTCACCTGTGCCCATCTCGGTAACCTTGTACGTTACGCCTATTGGCAGGCCCGTAGCCGTCTTTGTCCAAGCATCGTTTTCGCTGGAACCGGTAAGGGTAAACGTTGCCTTCGACCTTGCGGGATCACCCGAGGTGGTAGAGAAGGTCAGGTCGCCGTACGTCCCCGCATCAATGGCAACGTGGTTCTCACCATAGTTCAGAATCTCGACTTCGAAGTGGTATTCATGCGTCGTCTTGTCCGACGCAACGGTGCTGTTTACAACCTTCGTGATCACAAGCTCGCCCGTCTTGCGGGTGTTGGTCACCTTCACCATGGAGGGGGTAGAGCCCGCGACGATGTCCTTGCTTACGCTCGTGTTGGATATATCTACGTATTGTTCGGAATTGACAGTCTTCACCTCGATGGCGTTGTCGAACCTACTCGCATCGAGCCCGGACTCCGCAACCATGTACGTAAGGTCGGTGGGGATGCCCTCGATCAGTACGGTCTCATCGTGATGAATGCCTTCAATGGTGCGAACGCCATTGGTAAAGGCAATCTGTTCGGCGGCGCCGTATTCTGCATTGATGCCCCACTTCCGCTTGAGGGTTGCCGAGACGGCACCAGCACTGACCTGGCCTCCATGCTTCGTCTTTAGGGTGACTTTAACGCTATACGTAGCATTGTTGTCCCTCTCGGACGGAATCGGGCTCACGACCTGCTTGGTGATGGACAGGCTCCCCGTCTTGCGGGTGTTCTCAAATTCGACAGTTTGGTTACCAGTCACAATCTGGGTTGTTGGCGTGGGAAGAGCGCCAGAATGCATGCTGATGTTGCTCGCCGTGGTGATGGTCGTCAGGCCCACCTCGGTTACGCTATAGGTCGTACCGACGGGCAGGCCAGTGATCTCGGTAGTGCCGCCGATGCCATCTTGCAAGAGAGCCGTGAGCCATTCGACCGGCACGTTCATGAGGGTCTTGGTGTCCTCGTCGTAGTACATGGGATGACCAGTAACGGTTTCGGTCGATGCAGGTTTTTCATCGAACGCTTTGGGATCGCCGTTCACCTTTACCGATATATTTGCAGCGGCGTCACTGAGGTCGAGCGCAGCGCTGTCGTCACCCGTCAGCGTGACGTTGAAGTAGAACGTGTCTCCATCGTCAGTGGGAATGGCCTTTAGGAGCTTCTTTGTGAGCTTGAGCGTGCCGGTCTTGCGGGTGTTTGTAAAGCTGACGTTACTGGCCTCGCTAGAGTTAATCGTGCCAGATTGCGAGCCCACAGCCGTGTACTTTGAGGTCTCAGTAGTATTGAAGACCTCTTCCACCGTGTAACCCACGGTCACGGGAAGGTCCACTATCCTCAAGCTCTCGCCGTGCTTAAGCTGGATGCCCGTTGCAACGCCCTGACTGAAAGTTACGCTTCCCGTGGTTGTGCCATTTGCGGCGGTCTTCACCGTGCTATACGACTTGCTAATGCTCGTGTCGTTCAGCGTCACCTTGAACGTGAACTCGTGGTCCTTGTCTCCTTGGACTGCGCTATGGACGGTCTTGGAGATGGTAAGGTCGTTTTTCTTGCGGATGTTCTTGAATATAACCGACCCGCCGCTCGTGGTCATGTTGCAGGCGTAGGACTGGTTACTGGTGTTATTTGTATAAGTAGTGCCGCCGTTCGTGCTGTATTGTGGAATCTCGAAGTCGGTTACCTGCGTCTCCTGAACGGTGTAGGTTACGCCAACGGGCAGGCCGGTGATAGTGATTCCCTGGCCATTCCGGAGCTTAATCTTCCCTGTAGCAGTACCGTTTTTGAACACGAGCTTATTCTCCGCCAACAAGTCCTCGGTCCTATCCGTATAGCTCACGGTATACTCGCCCGTCACTGCGGGAGACGCCGTGATAGTGAAGGTGAAGTCAATAGCGCTGTCGCCAGCAAGATCGCTGTCAACGACCTTGCTAATGGTCAAGTTGCCCGTCTGACGGGTGTTTTGCAGGTATTCGGTTTGGGCATTCTGTGCCGTGGACTCACCCGTCGTGTTTATGGGATGGCCCGTACCCGTGGGATACGTTTGCGTGTAGTAGCCAAGGAGCGTATTGATGTCCTCAGCCCCCGTAGTCTCTGTGGGCACCGTTGCCTCGGTAAGGTAGTACTCCAGCGTCTCATTGCCAGCGGTCGCCGTGCTCTTTGGCTTGTTTACGGGCAGGTTCTTTACCGTAACGACGTAGTTGCCGTTGCTGTCCTCCGTCACGGTTGTGTTATCGCCGCTCTTCCAATTCGTTGCAAACACCGGATCCCAGTGTGAAGAGTCGCCCATCTCATACACGTCGTTTGTGCCGACTACGCGCGCCCAGAGGTGCAGCGTCTCCTTAAACTGAGCGGTGGTGAGGACGTTCGATGCGCCCTTGTGATCCCACTTCTTTATGAAGGTAACGTTCTTGGTGGCAGGCGTGTGCTTGTTTGTAATCACACCGTCTGTATCGCCGCCCAACGTATAGTTGGGGCTGCTGCTGGCAGCAGTTCCCGGATACGTGAGTACCGCGGGGTTGTTCGTTTGCGAATAACCGGGCAGATACGCGCCAAGGTCATTCGTGCTATCTGCCGGAATCTCAACCACCCGATAGTTCACATGTTGGTTCTTCTTCCATGCGGGCAGCTTCGACCACGTGGCCGTGGTCACGGAATCGGTAATGTCTGTGGTTTGCTGGTCCAGCGTCTGCGGGTTCGCGCCAACGATATCGGCGTTCGATACATCAACCGGCGTCCAGTCCCCATACTTGCCATCGTCACCCACAACCTGCTCTTGGAGCTGGAAGTTCACAGCCCTACGCAGACCGTCCTGGTTGCTTGCGTCGTCCCACGTCTTCTGTGCGCTAACCGAAACGTCCTCGTAGGTGTTTGTTACCTCAACCTCGCCCGTTTCCGTTCGCGCTACTTCCGCGCCAGACGTGTTTACAGACGTGGCGGTCATATGGTAGCCGTCCGGAATGGTGCTTGCGACCTCCTCAACGGTATACGTAACCAGCTGGCCCTTCTTGCCTGGCACATATTTGGGCAGTTTCACCCATGTGTATTGCCATTCAAATGTGTTTGCGTCCACGCGCGTGAGCGATTGCTGTGGCGACACGTTGTACACATGGTCATAAACCTGTGCGTTTGCCCAAGTAGATGTGTCAATCTTCGTTGTGCCATCTTTTGCAACAAGCTTCAGCTGGATCTGGTTTCCAAGAGCTACCTTTTGCTCGTCGCTCAAATCATCTTTGAAAGTCCAGGCTTTCTTTGCCTTAACGTGAATGAAGTCTGGCTCATACTCGTTCGTTACCGCATAGCTCGCGTTGCCATCATTATCCGTGGCACTGCTCATAGTGCTGTAAATATGATATAGATAGGTGTCGTTGTTGCTATTCGTAGAGAGATTCTTGTGCGTGCTCGTATCACCCGGTTGAAGGACATTCCCTTCGTCGTCCGTCTCGGTCACGCTGTACGCAATGTCAACAGAACCCGATCCCGTATTCTTCTTCTTTGGCAGATTCTCGTAAGTGATTACGTAATCCCTACCATCGCCACTCTCCACCAGATGCGCCTTGAGGTTCATGCCGTCAACCACGAACGGCGTTTGTTCGGCGTCCAAAGCAACGTAGAGATAGTGGTACCCAGACTCGCCACTAATCTCATCCGTCTTCATCTTTAGCTCGGTCTTCGTCGAATCGCTACCAAGTTCCGCATAGAAATGAACGAACGTGTTCACGTACTCTACGATGCTGGGACGCTTGCCGTCCTGGTCCTTGTTGTCCCTCCACGTCTTGGTAAGCGAAACCGTGGTGCGCTCGATGGCGTGGGTGTTGGTAACGGAGTGGGTGTTATTGGTATCGCCCTCCGGAACCGTGGCAGTACCAGCCGGGTCTCCGCTTGCCTCATAACCCTCTGGCACAGACTGCTCGGCCACAGTATAGGTAATCGGCTTGCCATGGTAGTACGCAGGCAGGTTTGCCCAAGCCGTGGTATTCGACCACGTGTTTTTATTCCCGCTCAACGTCTGTGTGGCAGCTATCTGCGTTCCAGCGCTATTCACGAACTCATCGCTCGGGATGGTAATGCTCTCCTCCTCGGCGGTACCCTTCCCTGCCACGGCAAACAAGACCATCGTTATGTTTTGTGGCCGCTTGCTATCGCGGTCGTCATCGTCCTGCCACACCTTTTGTATGGGTATACTAACGGACTCATAGGTGTTCGTGATCGTGTCGGCCTGAGTATATGTGCCCGGATTGTTGGCAACTTCCGTCTGCTCACCTGCAACGTAATCGGTTTGATGGTAGCCAACCGGTATGGTGGAGACGGTAGACTTCGCCCCTTCTATTGTGACGGTCTCCACCTCTTCTATTGTGTAGGTAACCTGCTTACCCTGCTCACCAGGAGCAAAGCGAGGAAGGTTGTTCCACGTCTTTGACCAGCTGCCTGCATCGGTAAGGGTCACCTCGTCGAACATGGACGAATAGTTCGTTGTACCGGCCGCAGTGGATCTCCATGCGGCATACTGATCTTGGCTTATTGTGTCCTCGTTGACCGTCTTATGATTACCGTACTTGGCAACCAGTCGCACCTTCAGCTGAGTGGGCAGATTTTCGGTCTTGCCGTTGTGATCCCACACCTTTGTTACGCTTACGTTCACGGTCTCCGGAACATGCACGTTTGTGTATTGCGTCTCGGACGTAGGTGCCGTAACGATGTCCTCCCACTTGGCAGTGAGCGTTATGTCCGCCGTTATTGGGGTGTTGAAGTCGAACTTCACCTCAGCGTTGCTGGCGTTGGTGTAGTACCAACCAAGGAAGGTCTTATCCGTCCTCGTTGGATCACTGGGCTTTGAGGCCTTTTGCCCAATAACAACGTCTTGGCTCTCCACCGCCTTGCCATCAGCAGACAAGGACCCGGCATATATGAACGTAACCGTCCTCGTCTCCGAAATGGCGTAGGTTCCATTGCCCGATTTGGCCCAGTCATAACCAACGGGAAGCGTTATGTCGGGAGCAGTGCCCCCACTCGTCGTGGCAGTCACAACGCCAGGCGCATACCCAGACTGGCTGGTGTTGTACTCGTAGTATCCCACCTGCACGTTTCCGCTGTTCGCGCTCACAGCTATCTGGTTGTCCACGCCAAGCTCAAGCGTGGGGTTGGCGCCGGGGTAGTGACAAGAGTCCACCACGATGGCATCGCCAGTTGGGTTGGAGCCGCTGCCGCTATAGGTATAGTCCGTATGACTTGACGCCGTACTCGTAAGCCGGCTATCCGCAACCGTGAGCTTACCAGCCTTCAGGTACACGGCAGTCGCACCAGAGATGCTACTATTCTCTATAACGTACGTACCGGCACCATTGAGCTGAATGCCATTGTCGTCCGGACTCGTAATGGTGGCATTCTTTATGCTAACGCTGCTGTTTGTGCAGGTACCGTTTACGTGCACGACCGTCTGCCCGCTACCACAGCTGTAGGTGCCGCCATTTAGCTCTAGGTTGCCATTGTTGTTGGACTTCTTGCCCACGTTAATGCGTCCCACAAATGCACTGTTTGCGGTTGTGCCGTTTATAGTGAGCTTGGCATCGCCCACCACCTCGAAGGCTTTGTCTGTATTGCTCGCAGCAGAGAGCGTGTAGCCATTGAGGTCAACCGTGATGCTCTTGCTCAGCGAGACCATGCTGCCCACCGTTGCGTTCGCGAGCAAGGTTATGGTGTCGTCTGTTTGCGCGTCATTCACTGCGTCCTCAAAGCTGGTGTAGAACTTTGCGCTCTCCCCGCTTCCAATGCATGCGACGGCGGAGCCAGCACTATAGGTAGTGCCTAGAACGGGTGTGGTCACGGGTTGAACCGCGCTGTGCTTGTCGCCATGCGTGTTTGCATCGTCCTGCGAGATATAAAGGTTTGTAAGCGTACCTCCCGCGTGCGTGAGGCTCGCCTTCTGGTTCTTGTCGTACTCGATAAACGCGTTGGTAACCTCGCCACCATTCTGCGTAAAGCCAGCCGACGGCTTGGCATACTCGTTTGAGTTGACGAAGAGGTTGACTACCTTACCACCGTTCATCGTGCCCTTGGCCTCGGAGCCAATCCAGAGGTCTGCGGTGTACTGCAGATATCCGTCGGCGCTGTAGGCCGGAACGGTATTCCCCGATATCTCGCCGCCGTTCATGATGAGTTTGGACTTGCCCGTCATGTACACGCCGCCAATATAGGAGGTGGCCGTTGTGCCGTTGGTTACCTTCGCGCCATCATTGAGGGTGAGCTCGCCGCCAGACACCCTGATGGCACGATGCTTTTGGGCGGCATCAATAGTCACGTTACTCAGGGTAAGGTCGCCAGTTCCCGACACCTCAATGAACGCCAGCTCTTTTGGCGCTTCCGTTCTGTACGTGTAGTTATCTGACGGCTGGATGGTGTACGTTTCCCCGCTTGTGCTGCTTGCGCCGTCGATTATAACCTTCTTGTCTATGTGCAGCGGCGAATTGAGGGTCACATTCTTGAGGAGGTGCACCACTACGCAGTCATCGCTAGCCGTGGAAGTGATGGCAGACACCAGCTCCTCTACCGTGTTGTACGAGGTAACGGTACCGTTTGCCGCCATGGCGTAGGCAACTGCATTCTCGCCCACTCCGGGAGACGTCGGCAGGATAACGAGCTTGCCAGGTTCATACGTCACATCGTAGTTGCCCTGCACGGCATCGCCAGACGCGGTGATAGTATAAGCACCCGCAGAAGTTCCAGACAAGGACGGCGCGGTGTAACTCAGCGCGTCATTCCCAAACGTGCCCGTAACGGTGCAGGTAAGCGTAGGATTGGTTTCGTCTGTGGTTATTACGACGTCGTTTACCTTCACGGTTGCAGGGGCCCTGCCAATGGACCAAGACACTTTGCCATTGAAGTTGGCATCCGCCCAAGCATAGCCGGTCTTGAGCGTTGCAGTGGCTTCATGGCTGCCCGCATCCGTAGCAGTATTTCCCGTGAGCGTGTAGCCCTCGCCGGGCTCAACGCCTACCTGCTCTTGCCCGTTGTATACAAGACCTTGCACTGCGGTTGGCACGGGCACCGTTACATCCTGGTTGGACCCTTGGGACACAGGTGTTTGCTGAGCCGCCTGCACCACGGTCCACATGCCATCCGCGAGCTGTTCGCTGGGGACATATCCCGTGGCACACTGGGTATCGAGCACCTTTTGGGTAAACTCACCGCCCGAGACGTTGATCTTGCTGCCTGCATCTGTCGTAGCAGTGCCCACGGCAATCGTACCAATATAGGTGCCTTCGGTAACGTTTAGCGTGCCTGCGTCCTCAACGAAGAGTGCCTTGTCGGTGCCTTTAACGTACGTCCTATTGCCGGTTATCGTTATTGCGTGTGCGTCGGGCTCAATACCAATGCCGTCTACGTCCACGTCTACGTTGTTGAGCGTAACGGTACCAGCGCTCCAGCTCACGATGCCGATTCCGGGGTAGCCCAGGTTAGACCCCATGCCGCGAACGGTAGTGCCGTTGATGGTACCAGAGCCACCACGTATCTCAATTCCCTGCTGGAAATGGTCTTTGCCATTATCAGCGTCTTTGTTTGTGCCGTTGCCGTTAATAGTGCCGCCCGTTATCTGGAACGTGCCACCAAAGATGCAGATTGCCTGGCGGTTGAACTTATCGATGTCTACGTTCTCGAGCTTAAGCGTGCCATTGTAATTCGTGGCGGTAAGCACCGGTACAAGGCCAAACTTATTAACGTAGTCGCTGTCGCCAAACTGCGTCATATTGAGGTTCTTGATGGTAACGTTGCCGGACTGTACGAAGAAGCCGTGAGCGTTACTACCGCCAGTGCCATCGAACTCTTCGTCAGGGCTGCTGGCATTAATCGTTACGTTGTGAATTCCGTACTCCGTTAGTCCCTTCACCGTGTGATAGTTGCCATTGATGGTGAGGTTCTTGTTTATGATGATGCCGCCCGTCTTGAAGCTCTCGGTATCATCGGCAAGGAGCTCAATCGTGGCTCCGGCACTGGCATCGTCAACCGCTTCGCGCAGGCTCGGGTAGTACTTGCTGCCAATCTTTGCAATTGCAGGCACCTCGTTGTACTTGTCGGAAAGCGTTGCGTCTTCGCTACGCATCTCTTGCGCGGTATACGAGATGAGGTGTCCCTCGTAGTACTTAGGCAGGGTGACCGTCTTTGAGGACGTGTTGCCTTCGCCCGGATTGACCGTAATCCTATATTCATTCAGATCTATAGGCACTTGGGTCTTTGTGCCATTTGCACCGCTTCCAACGGTCCATACCTTGTTTATGGGCACGTCTACGTACCCGTTTCCGTCCTTCTGTTTGTAGGTAGCGTTGACCTTGAACTTTACCGGACGACGGTAACCGTCCTGGTTGTTTGCGTCGTCCCAGGTCTTGGTAACGGTGAGCTGCGCCTTGCCCGGATCGTAGGTGTTGGTAATAACGGCCTTGCCTTCCGTACCTACTGGCTGAGCGCTTTCGTTCGTAACGCGCGCGGTAGTAACAAGCTGGCCGTCCATCCAGTTGTAATCAATTTTGAAGGTGATGGTGGCTTTGCCGTTGAAATATGTAACTCCGTGGTACGGCGAGAGTGCGTCAAGGGTGTTCGGCGACGCCTGAGCAACTTCCTTAATTGCAAACGTGTAGGAACCGGCAATCGTTTGCTTGAATGTGGTAACAGACGTCACCTCGCCGGTCGTCTCGTCTGTCTGCTTGGTCGTCTCGTTGTATTGCCGCCAGTACAGCTGATTGAGGTCGATGTAAGGCGTCACGTCAAACTCTGCTAAGCCTTGCTCATTACTGGTAAACGTTATCGGGTTTCCTTCATCATCTGTGACTACGCGATTCAGGCTGTCGTAAAGCATGAACGTGAACGAGGGGATATAGTCATCACTTGAACCGGCACCCCAGTCGATCCATCCGTTGATGCTCTTTTGTACGGGAATATTAATTGCCTCGGTAATCTTAATGCGGTTAATCGCACACTCAACACGTGCGCTGTTGGCAGCCGCATCCTGCTTGTTGGGAACCGAATAAGCTCCAATACCATCCACATAGCCGTACGACGTCACGAATTGACGACCAGTACCATTCTGGGCGTTCAGCAAGTTTCTGTTTTCCGCGTCTACGACAGCGGTCTCTTGAGTGTAGTACACCCATTCGTTACCGCTGGTATCGTACTTGGGAAGACCATCCAAGCTAAACGTGTAATGGTTGTAGTTCGTTACGTTATCGCCAGTTCCAACAACCAACGCGGGCGCATTCGTAGTAAAGGTGCCTTGTGGAACGGTACTGCTCTCGCTCTTGTAGGTGGTTTCCAGACTACCTTGTGAGTTCTTCGTAATCTCGTACGTCAACACAAACGAATCGTTAGAGCTTTCTTGGTTAGCTAGGCGTCGCCGTATTTGCATGGTAGTTGTAATACCGTTTGGCCAAGGCAGCGTGGTAGAGTCACCCGTGTTTGGATTGTCCTCGTCGGCGGCAGGCATGGCCCATAGCTTACCAAACGTAAACTTGGTCTTTGAAGCACTGCTCTGGTCCTGTGCATAGGTGTTGGCTACCGTAACAGTTGTTTGAGCGTTCTCTGTAACGGTAATCTCTGCGGTACGGCCACTCGTAGTTACAGCCGTTCCACCATTCACTGCGGCGGATATGCTTGTGAGCGTGAGCGTATATCCGCCTACTTGAGCTTCATCCTCAAGCTCTTCCAGAATGTAGGTACCGAGCTTCACGTTGCTTATGGTCTTTGTATCACCAGCCGTAACGGAAATCTCCTGCTTGTCTGCATGAAGGCTGCCGTCTTCGGCCATGTACTTGCCGCTGTTCCAGAGCGTGAACTTGTATGTCTTGCTGAAGCCATCGGGCAACCCGGAAACGTCTTTCTTAATTGAAAGCGTACCGCGCTGGGTGTCCGCATGCTTCGTGTTTATGATGGTAATCTGCTGTTGGTCAGTGGTGTCACTACGCGTCTGGCTCTGGGTATACCCTGCTACCGAGCGCTCCAACGCAAAGTATTGGTAATACTTGTTCGTTTCTTCGTTGAACCGCTCCATCAGCTCGTTGCGGAAGGTCCAGTTGTTAGCTGCGTTGAGTTCGTAATTCTCGATTACTCGGTTAACATCGGTCGCCAAGCTTTGGTAGTCCGGGTTACTTGGATCTGCTTGGGCTTGAATCGTATCTTTTGTTACGCGATAGATGTCGACGAAGACCGAATCGTTGTCATGATTCTCGTTACCGTCAGCCCAACTCTTGACCACCTCAACGGTAATGAGCTTGTTGAGCGTGTTTGTGAGCGTTGCGCTTCCTTGCTCGCTAGACTGATCGCCAAAGTTGAAGCTATAGCGACGGTCGCTTGTGGGAGTATCAGTATTCGCCGTAACCAAGAAGTGCTCGTTCAAAAGGTCATTTTGCGCGGCGTCAACGGTTATATCGCTTGTATTGCCGCCCATGTTGTACGTAGCGCTTACCTCTTTGACGGTCCATGCAATCTTGTGCTCAATGCTGCCGTCCTTATACATTGGAAGATTGGTAATAGACGCCGTCGTAGTCCAAGGGCTTTCGGCATTATCACCAACGGTGAGCACGATGTTGCCGCTGGGGTTGATGCTACCGGGGGCACTCACGCCATTGTACTCGGTGAGGTTGTACTTAACGCCATCCGCATACAGAGCAAACTCGGCCTTCTTTGGCGCAAAGCCGCTCTTGCCACCGTTGCTCCATTCCTTTGTGAGGCTAAGGGTAATCGGAGGATTGTCGGTATATATATTAGTAAACGTAGCCTCCGCAGCGGTCTTCGTCACGGTACCCGCGATGGTGTCTTCCGCTTTTGTTACCTCAAATTTAAAGTAGCTGTCTTCCGCACTACCACCGTCATGCTCTTCTTTGAAGGCGCTGGTGGTTTCTAAAACCTGGCCACCTTCTTTTACCACCTTCGTCGTTGTGGCCTTTGCATCCTCCACAGACGTGGTTAGCCTTATGCCATCCACGAGCTGGCCATTCGCGTCTTTAATCAGGCCGCTCGTGCGAAGTTCCTTAACCGTGTAATTGCCTTCTGGCAAATCGTGGATGATGAGCAGGTATTCACGCTTGCTCTTTGTGCTGCCTTCAATTGGTGTGTACACCGCCATAAAGCTGCTGTATGGAACTACTTTTCTATAGACGACCTTGGAGGAATCGCCCTTATCTGTTCCCACAATCTCGAACTCGGTGTTCTTTATAAGATCGTAGTTAATACTGCCCTTGTCGTCTGTAATCTTGCCGCCACTCGTGAGGTCTATAAAGTCCTTGTGAACCGTAAGCACGCGGTCCACCGACGCGTTGGAAACCTGCATAACGCTATCGTCTGCGTATACATAGTTGTCGTAGTCATCGGCATCGCCAATGATGAAGCGCCAGTCGATGTCTTCCTTGTAGTGCTCGTCGGGCACCAGCACCTCACGCAGGTAGTACTGCTTGTTCTTCTTTAGCGACAAGCCATCGCGTGACTGGCTGAGCATGATTTCGGCAAAGCCTGACTGCTCGCTCTTTCCATTCGCGTTTCCACCGTTGCCCGTGATGAAGTAGATGTTGTCACCCTCATAGTGGCGCTCGGGAGTTGGGATGAACGAATTGGCCTCGCTTGCCTGGTCCGTTGGAGTGGTGTAGTGAAGGATGCCTGCGGTATTTGCCTTCTCCCATGTAACGCTCTGCCATTCGCTATCGTCGCTGGCATTCCATGCACCAAAGGAGTTATTGTTATTTTCCTCAGACACTCCACTAGAGACGCCATACTTCATGGCCGCGGGCTTCCCGTCTTCCCCCTCCTCGAAGAGCTGGAACACCGCTCCGGGAAGCGTTTTGTCCATGTTGTCGTCTTCAAACTTGAATACGCGCACACGGTAGCTGGATGCGTAGCCCGAATGCTCCACGTCGAGCTTGGTCTTGTGTTCAACTTCGGACTCGTATCCGCCAATAGAGGCGGTATTTGAGAAGGTCAGGTCGTCGTTGTCTCGCTTCCCTACGGGCCAACCTTCATAGGTTATGGTAACTTTCGTCTCATCGGGAACCCAGAACGTACCCTTGTTGCTGTGATATGACCACTCAACGTCCTTGCGCGCAGACGCTGGCTCCGTAACGATGTTTACGGTTTGGAAGTCCACGGCCATGTTTGTGTACGAGTCTTGCACGCTGTAGCGCTCGCCGTTGTTTACCTTCACCTTCAGCGGGTTGATCTCGATTTTGTATGTGGCCAGCTCGCTGCTTGAGTCGTAACTCAGGAGCTGCTTTTGTACGGGGTTGAGGTTGTATGCAAAGGTCCAATCTGCCTCGTTCGAAAAAGCTGTTCCTTCATAGCTCGTCACTTTCGCAATGTTACTTAGGCTTCTGCTTGTAGCCGTATTTGAATAGTCGAAGTTCGCAGGATCCTCTTTCTCTGTGTTGATCATTTCTTGCGCGACCCGTTTTACCTCAGCATGGTCGAGCGCAAGATAATAGGAGACCTCGTATGTACTGCCAAAGACCTTTTCGGATGCATATGGCTTTCCTGTATCATCACGCACTTCATGCTTCATCGCTTCGTCGTAGTCGATTGCGATGGTTATGGTCTTCGTGTCTCCCTTGCCCATGGCTTTGGCAACTGGCTCCGTTGCCACCGTAGTATTATCTCCACCACTAAATTTTGCATCCCATTCCGACACTGCCGTTTCGTCGGTTATTGCCGGAGATACTTGATGCAGCTTTTCGTCGGACTTGCTTCTGCTGTCAAACGTTACAACTCGCGTCTCATTTACCGGCTCGCTTTCCGTTCCAATGTTGACGGTAACGTTAGTGCTCATAGCGTCCGGACTCACACTTTCAAGTGGTATGTAATCCAATGATGCGTCAAATGTGTCGGTTATAACTAACTGCCTTTTTCCGTCGACCTCCTTAAACAGGTCATCAGACAACCCGTTTATCGCGAGCGTGTAGCGGTAAACGGGCAGTGTAATACCCGCATTCGGCGCATCGGCACCCGAATCGTAAGTTGGTGTCCACGTACCAGCCTGAACGTGGGTCTTGGTGATCTCTGGGGTGGGCTTGGGAATCGCAAACTCTTTGTCGATGGCTTCTTTTCCGTTAAGAATGAGGTGCACGTAGTTCCAGTGCTCGGAAGGTGCCCTGCCTTCTGCGGTGGACTGAATCCACGTGTTGTTGTTCTTGGTCCAGAACTTTATTTTTATGGGGTCGTGCTGTTCGTTGTTGTTCTCGTCCGTTCGAATAGTTGAGGCCAGCAGCCCCTCGCTGTTGTTCAGGTCATCCTTATTGCCAGTATAGTGTGTGTAGAACCAGAAAACCACGTCGTATTGGTCTGCCGACACGCGAGGTATGCAGATTTCTGAATCCTTAAGGCCTTCTACTTCCCAGCCGTGATTGCTGGTTGTCTTACCGTTTTGAGTCGTCTCTGCATAATTTCCGTGCTTGTATGTGCTCCAATCGTTCGCCTCTACATATCCAGCGCTCTCGAACGTATCGGTATATACTACGCCATTGATTTCCGTATGAGGCAGGGTGTCCTCCACCAACGCACGATCCTGCCCAGAAGCACGACGATCGAAGGTAACCTCCCACTGGGTATACACGTTTGTGACGGTCTTCGTCTTGCCCGTGTCGGGATCCCTCACTGTCTCCGTAACGTAGTCGTCCTGTAGATACTTTTTGTCGATCTCTACATCATAGTCAGGCCCTATGCCTGGAAACTCGACGGACTTGTCGCGCGTGATGTCTGCGATGCTCTCGCTTGCTTGGTTGCCCACGTAGCCACTCTTGCGATTTGCGTCATTGAGCACCTTGGTATAGTAGGTTATGACGTAGGTGTAGTGATTGTTCTCCTTTCGATCCGTTCCATCCTTTGGCGGGATCGTCCACGACCACGTGCTGAGGTGGGCGTCATCCAAATAATCGGCGACTTCGTCAAGCGCGTCCCACCCGTTGTGTTCGCCAGTGCCGTCTACGAGGACAACCGTCTCGCAACCGTCTTTCAACGTGAACGAATCGTTGGCACCCGCGTCGCCTTTTGTGTAGTCAACCGAGCTGTATGCAGTAATCGTGAGCGGTTTCGTTTGGTCGTAGGTAGTAACGTTCTTTGCGCCTTTCCAAACCTTGTCGCTAATCGTCGCGCCCTCAACGTCGATTTTGCCATCGGGATTGTAGATAACGGTCCACTTCACAGACATGTAGTCCCAGTGGTTGGCAACATAGTGGTCCTGTTGCTCGCCCGGATGCTCGGTGTCAGTGATTTTGATATCGGTATTAGTCGTCTCGTCATGTTCGTAGTACTCAACAGAGTTTCTGGCCTTGCCAATCTGCAGGTAGTTAACGATGTCTTCAAGCACCTGATAGGTCTGATCGAGTTCTTCCCCCTGCTGGTTCTTTGCCGTTACGGTGTTTCTTGAAGTAATCTCGATGTTGTCTTGACCGCCAAGCTTTGCAAAATCTACCTTCGCACGGTAGGTAAAGATGGCCTTGTCGCCACCCTTAAGAGAATTGAGCTGAAGGCTAAACCCGCGGTCGCTTTGGGTTACCGCGCCAATATTAGAGTTGTCATAGCTCGTACTGTTGCCTTCGCTGTCTTTGTACGTTACCGATACGCCAGGGTCAGCGCCCTCCTGTTTGTCGTACTGATAGGTAAGCGCCTCACCCATCGTGTCCGTTAGAACGACGTTCTTCACATCGCCAAGAGCAGTAGCCGTTACGGTGTACGTAATCATGCTGGGATCGGTCTCGTCGTGCGCGTATTCCTTTTCAAGCTCCACGTCGTACGTTTGGTCTTTTTCAACGTTCAGCTTAATGGAATCGCTAAAGAAGATCTCGTTCACGTTATCGGCATCCACCGTGGTATAGGGGAAGCTCAGCATAAACGTAGTGCGAGGCGAGGCCTTCAGACGCTTGTAGTTCTCTGTGTCCGTGGTATTCCACTCAACCATTAGATAGGCCGGCACGTTGCCATTCGCTGGCACGTAGGTTACAACGTTATCTGCAAGCGTATGCTTGCGGTCCAGCACAATGTCGAACTTTACTTGATGGTTCTCGTCAAAAGCCTTGAGCGAGATGTGCACGTTGCTGGGGATGTCGTAGTACATTATTCCGCTGTCGGGGAGCTGTCCGGCATCTCCGCTCACGTTCTCGTTTTCCGAGAAGTGCAAGCGCATGGTGTATTCGTGCCCCGGACGCACCACCATAGACTCGGACGTATTGTCCGAGTCACCTACGAGGGCGTTACCATCGTAGAACTCTACTCTGGCAAGGCGCCTGCGAATGTGCTGCGGATCGTCGTAGGCCTTGGCCATCGCATCATCGTTCGCGGTGTCCGTAACGTCAATGACTACCGCGCTGCCATCGGTGAGCGCGAGCGTGAGTTTCTCGCTCGTTGTGAACGGCTTCAGGCTAACGAGCAACCAGTCGCGCTGACCGTCTTGCTCTTGGAGCGCCACGTCCACCAGCTCGGGGTTGGAGAACGTTACATCCGTTACGTCGTCGATGCTGAAGTCGCTCACGTTCAGCTCGCTGAGCACAGTGGAGAGGAGCGCGGAGCTTTCGCCCGCCATGCTCCACGTATAGCCTTGGTACTCAAAGTCCACGGTAAAGACAAACGCAAAGGGCGAGAGGGACTTGGTTGCAAAACTGAAACCCTCGTCCTTGGGCTTGGCGTTGAGCACCTCGGTGCCTTCTGTCGCGAGGTGAACGACCTCGGGAGTCTGGTCGCTGGCTGCGGACTCGGCGCTGGCCTGCTGGTTGGCGTCCTCGAGCGGGGTCACCGCAATGCGAACCTTCTTGCCAAGCTCTACCTCGTTGCCGTCCTTGTCGCGGATGCTTATGTCAAACAGCACCACGTCGTCCGCGTCCACGTGGGCCTGCTTGGTTGCGCCGTCGGGCAGCTCCTGCGTAAGGCCCTCCTCCACGGCGGCGAGGCGCTTCTTTGTTGCCTTGAGCGGCTTTACCTGGAGCGTATAGCCCTCTTGCGCCTGGCCGGCGAGGTTTGCCGAGATGCGGAATCCGTCAGCCTCGGCGGTAAGGACCTGGGGCACTTCCATGAGCTCGGCCTCCAGCTTGGCGGCCTCTTCCTCGACAGCTTTGCGTGCGGCTTCCTCCTCGGCGGCGGCCTTCTTGGCTGCCTCCTCCGCGGCCTTGCGCGCAGCCTCTTCTTCGGCCTTGCGTGCAGCTTCTTCTTCGGCGGCCTTCTTTGCGGCTTCCTCCTCGGCCGCCTTGCGCTCGGCTACGAGTTTCTTGTATGCGGCAAGCTCGTCGCGAAGCTCGCTCGGCATCGTGCCATAGCCCACGATCTCGGGATCGCTCGCGGGATACCACGTCTCGTCCACTTCGTCGCTCGCGTCACCCTCAGCAATGCGCACGAGGCCCTTTTTGTTGTTTACATCCGTAACGATTGCCACGCGTAGAGGCTTGTTTTCGGGCTGCGACTTGTCCTTGTCGTCGGACTCAACGCCAGCCACGTCATCGGCGCTTATCTCGATCTCTTGGCTGGACTCTGCATCTTGGTCGTCGGTCTTCTTTTGCTTGGTCTGGGATTCGGCCCTGTTGCCATTCTTGCTGGCAGCAGCCTCGTCGGCCGGCTCTTGCAAGAACACCAGGTCGCCCGCCTGGGGCTTGGCATCGCTTGCCGCCACGTACAGCCCAGCATCGCTCAGCCGTTGCTTCCATTCCTCAGCGGTGCGCGGAGCTTTCTGCTGCTCCGTAGCCTTGTCTGCATCGTCATCCTGTTGGGCTTCGCCCGCGTCGCTCGCCCCGGCGTCGCTCGCCCCGGCATCATCGCTATTCTCGGTGTCCTGCGACTCGTCGTCCCACGACACGTTGTCTGTCAACGACGTGTCATCAGCCACATTGTTAGCTGCGTTATCGTCCGTGCTTTGATCCTCATCGTCCCACTGCACATCGGCATACCAGCTCGTGTCCTCGCCCAGGTCCGCGTCCTGATTCGCGCCGGCTAACGGATCGTCGTCCTGAGGCACATCGTAATCCTCCGTGGCACTCGCCTGCTCAAGCACGAGGTCCTGCTCCTGCGAGGCCTCCTCATTGGCGCCATCCTCGGCGGCAACCTCTTCCACCGCATCGCCAGACTCATCCTGCGCGTCTTTTGCGTCTTCCTGACTGTCATCCGCCGACTTGGGGGCAAACATGCCCGCGTCGATGCCCGCATAATGCAGGCAGAAGTTCACAAACGTGGCGTTCCACGGCTCGTATGGGTCGCCATCCCAAGCACCATAGCGCGTGTAGCCGCGCAGCTCATCGCCCTCAACGGCATAGTTGTCCTTGCTCTCGCTATACCCCACCTGAGAACGGACCACGTCAACGAGCTTGGTTATGCGCGGAGTCTCTTCCTCGGACGCAGGAAGGGTCTTCTCCCACTTTTTTGCGGTCTCAACATCGGCCTTGGGGTTGGAATAGCACGCAGCCGTGTGCTCGTGCTTTTGGCCGCAGTACGTGGGTCGCGTTTGCGTAAAGGCCGCGAGGAACAGCGAGACAGCCGTTCCCAACGCCACCACGAGCACCGCAAGAGTTGCGACAATGCCGCGTATCTCTCTGCCATTGCGCCGCCAGCGTTGGCGCAAGTTGCTCAGTTTTTCGTTATCCATGCCGCACGTATCCGTTCTGCGTCATGAGGCGCTTAGTTCAGTTTTATATGTTCGGGCCGGGCTTTGGCACGCGCGTGCCAAAAAGGGCCTAATGGTACCAATAATTCAATACATTCTACCTCAGACGGCTCTTTGTTGGTACCTTTTGAAACGCTTTTCGCGACCTTATAATAACGATTTGAGCATCCATTTTGGGGGTGAGAAGACCTTGCGGGCCGTGTTCTTTCCTAGGCGCACGCGATGTTGCCCTGGCGCACTAAGGCAACTGCGCTGCCACGCCGTTTTGCCCGGTTCTGGCGTGCTGTGATTGCGAGCAGTGTGGCTTGCCCCTGCCCCGCCGTGCTGTGATTGCGAGCTGTGTGGCTGCGCGGACCGGAGGCGTGCTGTCTTTTGAAGCAGTGTGGCTCTGTCACGAAGCAGCGTGCTGTGATTGCGAGCAGTGTGGGTACGCGGGCCGAAGGCGTGCTGGAATCGCGAGCTGTGTGGCCACACGAGGGGCAGGCGTGCCGTGATCGCGAGCTGTGTGGCTGCACGAGGGACAGTCGTGCTGTCTTTTGAAGCAGTGTGGCTCTGTCACGAAGCAGCGTGCTGTGATTGC
>JAUMWL010000313.1 GCA_030529665.1 Coriobacteriales bacterium
GAGGTGGACTGGTCGCAGGACTTCTTTGGCCATGCCGCGAGCCTTACCGTGTCGGGCCAGCTGCAGGGCGAGAACTTCGCGCTGGCGTTTGGCGACATCTATACCTTTGGTCCCACGTTCCGTGCCGAGAACTCCAACACGCGCCGTCATGCCGCGGAGTTCTGGATGATCGAGCCCGAGATTGCGTTTGCCGACCTTGCCGACGACATGGCGCTTGCCGAGGACATGCTTAAGTACGTGCTGCGCTACGTTATGGACACGTGCCCCGACGAGCTGGACCTCTTCAACCGGTTTGTGGACAAGGGCCTGCTCAAGCGTCTTGAGCACGTGGCCAGCTCCACGTTTGCGCGCGTGACCTATACCGAAGCCGTGGAGATCCTGCAGAGGGCCGTTGCCGATGGCACCAAGTTTGACTACCCGGTTAGCTGGGGCATGGACCTGCAGACCGAGCACGAGCGCTTCCTCACCGAGAAGCACTTTGGCGCACCGGTGTTTGTTACCGACTATCCGGCTGCCATAAAGGCGTTCTACATGCGACTCAACGATGATGGACGTACGGTTGCGGCGGTCGACTGCCTCGTGCCCGGTGTGGGTGAGATAATCGGCGGCTCGCAGCGCGAGGAGCGTCTGGACGTGCTCGAGCGTCGCATTGCCGAGCTTGGCATGGAGCCCTCCCAGTACAAGTACTATCTGGACCTGCGCCGTTATGGCGGTTGCAAGCATGCGGGCTTTGGCCTGGGCTTCGAGCGCCTGGTTATGTACCTCACTGGCGTGGACAACATCCGCGACGTGCTCCCGCATCCACGTACCGTGGGAAACGCCGACTTTTAAGACCAAGCAATGGGCCCAAGCAATGGGGATGCTCCCCTTTGCTTGGTGCCGTTGGCTCCTTTTGCCAGTTTTCTGCTTACGATACGGTCGTGAGGCATTACAATAACACTAACGAGTTAATAGCTCAGAGAGGCCATGTGGCTCATATTCCAATAGGGGGAACTGATTCCCCAGAAAGGGAGGGTATTATGAAGTTTGTTTGTCCCGTATGCGGTTACGTTGAGGAGATTGATGGCGACGAGCTGCCCGCCGACTACAAGTGCCCCATCTGCAAGTGCCCCGGCGAGAAGTTCAACAAGATGGACGGCGAGCTCACGTGGGCTGCCGAGCACGTGGTAGGCATTGGCAAGGCCGAGGGCGTGCCCGAGGACATCATTGCCGACCTTCGCGCCAACTTTGAGGGCGAGTGCTCCGAGGTGGGCATGTACCTGGCCATGTCGCGCGTTGCCTATCGCGAGGGCTATCCCGAGATCGGTGAGTACTGGAAGACCGCTGCCTTTGAGGAGGCCGAGCACGCCGCCAAGTTCGCCGAGCTGCTGGGCGAGGTCGTAACCGACTCCACCAAGAAGAACCTCGAGATGCGCGTTGAGGCCGAGAACGGCGCCACCGCCGGCAAGACCGACCTTGCCAAGCGCGCCAAGGCCCTCAACCTTGATGCCATTCACGACACCGTGCACGAGATGGCTCGCGACGAGGCCCGTCACGGCAAGGCGTTCG
>JAUMWL010000047.1 GCA_030529665.1 Coriobacteriales bacterium
AAAGACAGCACGCCCGCTCTAGGCCTAACCACACAGCTCGAAAGACAGCACGCCTCCCGGTGAACGAGCCACACAGCTCGCAAAGACAGCACACGTTACTTCAAGCAGTGCTTGAATCGCGATGAAGGCCCGGTATGGTGGGTCGTTTGGCAAGGTCGAAGTTGGCCTTGGGCTGTGCTTGGTCTTCATGTGCCGTAACGCAGACACCTGTGGTAGGTGGTAGGTGCCAGCAAAACTCTCTTGTCGTCCAGGGCTTGGTTCCAGGGTTCTTGGTCGGTAATTGCGCCAAGCGTGAGAAAAAAGGGGAGAAGAGCATGCTCCTCTCCCCAAGAAAACGTTGTGGCGGTGTATGGACAACTCGCGGGTAGCGCACGAGCGCCGCGCCGCCGACGTACGGCCGCTACACCGCCGCCGCGCTGCCCGCGCCGCCAACGTGGTTACTCCATCACGCGAATGGCGTGGTAGCCCTCGTGGACGGCATCCAGGATCTTGCGCGGGCCAACGGCGTCGCCCACCACGGCGACCTCGTCGCACACTGCCAGACAGGCGTCTTCGAGCTGGTCGGCTGCACGGAATCCCGCCGCGTTGAGCACGGTGTCGCACGCGAGGGTGCAGGTCTCTCCGCCCTTTTGGTAGGTAACGGAATCTGCGGCAATGTTTGTCACCTTGGCGTCCGCAATCACCTTAACGCCACGCTCGGCCACCATCTTGCGCAGGTGCTGGTCGTTGTTGAGGCAGTGCGCGGCAGTAAACAGGATGTCGGGCATCATCTCTACGATGGTCACGCTCTCGGCATTGGGGGCTATGTCGCAAGCCGCCTCGGTGCCGGCAAGGCCACCGCCGATAATCACCACGTTCTTGCCCACTGTGGCGTCGTGCGTAAGGTAGTCACAGGCAAGCGTGGCGGTCTCGATGCCAGGGATGGGCGGCATGGCAGGCGTGGAGCCGGCGGCAAGGATGATCTTGTCCACCTTTACCTGGGAAATGGCCTCGGGTGTGGCCTCCTTGCCCAGCTTTACGTCCACACCGAGCTTCTTGCACTGGATCTCTAGCGACTCGATGAGCTTGATTACGTCGGCCTTAAAGTCGGGACCACCGGCTGCCCACAGCGTGCCGCCCAAACGGTCGGACTTCTCCCACAGCTCAACGTCAAAGCCGCGCTGCTTTGCGGTGATGGCCGCCTCCATGCCGCCGGGGCCGCCGCCAATCACGAGCACCGAGCGCTTGATGGCAGGGTCGGCCTTGGGCAGCGCGTAGGCCTTCTCGGCATAGCACTGCGGGTTGACGGCGCAGTAGTAGTGCTTGCCCGAGAAGCCCGCCAGCAGGCACTCGTTGCAGCCAATGCAGGGACGAATGTCCTCGGGGTGACCCTTTTGGACCTTCTTGGGCCAATACGGGTCGGCCAGCAGCTGGTGGCCAAGGCCCACGTAGTCCAGAATGCCATCCTCCACCACGGCCTGCGCTTCGGCGGGGTCGTTGTACTTGCCGTCGCCAAACAGCGGGACGTCCACCACCTTGCGAATGGCCGCCTGCACGTCCTTTTTGTGCGCCGGTGCGGAGTAGATGGTGGTAATGGCCTGGAACCACTCCTCGTAGCAGCCGGTGTCCACCAGCAGGCCATCCACACCGGCGGCTTCCAGGATCTTTGCCATCTCCACGCCCTCGTCCAGCGTGCGGAATCCCTCCACGCGCTGATGCGGCGTAAACTTAACCAAAATGGGCATGCCAGCGGGGATGTTCTTGCGCATGGCCTCAATGCACTCAAGCGTAAAGCGCATGCGGTTTTCCAAACTGCCGCCGTACTCGTCGGTGCGGTTGTTCCATTGGACGGAGTGGAACTGGTCCAGCAGGTAACCGCCGTAGGCGTGCAGCATAACGCTGTCGGCACCGGCGTTTACGGCAAGGCTCGCGGAGTAGCCCACGCGCTCCACCAGGTAGTGGATGTCCTCCACATCAAACGGCTTGCAGATGAGGTTGGGGAACCAGAACGCGCCTACCGCGCCGGCGGAGTAAGGCGGGGTAAAGGGATCGGTAAACTGTTGGCGGCCAAGACCGGGCGAGAGCTGCACGCACACCTTGGCGCCGTAGTGATGGCAGCGGTCAATGAGCATGTTGAGGCGCTCCACGTGGTGGAAGTCACTCAGCTCGGTGCAGGGACGCGGCTCGTATTTGGTGGACACCACGTTTGCGCCGGTAATAATAAGTCCGGCGCCGCCCTTGGCACGCTCCTCAAAGTAGTCGATGCCCTCGCTGCAGTAGGAGCCGTCGGCCTCGCCGGTAGTTCCCATGGGCGCCATAAAGATGCGATTCTTTAGCTTCATGGTGCCAATCTGGGTGCGGTCGAACAATGTTTTCATGCGCTTCTCCTTTCTAGGTCTCGCGAACGGCTTGCGGTGCGCCTGCCAATAAGACCTTTGATAAAACCCATACTCATAGAGTATGAAAGAAGAACGAGCGCGCGTCTGTGGGTTTAGGCGAGCGGGCGTGCGAGGACGGTATCATGGCTATGCTGTCTTGGGGTGTGATACGATGCTGCGAAGCATGTTTTGTTCCTGACACTGAGGAGTACCCATGAAGCTTCCCCTACGAATGGCCATGCGCTTCTTCAGGCTGTTCGATCTTCTGGGCGTATATGCGCATCATCGCCTGCGGGTCGTAAGCGACGACGAGTTCTTTAACGGCGAGCCGCCGCGCGGCATTTCCGAGGTGGGCGAGCGCCTTACCACGGACGAGCTGTGGAAGAGCCTCGATATTATTGACGACTACGTGCGCGAGAACCCCGACAACCTGTCTGCGGCGGATCTGGACCGAGTCAAGAAGTGGTCCTGCGCCCACACCGCCATCGTGTACATTGCGCGCTGCAAAGACGGAAAGCTGCGGTTCCTTGCGGACGAGTACGCCGTGGAGGTGTGCGGCATGTCGGTGGACATTGCTTCGGCTCTGCCCCGAATTCCCGTGCTTGCCCGTACCACGCTCTTGCCGTTTGACGACTACGTAGTGTACGACCAGATGCTTGAGCAGTTGCCGTTTGAGCCAGACCAAAAGATCCTGGACGTCTTCCAGAAGAGCTTGGACGAGGCCTTGGCAGCGGGACGAATCATAAGGACTGGCCAGGAGTTCTGCGACGTTGTGCCTGCAATCCGCAAGAAGAAGGTGGAGGACGAGCTCGAGCGGTTTCGCCAAGACATCGAGATGGAGGAGCGTGCGAACGGCCTGCTCGAGGGTCAGCATCGCGGCGCGCTGGCCGGGCTTGGCGAAGAGGAGCGCGAGGAGGTCATCCGTCGACACATGAAGGAGCTGCACCCCGATGACGGGGATGGCCCGCTCTCCCGCAAACGACACCTCATCGACTCGTGCTTGCCGGGGGAGCCGGTCTTTGGCCTGCAGGAGATCGAGGAACTATACGCAAAGGTGACCCGCCAAAAGATACAAGCATCGGCGGAAAAACTCATCGAGGACTTCCAGTCGCACGGAAAGGCCGGTGCGGACGGCTTGAAGCGTGCGCTTGCGTTTAGGGATGAGCTGCAAAGCACCAACGCCTTTGAGCAGACCGCAAAGAACGAAGTGGTGAGGTTCCAAGACCCAAGCCACCTGCAACACATTATTAATAACCTCGTCGAGCCACAGATTGAGCGAATGCGCATCCTCGCGGAGGAAGGTGGGTATCGTACCTGCCCGGACGATCCGCTGCCTTCCCCGGACGTGGTGCCCGTATCCGTGGAGGGTCTGTGCTGCCTGTTCCATACTGAGGGCACATTTCATGTGGTGATGCCTCGCGAGGTCGTGCCGCTTGCACGTAAGCTCGATTGGGAACAGGCATTCTCGCACGCGCGCTATTTGCGACGGGTGTCCGCGTACTTTGAGTGCGTAACGGAATTGCGTGGCATCGTGGAGCTCGAAGAGGCACTAGACGAGTTTGTGCGGAACTTCGACGACGGCAGTCACTCAAAGGACGAGGTTTACGAAACGCTCTTGGACTGCATGGAGGACGAGCAAGTTGGCGCGACGTTGCTGCAGACTGACGAGGGAGAATACCTGCTTCATTACGAGCTGCTCGCAATGTATCAGGAGAACAGGGAAGAAGATCCCTATCCCGACGAATATGTGATGGAAGGCCCCCTCACGGACCTTCTTGCTGGTCTGCTCAATATCCAATCCAGCAAGAAGTCCAGGCCCGTAACTGAGGAGATGGTTTCGTACGACTCGCTGTTTTCTTGGAGGCAGGCACAGCCTCCGGCGCTGGCGTTGCGAACGTTCTTGGACGAGCATGTTCCCGACGATGAGGACGACTACTTCTTTGCGGATGGGGTCATGGAGGAGCTCCTTACGGAGCAGATGTTTGGCTTTGTAAAGGGCAGTGTGGACGCCTTCTTCCAGACGCTCGAGAAGCGCGGTTTTGTTCCCGATGAAAGCCAAGTGCAACCGCTGCTCACACTATGGCAGAACATGTGCAACGGGCTGCCAATCTGGCCCAACAACGGGTGGTCACCTAACGAAGTCGCAAGCCAGCGGCAGTCGGGCCGCGGGCTGGGTTCTCGTCCGGTGTTCTACAACCCGGACGGCTCCACAAAGAAGGTGGGGCGCAATGATCCTTGTCCCTGCGGCTCTGGCAAGAAGTACAAGCGCTGCTGCGGGCGATAGCAGCAAATGTGTGCGGGGGCGTGTCAACAGAAACGTCCCCCTAACGCGATGGGGGTGCGATGATGGCGTGCTATAGGCTCATGAACAGGGACTATCCGGTGCTCGAGTTTGAGTACGACCTGGAGTCGCACGTTGCCACGCGCATCGTGGAGGTGATCGATGCCGCACATGCGCCGCTGGGTCTCTTTGACGAGCGCGGTAACACGAGCAGGCGCGACCTTAACTACTGGTGGCGTCATCGTGCCATCCCGGCTTCGCGCGAGCAGGTGGAGCGCCTTCTTGAGAACCTTAAGCTGGACTCGACGTTGGAGCTTGCCGAGCGCAACTTTGGTCTCTCGCTATCCGACCGCTACTGGATCGACGACGTGGATGCGCCTCAGCGCTGGGAAGACATCAACTTCTTTGACAATGACTTCTCGGATGATTTGGGCATCCTCACACTGGGTCAGGACTCCAGTGCGTCGATGGAACGCCTCGACTACGCACATGTGAACCTCACCTCGCCAAGCTCCACCGTTGGCGGGGACCTTCGCAAAAAGTGGAAGATCATCGACGGTGCGCGCGTCCTCGTAAAGTCGGGCGTTGGATTCGTTAACCAAGAGCCATACAACGAGGTCGTGGCAACCGAGCTCCATCGCAGGTTGCTGGAGCCGGGCACCTATACCGAGTACCGCCTGCTCGTGGAGGACCGCCGCGTGTACAGCGCCTGCGACAACATGCTGCGCGATGACGAGGAGCTGGTGAGCGCCTACGATCTTATCCGGCGACGCAAGCAGAGCAACAACGAGAGCGACCTCATGTTCTACGTGCGATGCTGCGAGGAGCTGGGCATCCCCAACGTAATGGACGGCCTCGCGCGTATGTTTGCCTGCGACTACATCTTGGCAAACCGTGACCGTCACTGGCGTAACTTTGGCGTAATGCGCAACGTGGAGACGCTGCGCGGAACACGGCTTGCGCCAATATTCGACACCGGCGCCTGTCTGTGGTCGGACGTGCCGCAGTTGGAGCTGCCTGTTGACTTTAAGTACACGGCCAAGCCCTTTAAGTACAACGGGATGCGCCCCTACAGTCAGCTGCGCCTCTTTGAGGGCCACCTTAGTTGGGTGAGAGAGGAGGCGCTTGCGGACTTCTGCGACTGCATGGGCGACGTGCTGGGACAGAACCCAAACATCTCCCCGGCGCGTATGGATGCCATCGTGCGCAGGGTGCGCGAGCTGGCAAGCGACGTGGTGTTTGTCGCTCGTCACTGAGCACGTTACGGTTGCTCGCGTTAGATTGGCCAAAAGAGGCTGATCGGCGAAAGGGGGCTAAGCCCCTTATCGCCGATCGTTTGTCATAACAGCATCCCCGCCGTTAGCCAGATAACTTAGATTGTCAGCACCCCGCGACGCCAACAGCCGACTCGTGATCCCCTCGCGCTTGAGCTGCGCCTGGACAGGGGCCGCGTCTGCCATCGAAACGTTGCGCACGCGCTCGGGATGCTCAAAGAGGGGCACGCACCACAGGGCCTCGTAATCGAGCTTGACATGGGGATCCTCCACCAGCTTGGACAAGAACGCAACGAGGTGCGACGCATCCAGCCCCACGCCTATCGGACGGTTCTGGTAGGTCGCCCGTACGAGGGCGCTGCGGAAGAACGACGCGTGCCGCTGGAACGGCTCGTTATTCACATCGAAGCCCATAGAGCGCAGGTACAGCGCAAGGAAGACGGCCACCGTGCGCGTGTTCCCCTCATAGAACGGGTGGACCATCCAGACGTTCGACACGAACCGCGCGAGCGCCGTGGCGTCCGCCCAGCTCAGGGCGGGGCCGTCCTCGTAGCCGTCGTATGCGTGCTCCATCTCGCGCGTGAAGAGCATGTTGAGCGACCGCTGGTAGAGCGCCGGCGCACCATAGAGCACGCTGTCTCCGTTGAGGACGCGCTCACACTTGATGAGCTGCTCGGTTTTGAAGACGCCGGGAGCGTACGACTCGTCGTCGATTCCCTGGAAGAGGTGGGCGTGTATCACGTTGAGCATGTGGGAGTCCAAGGCAAACGAGCCGTCCCCCAGAAGCTGGACGATGCGGTGGCTCACCTTGTCGGCCTCCTCCGTGCGCGCAGGCTCGCCACAGACGCTCCTCTCCTCCCTGTAGTAGGCGTCGAGGCTCTGCCCCACCTGCTCGAGCGAGATGCCGCCGACCACGTTCTTGTTTGCAAGGGTGCGAACGTACGAAGAGGGACGCAGCCCATCTACCTCCTGAAGGCCAAACGCGGCATCCCACAGAGCGCGCTTGTACGCAGAGTCTGAGGACTCGCTCTTGCGCTGATATGTTGGCCGCCGCCTTTCGTCCATGCCAGCCCTCCATGCTTCCGGAAGTGTATGCCCCAGTTTAAGCCGCTATTTGTGCAGGCGCAAGTGGCACAGCCCTTCGGGCGAAATGGCTGATATAAGGTGCCATCTACGTCGCACGTGCTATAATCGAGCGCAATTCCGGGCGGGCTCCTGCACATTGAAGGCGACGACGCCGTCTTCGACGATGTGTGCTCCTACATGCGGCGTAAGCGGCACGGTTTCCACTACCCTGCTCAGAGCACGCGGAAGGTTAGGATGGTGATGTCGTCCGACTGCACGGCTCCCGCGGCCCACGCTGCCACGTCGGCACGAATCGCATCGTCGAGGTCGCGCGGAGCCAGCTCGGCATGTGCGTTGACCAGCTCCTCCAGGCGGCCTTCTCCATACAGCTTGCGATCGGTGTTCATGGCCTCGGTTACGCCGTCGGTAAAGAGCAGCAGCTCGTCGTTGGCGCCAAGCGTAAGGGTGCGACTCGCAAACGTGGCGAGTTCCGAGAACCCCATAAGCGGTCCGTCGCTCTCGCGCAGCCACTCCCAACGGCCGTTGTGCAACAGCAGCGGCTCGTTGTGTCCCGCATTGACGAACGTGAGCGTGCCCGTATGCCAGTCAAACGTTGCCGCCCACACCGTAACGAAGGTGAGCGCATCGTTGCCTTCGCACAGATGCTCGTTTGTGAGTGCGATGGCATCTACCAAGTCGATGCCCGACTTCATGCGAGTGGCCAGCTCGTTCTTTGCTCGCATCATAAAGAGCGCCGCGGGGATTCCCTTTCCGCTTACGTCGGCAACGAGGAACCCAATCGTGTGGTCGTTCAATGCAAAGAAGTCGTAAAAGTCGCCACCAACCTCGCGAGCGGGCACCATGGAGGCATAGAGCTCAAAGGCATCGGGAATCGACGGAAACGTCTTTGGCAACGCGCTCTCTTGGATGGCGCGTGCGGCGGCAAGCTCGCTCTCCATGCGTCGCTCCGCCTCGTCAATCCATCCCTTTAGGGTGTCCACCGTCTGGTTAATCTCGGCCGAGAGCGAGGAGAACTCCACGCTTCCCGTCTCGCTCACGATTACGTTGAGGTCACCTTGCACGATTTGCTCGAGCGAGTCGTTCGTGCGCTGAATGGGCCCCATGAGCACCCTTTGCAACAGGCGCGACCCAAGCAGGTATGTGACCGCAATCATGACAAGCGCCACCAGCGTGGCTCCCGCCATGGTTTCGCGGCGCTGGTCAAAGACACTCGAGAAGCCCCTCTCCATGAGCACGTACGAGTCCTCGCGGATGGCATCGGCACATGCGTAGGCAAGTTCTGCCTTGTCGGAAGCATTGACCATGAGGGTCTGCTCCATGGAGGACGAGCGGGCAAGCGACGTTACGAACTCCGTGGCGTCCTGCCCAAATGCGTCCCTAAAGGCCTCGCCCGTCGGATACGCTTCGCTGTTTGAGCAGAGCACCAGACCGTCCTTGACGATTACGAGCGTACCTAGATCCTGAGAGTATTCCTCCACGGCACTGCGCACCGAGACGTCGTCCATAATTGTCTGGCGCATGCCCTGGGAAAGCTTGCCGAGCTCGCCCGACGCTTCCAGCTCGTCGGCCCGCGCCCATCGCTCGAGGCATTGATCGCGCACGTAGGCAAGCGTCGATTGCATGCCGCGATATGCGTCGTTGCGATCGGCGCGCGTGATCGCCACAAAGCATGTGGCAAGCGTTGCGACAAAGACGACCGCAAGAACGCTGATCATCTGCGAGCGTACGATGGTGCGTGCGCTCATGTACGGGCGTCGCTCGTACCAGCGCATGGCTATGGCATCGCAGGCCAACGTGGCACACGCCATGAGCGCAAGGTCACACACCACCTGCGCCATGGGCGAACCCAGATCAGCATGCGTAAAGAAGGTATCGAAGGAGCCGGCATGCACGCTTCCGTCAAACACGATGCTTGCCGCGAGCGCAGGCACAACACAGGCGGCCAACAGCACAAGCGAGCGCTTGACCCCGCGAGGCTCGTTGCGAAGCGCCATGGCAAACAGGACGCCAGAGAAGAATCCTGCCAGCGTGTAGAGGGCGACAAATGCTGGTGTCATGGAAAACACCAGGCACTTCTCGACTATGTTGAGCGGCTCGAGCCATGCGTGCACGCACATTGCCACGGCAGCGAGCAGGCCCTCGAGCGCGCCAAGCCAGACGCCAAACAAAAGCGAAGCCGCCACGATGGGTACCAATAGCCCCATGGCATAGCACAGTCTAGGGCCAAAGGGTGCGACGGACACGAACCCCAACTGCAAGAAGCTCATGGACACGGAGAATGCCAGCACCGCAGCAAAGCAGAGAACGCGCATGCGAGAACGCTCAGAAGCCAGCAAGCCTTTCCAAAACAGAACATCGCGCATTCTTGCACCTTCCACCGCTACCGTCCCCTTATATGTGATTGTAGCCCACATTCGTATGCCATAATACAAGAGGGATTGGATATCAAAACTAAGGAGAGGAACATGGCCACGTTCAACAAGGCGGTTGAGGGAACGACGCTTATGTTTGCACCTGTTGGCATCATCGACGCCGGCAACGCATCTGAGTTCCAAGATGAGGTAAGCGAGTCCCTTGAGGGAGTGTCCGCGGTCGTCTTTGACTTTGCCGAGCTTGAGTTCATCTCGAGTGCGGGATTGCGCGTGCTGCTGGCCACGCAAAAGGCGTTGGGCAAGCCGGGCGCCGTGCACGTGCGCAACGCGTCTGCCGACGTGCTGGAAGTGCTCACCGTGACCAAGCTCGCCCAGTTTATGACCATCGAGTAGGAGAGAGTCATGTCAATAAGAGATACCCTAGGCCAAGCGGCAGCATCAATAGCCAAGGGCCAGATGAATCACGTGGTGTCGACGGTCCTCAAGCAACGGTCGTACAAGGTGCTGCATGCGGTGGATGCGAGCAGCCGCGTGGCAGAGCAGACCAACCGCGAGCTTCTCTTTCGCCTGCTTGACGACAACAAGGACACCGAGTACGGCAAGAAGTACGGCTTTGCAAGCATCCATGACGTGGATGCGTATCGCGAGCAGGTGCCCCTTACGACGTACGATGATTACGAGGACGCCATTACGCGCATGACGGAGGAAGGCCAGAAGAACGTCCTCACCGCGTACCCGGTGGTCTACTATGCCAGCACCTCGGGCACCTCAGGCGCGCCAAAGAAGATCCCCGTGTCGGACAGGGGCCTGCAGGTCTTTCGCGACCATTCCTCCAGCATGTTTGTCTCGGTGATCTCGGAGTTCTACAAGAACACCCTGCTAAAGAACGTCCCCGACGGGTATTGGCTCGCCATGATGAACTTTGCGCAGACGCCCTTGCCCGACGGAACTATGTTTGGCTCAATCAGCGCCGCGTGCCTTAACGACGAGGCCCTAAAGGCAATGCCCTTCTTTGCCTGCACCCCTCTTGACGTGTTTGCCTGCACCGGCAGCGCCAACTTTAAGTACCTCCATGCCCGCTATGGCCTGGCCCAACGCAACGTGACGCAGATCGTGGGTCCCTACATTCCGGCGCTGCTTGACCTTATGAACTACATAAAGGACGAGTGGCAGGTACTCGTTAACGACATTCGCGAGGGGACCATCAACTCTGAGGTCCTTATGCCGGACGAGCTGCGTGCCAAGCTGGAGGCCGACCTCGCGCCAGACCCGGCGCGTGCCGATGAGCTGGAGCGCGAGTTCCAAAAGGGCTTTGACAACACCGTCATGCAGCGCATTTGGCCCAAGCTCTCGGGAATCTCGTCCATTTGGGCGGGTAACTTTAGCTCGTACGCGCGCAAGCTGCAGGAGTACAGCGGACGCAACATTCCGTACTACACCATGAGCTACGTCTCGTCGGAGGGCATCTTTGGCGTTGCGCGTCACCCGCACGACCAGTGCTACGTTCTTTTGCCGGGCAGTTGCTTCTTTGAGTTTATTCCCGTCGTCAACGGCAAGGACGACGACGAGGCCCCCGACGCAAAGACGGTCCTCTTTAACGAGGTGCAGGAGGGCAAGGACTACGAGCTCGTGATCACCAACCAGTCCGGGTTCTACAGGTATCGCATGGGCGACGTGGTTCGTGTGATTGGCTTCTACAACGAGTCACCCATGGTCACGTTTAAGTACCGCAAGAAGAACATCATTTCCATTGCGGGCGAGAAGTTCACGGAGGACCACCTGCTTTCGGCCGTGCGGTCCTTTGAGCGCAAGACCGGCATAAACGTGATTGACTTCTGCATGTATCCCGACCGTGATGCCGAGCCGGGCCGCTACGTGGTGCTCTTGGAGCCCGAGGAGGTCGTGCCCAAGGAGCGCTACGAGGAGTGCCAAGCCATCATGTCGGCAGAGCTCACTCGCGCCTCCACCTCGTACGCGCATTACGTGGTGGGCGGCAACATGGGCGAGCCCAAGCTCATCTTCCTTCAAAAGGAGACGTTCCAGTTCCACCGCGAGATGAAGATGTACGAGATGGGCATAAACGAGAACCAGCTCAAACCCGTGCGTGTCCTTGACAAGCCCGATGTGATAAAGTTCTTCACCTTGTTGGAAGAGCGCTAACGTGCCAAGCAAAGGGGAGTATCCCCAATGCTTGGCTACGTCACAAGGAGAAAGTTATGCGGGTAGGTAAGGTACTCTTATCCGGTCTGGCGGTGGCGGCGGGCGGCGTGGCGGCTCTGTACCGTACCCGCCTGCAGACGGCGGCCTCGATTCGCAAAGTCGCGCGCAGCGAAGACGGCTACGGCATCTATGCCATGGACGTGACGTATGACTACGACATCGACCGCATCGAGCGAAGGGGCTACAAGGACTCGGCGGGTTACGTACGTGCGGTGCTTGCCGAGTCGCTGCCCTTTGTGCCGGTACACATAGACGTTCCGTCATTTGGGTGCAGTGCGCTTCAGATTCAAACGGTTGATGGCATGTGGCTCACGGGACGCAACTACGACTTTAGACGCGACACCTCTATGATGCTCGTGCATTGCACGCCGAAGCACGGATACGAGTCGATCGCGTTTGCGGCTCTCGACAACATAGGCGTGGTGAATCCCACCGAAAGTCTCAAGAAGCGCTTGGCGTGCCTTACCGCACCGTTCATCTGCTTGGATGGCATCAACAGCCAGGGCGTTACGGTGTCGGTCCTTACGCTCGACAGCGAGCCAACGGTGCAGCACACGGGCAAGCCGATGCTCTCCACCTCGCTCGTGATGCGCCTTGTGCTCGATCGTGCGGCAACGACGGACGAGGCAGTGGAGCTGCTTGGGCACTACGACATGCTTGCCCTCATGGGACGCGATTATCACTTCTTCATTAGCGATGCCACAGGCAAGGCCGTGACTGTGGAGTACGACTGCAACACCCCCGAGCGCACGATGACGGTAACGCCAATCAACGTCATCACGAACTTTTACATAATGTATGGACAGGACGTGTACCTGAGCGAGGAAGCCCAGAAATACGGGCATGGCTATGATCGCTTTGAGACCATTCTGGACATCCTTTGTCGTGAGGACGGCGCGTATAGTCGTAATACGGTGTGGGACTGCCTGCAGCAGTCCTCGCAACTGCCAAAGCCCGACGACATCACGAGCAACACGCAATGGTCGGTGGTGTATGACCACGCCAACCTCTCGGCCGACGTGGTTCAGCGCCGTCACTGGGAAGAGACCCATCACTTTGTGGTTGGCTAAGGTGCCAAGCAAAACAGGCCAGCCGCAAAACGCGACTGACCTGCGAAAACTCGTGGCTGGGGCACTAGGATTCGAACCTAGGTTGGCGGCACCAAAAACCGCACGTGTGGGCGTTTGCATCTGGCAGCCAATGGTGGGCCGTTGAACCTTGCAGTTTGTGAGTAAAGTTATTGTTACGCGCTGTTGATGATGGTCTCAAGCTCATGCATATAAGACACAACCTCGTCAAATCTTGGCGCGCTACCAAAGATCATTGACCTCATGGAACGATAGTCTGAATCCAATTCAGTGAGCCTGTTTGCCTGAGGCGCTAGTTTCAACGTACCGAGCTTGGCTTCGGATAGTCTTGCCCACGGTGTGCGGTAGAACTTTTCCTTGAACGCCACAACCTTCTCCAAGAGTTCCGCGTGCAAGAGCGCCCGGGATAGAACGTCGGAGTGACCAAGACGATACATATCATAGTAGTGACGTGCGTATCTACGTGGGAGTGCCTTGCTCTCTGGACGGTTCGCCTCCTGGTGTAGAATAGTCGCCTTCTCCCAGAAGGTGCGCTCTGGCAGTGCCGTGGGAATTGTTGTTGATGGCATTTCAAATAGTTGAGGGTGAAGCTCTGCGAGGTATGGCGTAATCGCGGCGGATTCACTAGGGGTCCATGCGGCAAGTGGGCCAACTTCGAGCTTGATAACTTCGAGTGTGGATGGAGATGAGTATGTGTGCGGATAGGCAAAGAGCACGGTCTCGCTGTCGTTAGCCATACGCACGTTTGCCTCGATTCCCAGTTCAGCCGACAACCCAGTCTTGAGCGCTGGTACGAAGTGGCTAGACAGCCATGATTCTGTTCGTGCGATTGTGTCTGCTTTAAACCTCTCCTGTTTCGTGTTCGATCGGGCCTGCCACGGCTCGTCATATCCGTAACCAAGTCGCCTCCAGTCAAGTATGAGGTCAACGTCTTCGGAGAAGCGCTCTATCAACCCGTAAGCTTTGGAAAGGCTCGTGCCTCCTTTAAAAATCATCGAGTTGGCAAAGCTGCTACGATGAAAGAGGTAATCGAGTATGTAACAGACCCAAAGGTCCTTTTCTATGATTGCCTCGGGAAGTCCCGTCTCGGCTGTTCCGAGCTCCACAAGCGCTGTAAGCTCGCTAATGGGCATGGTTACAACGTTTAGCATCCCTTCTCCTCTCGTAGCATCTTGGCGAACTCGAATACCCATGCGGTGGTTCCGCGAGTTTCGTCATAGAACCTCAAAACATCATCGCAGGAAAGTTTGTCTGCGAGTAGACGGGCAAGACCGTGGTCTGCCGATTCCTTTCCGAGTTCTTTCAGCGCCTGTATGACGAGGCAGGTGGTGGTAGAGCATTCGAGCAGGTCCCTGTTTGCCCGATGGCGCAGCTTTATTGTGAACTTGCCGTACTGATAGGTCTTGTATGGACCGCTGCTTACGTATTCGTATACAGCGGGTACCTGCGTGTCGAGCCCGAGGCGGTTGAGGGCGGTGTTGCCCGAAGGGGCTATGCGCCAACGGTTGTTTCGTGCGATGGCATGGGCGATTGTGTTGGGGGAAGGGGGCACAGCCTCGTTCAAGATGGCAATATGCTTTGGTTTGACATAGACGCCGCGGGTAGCGCGCAAGATTTCGCCTTTTCTTGTCATTCGTGAAAGGACGGCGTTTGCGTTGTCGGCGCTAGAAATATCGTGAAAATCTGAAGGAACGAAAACTGTTCCAGGCGGCGCCTCCTCTATCCTCTTTGCGATCTCTTTTGCTGCGCTCATGATGCCTCCTTTGCCATTTGTCAGAAATAGTATATAGAAATCCTGACAAATTGCCATTGACTATGAATGCGTGTGAATATGTGACGTACATAGCAGTTTTTCTATCGGTTGCTGCACATCCGTGAGCGACAAGAGCGGCACATACTCCAAGCCCCCGAAGACAAAGCAGGACCGTTATATCCCGACCTCAAGCGGACTGGAGGTTGCTTCGGGAGTGGCAGAATCGCTAGTGGAATGCGTGGATGCAATTCAATCTCGACTGGGAGGACAAGGGCCTATCGTTTGAGGACACGCGTGTGGTAGGCAACGAGGGCGGAACGTGGCGCAATCTGCATACGAGTAGCAAAACATACAGATCGTGGACACATGCGTTGCAAATACCGGATTCTCGACGGTGAAGTGGAGTTCTGCTTGGCCTTTGTGGAGTCCACGGGATAGAGGACGATGTGGGCGTTGAATTACTGGCCGCCTTAGATGCTGGACACTGCGCAGGAAATCTAATCGGCGAGTGGGTTCGACGTATTGTCATCAGGTAGCTGCGCCATTAAGAAGTGCGGCCAGGCATGTCGCTTGAGGGTAAGGACAGCGCCACAGGCGAGTCGTTCGTGAATCCAATGCGCGTTGATGACTATCACGTTCCCTCCATGGTGCGATGCCTGAATGGGTGCAGGCTGATAGTGCGGGCAGGATAAGGATGATACTTTTCGTTTCGTTGCGTGCCCCACGAAAATGAGGTGTTTCGGGCAAGCGACTCGCGGACGTGGACCCAGACGACGCGTGGGCGTTCGTGGCGCACGCCGACGCCGGCAACTTCGCCATCATGCGGGAGTCCGTCACCCCCTCCCCGATAGTGGTCGTTGCGACCGAGGTCCTCGAGATCGCGGACGGCGAGGAGGTCGCCGACTACGGCTGCGGTCAGGGGTTCTTCCTCGCCTATGCCGCTTCGCGCCATCCCGGGGCGACCTACGTGGGATACGAGGTCAATCCCACGGCTGCAGCGGTAGCAGCTCTCAGGATGCATGCTTTGAAACTAGACGACATCGTTTCCGTACAAGTGACCGACCTGTTCGACTTCGCCGACTCAGGTCCGGAATACGACAAAGTGTTCTCGCACTACCCAATCGGCATGCGCTTCCCGAGGATTCAGAGCGACAGCGCCTGGCTCCGGGAGGTCGCGTCGGGTGGCGCTGGCTACGGCAGGCCCGTGGTCTTCGACTGGGTGTTCAACCAGCTCGTCATCGACACCCTGCGGGATGGCGGCATGGGGGTCGTGCTCATGTCCGACGGAGCCCTTGTGAACGTGAGCGACGAGGGGGTGCGCGCCGGGTTCGTCGAGAGCGGATGGATTCGGAACGTGGTCAAGCTGCCCAGGAACATGCTGCACGACACGAGCGCGGGCTGCAACCTCGTCGTGCTCGCGAGCGGCTGTGGTGATGTGCATTTCCTCGATGTGACGGGACTGGCGGTCGAAGGCAGGCGCAAAAACACCTTGTCGGACAAGGCGGTCGAGGTCATCGCGACGTATGTGCGTGACGAAACATATGACGAGGAGGCGGAGCGTAAGCAACATCCAGAACTCTTTGATGAGGAGAAGGGCTTCAGGCCGGTGACAGTTGCGTGTAGAAAGATAGTAAGGGTTGGGGACTGGGATTTTTTTAACCTTAGCAAGGGCGTGCACAGCTGCACCGCCTCGGCGGGGGCCATCGCGTCGGCGCGCTACAAGCTCGACATGAAGTACTTGGACAACACCATCGGCTACGACGGCTACGACATGGCTTGCGACCCCGACGAGCTAGGCGAGCACGTGGTCTCGATCAACCGCGGCGTGACCCTCAAGGCGAGCGAGCTGGACGACATGACGGTGACATACGACACTGGCGTACGCTACCTTGCGCCGACAGGCATCGAGGATGGACTCGTGCGCGACGATCTGCCTTTCCTCTCGGAGCTTACGCCCAAGCTTCAGAAGCATGCGCTCAGGAGCGGCGATCTCCTCATCAGCAGAATCGGCCAGCCCTACCGCATAGCCGTCGCGGACGTACCCGAGGGCACGATCATAGTGCCGAGTTCGAACATTTTCGTAGTGAGGGTGAACCCAGAGGATATCGATCCCTACTACCTCGCGGCGTACCTGCAGAGCTCGCGAGGCATGTGGGAGCTGGACAGGGCGTCTTCTGGCGGCGCGGTGCTGTCCATCTCGGCGAAGACTCTGAGGGAGGTCGAGATACCGTACCTCGAGCCATACGAGACCGAAGACGTGGTGTGGTCGTACCAGAGCAAGCTCGAGGAGATACGGCTTACCAAGGAGCGCCTCGAGAGGGCGCGCAAGGACCTGCAGGACCTGTTGGATTAGTGGAGGTATGAACATGCCCTACGGGACATACGACCCAATAGAGCTCATCGACCGCATGGAAAGGCGGATTGGAGGCGACACGGTGACCGCGCTTGTCTCCATGCTCGGCAGGCTCGGTACCATCGACCTGCTGGTACAGGCGCTCGGCCTCGACGAGGCGGATGCCCAGGGCGTATTGGCGCATAAGGTGCTCGTTATGGGTGCGAGCATGGTGTCGGTGGACAAGCTGCGCAGCATCACACACAAGGCGGGCTTCAACCAGGACTGGTTCGAGTACCGTCTCGACTACGCGAAGCTGGACAGACGCTCCATCGGGCATCTCCGCAACTCGAGTTACAGCGCGGTCATAGTGAGGCCCATGCATCACAGCATGGAGAGAAAGGGTGACGCCTCGAGCGCAATCCAGCGCATGAAGGACCATCCAGAGTCCTACCCTCCCGTCATAGAGGCCCGTGACTCGAACGGGCTCAAGATAACCAACAACAGCTTCAAGGAGGCGCTGAAGGAGCTAGACGAGCTGTTCGCCGCCTAACGAAGCTTGGACGTGGTGCTGACGGGGGAAGCGGTGCTACCCTCGACATGGAATACCTAGGCATCAAGAGGAAGTGCGTACATGGATACAAGCCTTTGGGTAGAGGAAACAGAAGACATCACATACGAGGCGAACCGCATTTGGGCAAATGCCAACGTGCTGCGGGGCACGTACATGCCCGACAAGTACGGCGACGTCATCATCCCCATGACAGTGCTGCGCCGTCTAGAGTGCACGCTAGAGCCAACCAAAGACAAGGTCTTGGCCGCGTACAAGGCCGACCCCAACCGTGCGCCAAAGGCCCTGTGTCGCGATGCCAAACTATCCTTCTATTGCGTGAGCGAGTTTACACTCGCGGAGCTCCTAAACGATTCGGACAACCTTGCAGCAAACTTCGATGCCTACCTCGATGGTTTCTCAAACAACGTGCAGGAAATCTTTGACGGCTTGAACCTACGTGCTCACATTAGGCGTATGGACGAGCGCAACTGCCTGTACCCAATCGTGCAGAACTTCGCGACGATGAATCTCTATCCCGAACGTTTTGACAGCTCACGTATGGGCGGCATCTTTGAGGACCTCATTCGGAGATTCTACGAGAACGTTGAGGCCGGACAGTTTTACACGAGTCGTGACATCGTGCGAACCATGGTCGCCCTTGCCCTTGCTGAGGGGGCGGAAGACACTTACGACGTTGGCAAGGTTATCACCGTCTATGATGGGGCGGCCGGTACTGCTGGCATGCTAACTGCCGCAGAGAGCTATGTCAAGCGATATAACCCCCAGGCAATCGTAAAGTGTTATGGGCAGGAGATAATGCCGCAAACCCATGCAGTTGGACTTGCTGAGCTGCTGATTCGCGGGCAGGATCCCACGAACTTCCGCCTTGCGAACACGCTCATGACCGACTGCTGGCCCAACACAAGCATGCGGCTCGCAATAATGAACCCGCCTTTTGGCTCGGAGTGGGGCGGCAAGGGCGCCTCCGACCCCAACCAAGAGCGCTACGTCAACGGCGAGGACAAGGCGCATTCCCAGCGACATCGCTGGCCTGCTGGCCTGCCAAAAAAGAACGACTCGCAGCTGCTCTTCCTACAAGCTGCGGTTAACAAGCTCACCGACGACGGGCGTGCCGTTATTGTCGAGAACGGCAGCCCTCTCTTCAACGGCGACGCGGGATCGGGCGAGTCGGAGATACGTCGATGGCTGCTCGAGAACGACCTGCTCGAGGCAATCATCGCCATATCGCCCTCATCCTTCGTCAACACGGGCATTGCGGTGTACCTCTGGGTCATCTCCAAGAACAAGAGCGAACGGCGCAAAGGCAAGGTCCAGCTCATCGACGCCACCGAGATCCGCCACTCCATGCGCAAGAACCAGGGCGAGAAGCGCTACGAGCTCACGAAGGCCGACCGCGAGGAGATAGTGCGCCTGTACTCGGAGTTCGACGACTCCGACCCGCGCGTGAAGATCTTCGACTATCGTGAGTTTGAGTACCGCGAGTACACGGTAATTCAACCCATGCGGCGCAACTACGCCATAACGGAGGACCGCCTGGATGCGATGCTGGCTGGGCGCACCCTCAACAGCGTGTACGACGAGGACGCCATCGCCAAGCTGCAGGAGAAGGTCGAGCTCACGCCGCGCGAGGAGAAGAAGCTCGCCACGCTCATGACGGGAAAGCCCACCTACGACGCCATCGTAGAGGCGTTGCGTTCCAACATGACGGGCGAGGTCTTCTACGACCCGCAGACATTCGACGCGCACCTGCGCAAGGTCCTTACGGACTGCGACGTGACGGCAGCCCTTCGCAAGAAGATCGCGGAGGCCCTGTCCGAGCGTGACGAGACGGCGCCTGTCCAGAGGGACCGTCGTGGCAACGACATTTACGACGCATCCACCAAGGACACGGAGCGTGTGCCGCTGCTCACCAACGTGGACGAGTACATGGAGCGCGAGGTCTACCCGTACGTGCCAGACGCGCACGTGACCTTCGACGAGAACCTG
>JAUMWL010000168.1 GCA_030529665.1 Coriobacteriales bacterium
GAGCTCCTGCGACGGGCACGCCACCCAGCGCATCGCCGATGCAGTGCTTGGGGTGTGAGCGCGCCGCAGCAAGCGATGCTCGTCATTGCCTTTCCAGCCAACGGAAGAAATCCGTCCAGCGCAAGTCCTTGCCATCGTGCACCACGATTTTGGCAAATACCACGTTCCCAAACAAACGTCGTCGTTCGAGGGAGTATACGGAGTCGGCGGTATGCGCGAGTGGTCCGGCGGCAACCTTGCTTGCAAGGATGACTTCGATCCGCTCGGGTATGGATGACAAGAGCAGCCCCCAGAGCGGCGTGAGTCTTACGGACTCGGGTAGCGATGCTAGGAACTCCTCGTGACCCACGCCACAGTTCATAGGAAACGCGAGGCGCACGGGTCCGTTGGCCATAAGTGGCAGAAGAAACGCATTAAGCGCCAGCAAGTCACCGCCAAGCTCGCTGTAGACGAGCGTCTCGTTGTTGTACGACGTCTTTTGTGCGGGCGTGGCGTTGGTATTGTCTTCTGCCAAAACCGTATGCAAAACCAATTCCGACGCGCCGCGCGTCTCGCCAGGCCAGCACTGCTCCATGAGCGCCGAGTCGTCGTAGGACTTGGGCGAACGAAGCCCACGTATCGCATCTTCTGCACAGAAGACCATGCAAAACGGGAGGTCCTCCATCCTTGTGTAGGTGCCCCGCTCCAGCACATACTCGTCCTTGTCGGGAGCCCAGAGCACCACCTTGTGGCCGCCCAGGGGAAAGTCAAACATCACGCTCGAGAAGTCGGTAAGAAGCCCGTCACACTGCGCAAGGACCTCGTACAACTCGCGGTCGGTAGGCATCGGCGCGATGTGCGCAAAGCGGCTGAGGTCCACCGACCCCTGCTGTACCGCATGCAACTTGAGGTACAGCACCTCGTTGTCTTGCAACAACGCGTCTAGCTGCTCCAATGCTGGCATGAGCCATAGCGGCTCCTTGCCGCGCCCTTCTCCCACGCCTCTAAAGGTGGGTAGCCACGCGTAGCGACGAATCCCGTCCGCGCGGCCTTGCGATGCGTGGAACGCCTCGTTTCTAGGATACCCGCACCTAATTATGCGCGCGTTGCAAAGGCCTTCCAGCATGTAGTCGCGCATAAAGAGACGCTCCATGTTTTGGTTGGGGAACAGCAGATAATCCGCGAGCGCTAGGTTACGCTGCACGTTTCCGCACTTCGTGAGGTCGGTCTTCTCGCTACGCCCGAGCGTCTTGAGCGGAATGCCATGCCATGTGTTAAGCAACACCTGACCTTCGCGCTTTACCATGTAGGTGGGAAAGGTGTTGTCGGTAAGGAGGTATTTGGCGGTTGCCAGTGCGTACAGGTACTCCTTTGTTCCGCGTACCACGAGGACGGGGGAAAGACCGCGGTCCTCAAGCCGTCGCTCAAACTCGTCCTTGTTCTCCTGCGCGACGGCAAAGTACACCGAATATCCACCATACTCGGGCTTGGTAAGAAGCTCGCGCATTAGGTAGTACATGCTTCCGTCCAGCGAGAGGCCGTTCTCTTGGTCAATCAGAATCGAGTTTTGGCTTATGGGCAGCCGCTCGACCCAGTTCCTATATGCTCTGAGGGCACGCTTTTGAGCAGATAACAGCGAGAAGACTCGTTTAAGCATTAGAACCCCTATTCGCCGATTCGAACATCATCGTAACACGTGCCCTCAATGCTCGCCTGCGAGCTGGCAACAAGGGTGAGCGTCTTGGGCCGGTCGAGGTCGGCGATACAGCTCCACAAGCGCAGGCCGCATGGATACGCGCCAGTGGTATCCGTGCAAGACGAGAACGCGCGCTCGGCTCGCATAAACGCGGCCAACCTGTCCAACAGGTCCATTTCTTCGGTAATGTATACCCTGGTAACGCCGTCGTTTGCCTGCGAGTCCTGCTCGTACGCGTGGTATGCCAACCCACGTTTGGGGTTCGTCAGTGAGTCCATATAGACCCACACACGCTCCAAACCACTCGCGCCAACCCTGCGTTTAAGCTCCTTGCGCAATCGGCGCTCGAACCTGCGCGATGAGGCTGGTACCAGGCTCCTGTCCTTTGCGTAGGCAAGGTGCATTCCAACCGGTGTTGCCCATAAAGGTATTTTGCGTACCGTGCCCACATAGAGCGCATTTCCGCCCAGCGAGACGACCGTCTTTGCAAAGCGATACACGCGTGCGCTCGCCATCCTGCCGTTGGTTCTTGAGAGGCCAAAGCGGAGGTCGAGGATGCGGGGGTCGTTGGATTCTTCGCCGGTTGGCCCGCCTACGAAGAATCGTACGACCTTATGGTCGCCAGTAAAAACGGGAAGCTCCACCGCAAATCGCCAGTCGTCGGTGGCACTATGCGCAAGCGGGAAGGAGACGCTCTTTCCATCCACGTCTACAATAAGAATTGGGGTTGCCGACTCGGATTCCGGCAGGCCTTGCACGTATCCCTTAACAAACAGCTTGTCTCCTTCGCGCGTCAGCCAGTCGATGGCGCCCGCCGCAGCGGCCGGGGTGTCCTCGTCTGCCCACGCCAAGCCGTACTCATGAGCAAAGAAGCCGTGCAGTCCCGCAGATACGTACGGGCTTTCCAGCCAACTCTGCTTGGGGATTTCGCCCAGAACCTCCGCCAGTCTTTGGTGGTTACGCCTACGGTCTTCTTTGTTGCCAAAGTTGGGGATGAGCTTTCGCTCCCGCATACGCCATCCCACGTTATATAGCAATAGTGCATAGGCATAGCGGGCAAACTGCTCGTTCTCCCTTGCGAGACGCACGTATTCCTGGAACACAGACATCACGTCATCGAAGCTCGTCTGTGGCCTGTCGCGAAGCATGGTGGCGCTGGTGGGTACCCGGTAGTACGTGTATTGTGCCCGCGCGCAAAAGCCGATGGCGCTTTTATTGCTGAGCACAAGGGTGTTAAAGAGCTGGTCTTCGCTGTTGGAACGCCTTTGGTCGAACAGTTGGTTTGCGTCTCCCAGGTTGCGTACGCACACGTTAACCGAGGTCTGGGCCACAAACGGGTACTTTGCTAGGTCGTAGACCCCTGTTGATTTGAGCCACTGGTATCGGGTGTTCGAGAACTCGTAGCCGTCGAGTGCGTCTCTATACATCAATGGGTAGGTAAGCAGGTCCACCTTATCGCCAAGGCGGTCGAACGTGGCAACCAAGTGCTCGATGCTTTTGGGGGAGATGGTGTCATCGCCATCTAGGAACATGATGTAGCGACCCCTCGCGGCACGTATCCCCACGTTTCGCGCCGAGGAAACGCCGCGGTTCTTTTGATTGAAGAGCGTGCAGTTGGGATGCGTCGCAACCATGCGCTCGCATAGCTCGCGACTGCCGTCGGTGGATCCGTCGTTTATGAGGATGACCTCAAACGATGACTTGCGCACCTTTTGTGCGTCGAGCGAGGCGACGCAGCGCCCTAGGTAGTATCGTGCGTTGTATACGGGAACGATTACGGTCATATCGAATGCAAAGCGCGACGTCGCCATACCCTTTAGCCTTTCTGTGGACCCTCAGTAGCATGCTACCAGAATCGGCGGCAAGCCATCGACGTGGGTCCGGGCGGGCTCGGTTACGTGCCCTGCGCCGTGTCCTCGGCGTGCTGTGATTGCGCGCTGTGTGGATTGCCGACCCCCACAGCTCGCAAAGACAGCACGCTTGGTGCCGCTAGCGCTTAGGCATGTGGCAAACCCGGATCAAAACCGCAGTGGGCACGCCGCGCATCGCGTTGAAGGATCGCCTTGAGGTCGTGCATATAACCTATGCAGGTTTTATGTACATAAGCTGGTCAGGTTATATGCAAGAGCCAACAAATGCGCAGGTAGACGAATCGCCTGCATATAAGCTACGCAGGTTATACGCACATAAGCTACCAAGGTTATATGCGCCACGGTGCCCGATGGGCTGTGCCATCGTGGCGACGTGGTCGCATTCGTGCCACGGAGGGACTGGAGTCGTTTTGTCGGCGCTTTGCTGGAGCACGGCCGTTGCTCGTGGGTGACAGCAATCTGAGCTGCGAGGACTTCTTGCGAGGCGGCGTGCCGCTGTTTGAGTAGCCAGATGGCATTACGCCTTGGCTATTGCAAGAGGAACTTGTATGCGGGGATGACCTCGATTTCGATTCCGCCGCAGCTGATCGTCTGCTCGCCCTCATACGTTACAAGTACATACCGTTCCGCATCGCCAAAACTCCTGGCAAGCCTGGTAAGGTTCCCCACCTCTCGATCGTACGAGTTGCCATCAAGAGAGTAAGCGACTTGGATCGCCATACGTTCTTCGGGCACAAAGAAGTCAACATCCACGCCAGCCTTAGAGGACTTAAGGAAAAAGAGGTCGTTTGGGTGTTTTCTACGCAAGTGCGTGGCGACAACGTTTTCCAGCAAAGCGGTTTCTTTTCGGAACAAGAAGAGGTTGAGGAGCCCATTGTCAGAGAAATAGTACTTAGGCGTGCTTTCGCGACTGGCAAACTTGGAAAAGTAGTTACCTATGGAGAAAAGCAAATAAGAATCCTCTAAGAAAGATACATAGTCTATGACCGTATCTTTGCTTATGGATACGCCCGTTGATCTAAGGACGTTGCACAGTTTGGAATACGAGATGTCGTTTCGGACAGACTCTGCAACCTTCTTTACCAACAGGCGGAGTGCATTCACGTTGCGTATTTCGTTGCGGGCTATTACGTCGCCCAAAAGAACCTTTTGGTAGACGCTTGAGACGTACTCCCTTTTGTTCGTATATGTTATGCATTCGGGAAAGCCACCGAACCTGTAAAGCTCGTCAAAACGGCTTCGAATGAGTCCGTTGGCGCGCGTTGATAGAATCTCGCGCTCACCATGAGGTGTGCCAGTAGCATCTAGGTACTCCAGGAAGCTGTACGTACATATTTCCTTGCTCATGTATCGGCCGCCGAGCACGCCTCCGATCTCTCGGCTGAGCATTTTGGCATTGCTGCCGGTAATATAGACGCGCTCGTTTGAGTCTGCGAGTCTTCTGGCAAATCTCTCCCAGCCATCGATGTTCTGAATCTCGTCAAAGAAAAAGTAGCCGTGACCTCCACACATCTCGCTTTGTACTGCAACGATGTCGTCAAAGTCGGATATGGAGAACTCTGCCAGACGCTCGTCCTCAAAGTTGACGTAAGTTATTGCGTCCCAACTCGTGCCGGTTGCCACAAGGCGTTGTGCGATTGCATAGAGCATCGTTGACTTTCCAGAACGACGTAAACCGGTAAGGACGTAGTTGGCCTCGTCTTCCAGCAAATAATCGCGAGGTACAATATGGCTGCGTGCGATAACATCCTGCTGGTCGTAGATAACCCTCTTTATGAGCTCATGATTCATTACGGTAACCTTACTATCGATTATATTCGACAATATTTGAATGGATTTAACGAGTATAGACGATAAAATGCTTGTGGCAAGAATCGTTACAATGAACGGTACTTTGCGCGCTTTGTTGTGTGCCGTAGCGTGTCGTAGCGGCGTGCTGAAAACTCGAACAGTGTGGGTCACGCCGTCCCGGGTGTGCTGTCTTTGCGAGCAGTGTGGTTGAGAAGCCCGGAGGCGTGCTGTGTTAGCGAGCTGTGTGGATCGCCGACCCACACTGGTCGCAAAGACAGCACGCACACTTAGCCCGCATCCTCACTGCTCGCGATCACAGCA
>JAUMWL010000314.1 GCA_030529665.1 Coriobacteriales bacterium
TGCAGCTGCTCAAGCAATTGGGCTGCACGCTGGTGCAGGGCTTCTATTTCTCCCGCCCGCTCCATCCGGCCGACTTTGAGGCAAAGTACCTACAGAACACGGGACGGTGATGCGTGCATGCACTCGTTACGAACAAGGATGACCCTGCTTACGCTGTGCGTGATTATAATCACCGTAACCAGCATGGCCATCCTAAGTGTGGTCTTCATTCGCAGCACGGCACAGCAAGAGTCCAACCAGCTCCTCTTGCTCCTGTGCGAGACCGGAGAGAGAAACCTTGACTACTACTTTAACAGCGTCCAAAAGTCGGTGAGCAAGGTTGCGTCCTTTGTGGAGGCGGATCTGGATGGCTTGGAGGACGAGCAGCTCGCGCGCCACGTCAAGCGCGTAAGGAAGCACTTTGACGAGATGGCCTCAAAGACAAACGGGGTACTTACGTATTACTACCGCATCGACCCGGCAATTTCCGACGGCGTCAAGGGGTTCTGGTACACCGACCTCAATGGCGAGGGCTTTGTGGAGCATGAGGTAACCGACATCACAAAGTACAATACGGAGGACACGTCCAAGCTGGTTTGGTTTACCGTCCCCAAAAACGAGGGCGCGGCCGTCTGGCTTCCTCCCTACGTAACGGACAACCTAGGGAACCGCGTGATCTCGTACAACGTTCCTATTTATTGGCGCGGTCAGTTTGTTGGCGTCGTGGGGATCGAAATCGACTACTCCGTAATGGCAGAGCAGGTGGAGAGCATAAGGCTCTACAGCAACGGCTATGCGTTCTTGAGCGACGCCAAAGGGCACCTCTTCTTCCATCCGCGCATTGACGTAACCAAGTATGACCCGGACGAGCTCCCGGTGCTTCCCGAGTCAGCCATAGAGAAAAGTACCTTTGTTCGCTACACCTACGACGGGGTCGAGAAGATCGCGGCGTGGCTGCCGCTCAGCAACGGCATGCGCCTCAACGTCGCGGTGCCGGCGTGGGAGACGGAGGGCGATTGGGAGCGGCTAATCCCTAGCACCGTGGTCTATGCCGTAGTCGTGCTGGCGGCGGCAAGCATCCTCACCATGCTCTATGCCAAGCGCATCACAAGGCCGCTGGAAGAACTCACCGAGGCTGCCGACCAGGTGGACAGGGGCAACTACGACGTTGACCTGAGCTACAGCAAAAACGACGAGGTCGGTCGTCTTACCAGCACCTTCAAGCGCCTTGCCGGCCACATGAAGGACCACATATCCGACCTCAACAAGCGCGTGTATGTGGACACCCTCACCTCCGTTCGCAACAAGGGTGCCTACTTCGCCTACATGGAGGAGCTGCAGAAGCGCTTGGACAGCCAAGACGACGAGGTTGCGTTTGCCGTAGGCATATTTGACTGCGACAACCTTAAAAAGGTCAACGACATGTACGGCCACGAGAAGGGCGACGTATACCTAAAGACGGCGTGCCGTCTGATCTGCCGCGTTTTCCAGCACAGCCCCGTCTTTAGGATTGGCGGCGACGAGTTTGCGGCCATCCTGCAAA
>JAUMWL010000169.1 GCA_030529665.1 Coriobacteriales bacterium
GACCTTGTGCCACACGGTGTCCGACGTGACCTCGTTTACGTGCTCGGTGAGGTCCTTGCCGTCCAGAATCTTGTTGCGCTCTTCGTAGATTACGCGACGCTGCTTGTTCATTACGTCGTCGTACTCAAGAACGTTCTTACGCATGGCAAAGTTAATCTCTTCCACCTTGCGCTGCGCACCCTCTACGGCCTTGGTAACCATCTTTGCCTGAATGGGCATGTCGTCCGGCATGTCGTACTTCTGCATCATGGCGGCTATGCGGTCCATGCGATCTCCGCCAAACAGACGCATGAGGTCATCTTCCAGCGAGAGGTAGAACTGCGTCTCGCCGGGGTCGCCCTGACGACCAGAACGTCCACGCAGCTGGTTGTCAATACGACGGCTCTCGTGACGCTCGGTACCAATGACGCACAGGCCGCCCGCCTTGATAACGCGCTTGCGCTCTGCCTCGCATATGGCATCTGCCTTGGCCCGCGCGGCGGCCTTTTGCTCCTTGGTCACCTCGTCGGGAGCAATGCCCTCCTCGGCAAGGAAGTCCCTTGCCATAACCTGGGCGTTGCCGCCAAGAAGGATGTCCGTACCACGGCCAGCCATGTTGGTTGCAATGGTCACCGCTCCCTCGCGACCGGCTTGGGCAACAATCTGGGCCTCGCGCTCGTGATACTTGGCGTTAAGGACGCTGTGGGCAATTCCACGCCTGTGAAGCAGGCGTGAGAGCCTCTCGGAATTCTCGATGGATACGGTGCCAACCAGGCACGGCTGCCCCTTGGCGTGACGCTGCTCAATGTCGTCTGCCACGGCGTTGAACTTTGCATCGATGGTGCGATACACCAAGTCGTCGTTGTCCTTGCGGATAACGGGCTTGTTGGGAGGAATCACCTGTACGGGCAGGTTGTAGATCTCGCGGAACTCGGCGTCCTCGGTCATGGCGGTACCCGTCATGCCGGCGAGCTTCTCGTACAGGCGGAAGTAGTTCTGCAGGGTAATCGTGGCAAGCGTCTGGTTCTCCTCGCGCACGTATACGCCTTCCTTGGCCTCAATGGCCTGGTGCAGGCCCTCAGAGTAGCGCCTGCCCTCCATAATGCGGCCTGTAAACTCGTCGACGATCTTTACCTCGCCGTCGATCACGGCGTACTGCTGGTCGCGATGGAACATGTACTCGGCCTTGAGCGCCTGCTGCAGATGGTTGACCATGGTGCCCGACATGTCGCCATAGATGTCTATCCCTAAGGCGCGCTCGATCTTTTGGAGGCCCTTCTCGGTTGCGGCGATGGTGTGCTTGGCCTCGTCCATCTCAAAGTCCTCGTCGGCAACGAGTCCCCTAACCGCCTCGGCGAAGTCTTGGTACGTGGTGGCCGACTTGGTGCCAGCGCCCGATATGATAAGCGGCGTACGGGCCTCGTCAATAAGAATCGAGTCGACCTCGTCCACGATGGCATAGTGATGTCCGCGCTGAACGCGCATGTTTGAGCGCGTGACCATGTTGTCGCGCAGGTAGTCGAAGCCAAACTCGGAGTTGGTGCCGTAGGTAATGTCTGCCGCATAGGCAGGGCGCTTAAGACCGAGCTTCATGCCGTTTTGCAGCAAGCCCACCGAGACGCCCATGTAGTTGTAGATGCGACCCATCCACTCGCTGTCTCGCTTGGCAAGGTAGTCGTTTACCGTAACGATGTGCACGCCTTCGCCGGCAATGGCGTTGAGGTAGCCGGCAAGCGTGGAGACGAGCGTCTTGCCTTCGCCCGTCTTCATCTCGGCGATGGTGCCCTTGTGCAGGGCAATGCCACCCACGAGCTGCACGTCAAAGTGGCGCTGGCCAATGGTACGTTGCGATGCCTCGCGCACCGACGCAAACGCCTCGGGCAACATGTCGTCAAGGCTCTCGCCATTTGCATAGCGCTCCTTGAATCGTGCCGTTTGCCCGCGCAGCTCCGTTTCGCTCATGGCCTTGTACTGAGGCTCAATATCGTTAACTCGCGCCGCAATCTTTCTAAACTCCTTGAGCTGCTTGTCCGAGCCCACGGAGAGAATCCTCGAAAAGAAACTTGGCATAACTATCCCTTCGTCCCACATAAACAAGGATGTACATCCTCGATTTAGCATTACTACTTTAGCAGGTTACCCAATAATTGGCCCAAGAACGGCTTTGCCGTCACCGAATACTCAACCATTCTGTGGCCCCTCGCCATAATTGGCATCATCCTCAAACGCAAACGAGAGCTGCCCCTCCGACTCCTCCTCAAAGCTTACCACGGCAACATCTGGCATGGCCCCATTCTGCCTGCGCAGTCCAGACCTTCGCATGCTCCTGTGGAGCAACTCGTCCACGACCTCTCGCAGATGCCGCGACGGGGGACGCTTGGTAAAGTCCACCACCCTTCCCACAAACTGCTCGTAGGCTCTCTCGGCCTCGGCATGACGCCCAGCGGAGCAGAGCGTAATTACGAGCGCGCGCACGGCGTCTTCTCTCATGTTGTCGGCATCATGTGCCTTTCTCGCAAACCTACAAGCCAAGGACTTCATTCCCAGGTTCTCGGCAGCCAGTGCGCCGGTGATCATGGCGTCGGCAAAAAGAGTCCTCAGCTCGCGCGAACGCGTCTCAACAACCCCCATTCCGTCCGTGGGCGAAATAAATAGGTCGCCCTTGTAGAGGTCTTCAATCTCTCGGCATGTTGAGACCACCAGCCGGTCTTCTCCCTCCACGTCCACGAGCTTTCTGGCCCTAGCCTCAAACTCGTCCACGTCTATGCAAAACGCCGTTGTGTTGAGCGACACTGTTCCCTCCGTCTTGTTTGTAGATACCAAGACGGCCTCTTCCTCGGACTCAATGAGCGAACCTATTACCTTACGGATAACGCTGGTGGCGGAATACAGACACTTGTTGGCGCTGTCATAGTCATGGGAAGGCCAGATCGACTCCATTATTACGAAGCGTTTGGCCTTGTGACCCGGCACCGACGCAAGCAGCGCAAGAAGCGCTTTGGACCTACGACGTTCCAGACGCGCAAGGGACACGGGCAGGCCTTCGACGCTCATCTCAAACCGGCCCAAAAGAGACACGCTCACGGGGCGGTCCGCAGTCTCCCCCTCCTCCCCATGGCCTGAGTCTCCCTTGGGCCCGCCTTCCAAATTGTTGCCTTGCGCGCGCTGTGACACGATGCCAAAGAACTCGTCCACCTCCGCCGTCGCACGTAGCACCGAGTCCTTCCAGGCAATGGGCATCACGGCACTGACTTGCCTAGAGAAGCCCCCGCAATCGTTCATAAGAACGTTTGCAAGCCACAGCACGTCGCGCGGGCAACTCGCGATACCCCAACGCCCCGCTCCCACACGACGCTTTCTGTCCGACGACGAAAGTGCCGCGGCAACAATGGTGACCACCTTGTCTATGTTCTCCGAAGCCCCTCTGCACGACTGTACCTCGGGCCTGAGGATGCGTTCCCCAAGCTCCGCGCGAAGGGCGATGTCCAAAAGGCGGGTCACGGCCACAAGCGCCGGCAGATCAAGACTAACAAACACGCCCAAGGCCTGCAGCAGGCGCACGTGGCTTCGGGTTAGCGCACCAATGCGCAAGTCGGCGACGCTCGCCACAACAAGGAGCAGCCCGCGCACAAAGGCGTGTCCCGCCCTATCCGCTCTTTGAATATGGGCTTCCAGCGACTCGTCGTACGCAATTCTCCCGGCCAACAACCTGCACGAAGCCATCATGGCATCGTAGGCGACAATCAACGACGTTAGGCCAGACCTCTCCAAGAACAGCTTGTGCTGATCCATTGTCTCGACGTCCAACGCGCTAGGAACGATTCCGTTTACGAGAGAGCACAGCATGTAGTCCATTTGGGCAATCGCGGCCGATACCCTACCCTCCCTGAGCCTGACCGACATGCCAAGCATCAGCTTGTACGCTCGTACCACGTCACATGACGCAAGACAGCCCATCATGGAGCCATGGGCCACCAGCGCCTCCATGGTGGCGTCTTTGGATTCCATGCAAGCCTCCGCGTCAAACGGCGCATCGCCAAACAATCCGCTTCCCTTGTGGAGGCTCACGCACCACGCCACTGCCCTGGCGTACATTCCCCGCTGCGTGCCGCCCTCCAAGTCGTTCATGCTTGCCACGGGGCTTTTATGGCCTTCCATAACTGCCGCCAGCACACAGGCCGACTCCCTATACCCCGTGGAATGGACAAGCCCTTGCTCATGGGCCTCCTCCAAGGCATCCGCAACGATTGCCGATTCGCCTGCCTCTATCATCTGTGGGCCCGATTCAAGGAGTAGGGAGCATCTTTGCTCCACATCAGCGCACATTGATCCCACGATTGCGGCACGCGAATAGTTGCCACGACTCATGAGCGATCTGCTTACGCTGGCAACAAGCCAAGGCGACTCCATGGACATGGCATTGAGCGATGCATATGCCAGGTACAAGCAATCAAATGAGTGTGATCCCACGCACGCAAAGGTGCCAGTTGACGCATCGGCACCAAGAAAAGGGGAATCGCGTACCAGCATCAACCAAAGGTCCTCGTCGAGCTCTCCTAGTATCTCTACCAAGTCCTTCTTGTTGCCTGTGCCAAGTAGCAGCATAGCAAGTCGCAACCGTTTTTCTTCCATCATCATGCCGTCTCTAACGCATGATGCCACCATGCTTACATAGGGTTCTTGGTAGCTCGCGTCAGTACCAACAGCATCCACATTCTCTGTCTTTACTTTTGATAGCGCGTCAACCAAACATGGAATTCCGTTTGCATATAGGTCATATACCAATCCGTCGCCACGCTGTGTTGGCCTAGTGAGCCTAAGGTCGCACGACCAATAACACTTGATAGGGCCCAGCTGTTCTAGGAGTATCTCGTTCTCGGGTGTTATGGCAATTGCAATGGACATTCCCTCTTCAAGATATTTCTTTAGCAACGTGGTGGTTCTTTCCGCATCCGACTCGTCTCCAGCAACCAGGTTATCGCATGCGATCAAAGACTTTGTTCCAGTAGCCGACCTTATTGTGCGAGCAGACGAGGCACCTCCCATCCGCCCAATCTTTCTGAGCTCCGATATCATGGTTGCTATAGAAGATCCTGCGAAGTCTATATACCGCGCATTATCGCCACGCTGCAGCCATGCCATAACAGCCTTGGTTAGGCATGAGGTCTTTCCCATTCCGGGCTCTGCACACAATGCTATGCATTCTGACCTCTTGAGCTCAATGATGCTGTTTTGTGCTGGACTAGGTTCATAATTATTCAAGTAGAGCGCCATATCTGTCTCATAACCCCGTGTCTGCTCGATACAGATATACGCTACCAATACTTCAAACAAACCATATGCACATTTGTGTATAAACTCTTTGTCCTGCACGTTACTCTGTGCAATTGGCTTATTTATGCATGTAGTCGTTCCGCTGTGTCTAATTAGTTTTTCTTTATTTATATTCGTCAGTATTCAATAACGACATATTTACTATCGTATTTGTTATAGGTCTGAGATATGCCTATAAACTTTTGCATTCTTCTGCATAGGCAAACTTCATGACAAAAAAGCTCTGTAGCTATTAGCCACAGAGCCTATCTACGCCAAAATGCCCTCCGTTGGTCAGCGACGTCCTGCTCTCCCACGGGCTTACCCCGCAGT
>JAUMWL010000170.1 GCA_030529665.1 Coriobacteriales bacterium
CTCGACCTCCGACGTGACAGGCCGGCGCTCTAACCAACTGAGCTAACACCCCGTGCGCAAGATGTATATTACACAAAACCTTATGGGTTTGTCTAGCCCCAATTTTGACTTTTTTTCGCGGAGGACGGACAGCGGATACGGGGACGTTTGTCCGCGATGGCATGGACAAACGTCCCCGTGTCCGCTGTTCGTCATCTATGCGTCGAGGCGATGGGCGACGGCGTCGCAAATGAGCGCGCCGGTTACCGTTTTGCAGTCCTCTATGCGCCCATCAAGCACGGCGTCAATAAGCTCGGGCAGCGGCACCAGGTCCACGTTTATGAACTCGTCGGAATCTGGGTTGGACGCCACAAAGTTAAGGCCCGTTGCCATGTATATATGTATGAGTTCGTCAGTAAACCCGTCGCTTGTGGCAATGGTGGTGAGGAAGGCCATTTGGTCGGCTTCCATGCCCGTCTCCTCAAGAAGCTCGCGTTTGGCACAGGTAAGCGGGTCCTCGCCGGGATCGAGCTTGCCCGCCGGTATTTCCACAGTCACACGCGACAAGGACGTGCGGTATTGTCGCACCAGGCAGATACGTCCATCGTCGGTAAGTGCCACGATGGCAACCGCACCGGGATGGCGCACCACATCGCGCAGCGCTTGCCTACCATCTGGAAGCTCCACGCGCAGGCGGTTGACGTTAAAGATGCGTCCCGTCCACGCCACATCCTCCGTAAGGGGCTTCTCGGCCAGCGCGGCGTCGCGGGGATCCTCGTCGCCAAGGACCAGGTTGCGCTTGAGTGGCTCGCCCGACGCATGGGATGAGGACGTGCGGTCGCCGTCGTAGGTAAAGGCCTCCAGTGCGTCTGCCATGCTATCGGTTGCAGAAACCAGGTCGTCGTGCGTGGGTACGTCGTTCATGTGCAGCTCCTTGGTAGTGGTTTGGATGTGTTACAGGGCACGCGCACCAATGTCGGTGCGGAACTGCTTTCCATCAAAGTCAATGAGGTCGCAGGCGGCGTATGCTTGCTCGCGGGCCTGGGCAAACGTGGGCGCGACTGCGGTTACGTCGAGTACGCGACCGCCGGCGGTAAGCACGTCGCCGTCTGCGGTGAGCTTGGTGCCCGCGTGATACACCGTGATGCCGGGCATCTGGGAAGCCGCATCTATGCCGGTGATTCGCTTGCCGGACTCGTACGAGCCAGGATAGCCCGCGCTAGCGAGCACAACCGACACCGCCCAGTCGTCGTCCCACAAGACCGAGCTGGCATCCAGCGTGCCCTTGTCGCATGCCAAGAAGACCTCCACGAGGTCGGCGTGCATGCGAGGTAGGACCACCTGCGTCTCTGGGTCGCCAAAGCGCGCGTTGAACTCAAGCACCTTGGGGCCGTCCTTGGTAAGCATAAAACCGCCGTACAGACAACCGGAATAGGTGATTCCATCTGCCTTGAGCTGCGCCACCACGCGATTCATAACGTCAACCATCGTGTTGAGGTCGTCCGCGCTCACCAAGTGCTCGGGCACAGGAGAATACACACCCATGCCACCGGTGTTGGGACCCTTGTCGCCGTCGTAGGCGCGCTTGTGGTCCTGGCTCGTGGCGAGCGGAACGACGGTGGTGCCGTCCGTGAGAGCCAGAAGGCTGCACTCGGGTCCCTCGAGCATCTCTTCCACAACCACGGTCTTGCCCGCGTCGCCAAACGCTCCATCGAAGCACTGGGCAACGCCTGCAAGGGCCTCGTCAGTGGTCTGGGCAACGATGACGCCCTTGCCAGCGGCCAGGCCATCTGCCTTGATGACGCAGGGGCCGGCAAGCTCGCGCACGTACGCCTCGCATGCGGCGCGATCGGTGAAGCTCTTGTATGCGGCAGTGGGTACGTTGGCACGGGCCATCACCTGCTTGGCAAACTCCTTGGAGCCTTCCATGCGGGCGGCGTTGGCATTGGGACCAAAGCAGGGGATTCCTTGCGCGCGCACGGCGTCGGCCACGCCTTCCACCAGCGGGGCCTCGGGACCAACGACCACCAGGCCAATGCTGTGCTCGGCGGCCCAGCTGGCAACTTGCTGCGGGTCGTCCTGGCTTATGGGTGCCGCCTCGGCAAGCTGGAACATGCCGCCGTTGCCGGGGGTCACGTACAGCTTTCCCGCGCGGGGGGACTCGGCGAGCTTTTTAAGGAGGGCGTGCTCGCGGCCGCCAGCACCAAGAAGCAGAATGTCAATCGTATTCATGGGTATCCTTCCAAGGTTGCGTTTGTAACTTGTACAGGATACCCGCAAACCGGCACGTGGACCGCAATTGCACGCAGTCTATAGAGTCGCCGTAACCGGCCGCGCGGGTGGGGCGACGGCGCGGGCGGATGCGTGCTGTCTTTGCGAGCTGTGTGGGTGACGCGGACCGATGCGTGCTGACTTTTGGAGGTGTGTGGTTTCCCCGGCACTATGTGGGATTCTTTTTGGAGGTTTGGGCAACACCAACCCAAACAGCTCAAAATGACAGCACGTTTCCGGGGGAGTAAGCCACACAGCTCGCGATTACAGCACACCCAGGTCGGCCCGACCCACACTGCTCGCAAAGTCAGCACACTCGGGACGGCCCCACCCACACTGGTCTCAAAGACAGCACGCTAGCGCCTCAGCACACGCCCATGGCACACTGTTTTGGCAGACTGGGGCCTGACCGCTCTACGCCAAGATTAGTGCCAATAGCGGTCGATGGTCTGCTCGCGATCAGGACCGACGGTTATGATGCTCACGCGCACGCCTGCCAGCTGCTCCAGGAAGTCGATGTAGTCCTTGGCCTCACGCGGCAGCTGATAGAAGTTACGGATGTCGCTGATGTCGCACTTCCAACCAGGAAGCGTCTCGTACACGGGCTTCGCGTGATAGAACACGCTCTGATGCTCGGGCACGGTGGTGTAGCGCACGCCGTTGCACTCGTAGGCCACGCACACCTTAATCTCATCCAGGCATCCAAGAACGTCAAGCTTGGTGATGGCCAAGTCGGTGAGGCCGTTTACGCGAGCGGCGTAGTTAACCACCACGGCGTCGTACCAGCCACAGCGGCGCTTGCGTCCCGTGGTAACGCCGTACTCGTGGCCAACCTCGCCGAGCTTGTCACCCACCTCGTCAAACAGCTCGGTGGGGAAGGGGCCGCTGCCCACGCGGGTGAGGTATGCCTTGGCGATGCCCAGCACACGGTTGATGTGCACAGGGCCCACGCCACTGCCGGTAACCGCACCGCCAGCAGTGCAGTTGGAGCTGGTGACAAAGGGATAGGTGCCATGGTCGATGTCAAGCATGGTTGCCTGCGCACCTTCAAAGAGCACCGAGCGGCCGTTTTCCAACTGCTCGTTGAGGAACATTGAGCTTTCCACAATGTAGGGACGAATTCGCTCGGCCATGGGGAGGTAGGACTCGCAGATCTGCTCCACGGAGTAGGTGGGGAGCTCGTAGACCTTCTCTAGGATAGGGTTGGTGTAGGCAAGAGCGGCGTCGAGCTTCTTGCGGAAGATCTTCTCATCCAGCATGTCTTGGATGCGCAGGCCCGTTCGGTTCATCTTGTCCATGTAGGTGGGACCAACGCCGCGCTTGGTGGTGCCGATGAGGTTCTTGCCGAGCTTCTTTTCGTGCGCACCGTCCAGGTCCTTGTGATAGGGCATTACGATGTGAGCATTGCCCGAAATCTTGAGGTCGCTTGAGTCGATGCCCTGCTCGCCAAGCATGTCGATCTCTTCGAGGAGGATGGTGGGATCCACAATGCATCCGTTGCCAATAACGGGAATCGTCTGGTCATACATTACGCCGCTGGGCACCTGGTGGAGCGCGAGCTTCTTGCCGTTTGCGATTACCGTGTGGCCCGCGTTGGCGCCACCGGCATAGCGGCACACCACGTCGTAGTCGCCCGAGATGAGGTCGGTTACCTTGCCCTTGCCTTCGTCACCCCACTGGGTGCCAACAAGAACGTCTGCTGCCATGATGAATCCTTTCGCGTGTTGAGCACGTACCGAACGAGTATACAGCAAGAGCATTGGGGAGGGGCAGTAGGGACGGGGTCGTTTGTCCCGCCACCTTTGCAGAACAAACGTGCCCATCCCCGCTGCCCTACTCCTCGTGGAAGCGGTCCACCTCGTAGAACTTGATCGTCTCGCCGTCAAATCGCATGGAGACCGTGGCGAGCGGGCCGGAGCGGTTCTTTGCAATGATGAAGTCGGTGATTCCTTGGTCGGGGCGATCCGCACGCTCGGCCTCCTCGGGCGTGGCGGAACGATCCAGCAGGATGACGATGTCGGCGTCCTGTTCGATGGATCCCGACTCGCGCAGGTCGCTTAGCTGGGGACGCTTGCCCGTGCGTCCCTCTACCTCGCGGTTGAGCTGTGAGAGCGCTACCACGGGCACATCCAGGTCCTTGGCCATGATCTTTATGCCACGGCTCATCTCGCCCACCAGCGTGGCGCGATTGTCGTTGCGGCTCGCCCCCGCAGGCGATGACAAGAGCTGCAGGTAGTCGATGATTACGATGCCCTTCTCCTTGCCATGCAGCATGCGGCGGGCCTTGGCGCGAATCTCGGTAACCGTGGTACCGGGCGTGTCGTCTATGAGGATGTCAAGCTGGCGCAGGTCCTCCGTGGCCTCAAGGATCTGCGGCCACTGGTTGGGGCGAATGTTGGCCGATCGGATGTCGGTGAGCTTTATGAGCGAGCGAGCAGAGAGGAGGCGTTGCGCAATCTCCACCTTGCTCATCTCCAGCGAGAAGAGCGCCACGGTAACGCCCTGCTCCGCCGCGTTTACGGCCAGGTTTAGGCAGAACGACGTCTTGCCCACGCCCGGTCGGGCACCAATGACCACCATCTGGCCGCCACGAAGGCCCAAGAGCCGCGAGTCAAGCCCGCTGTAGCCCGTCTCTACGCCAAGCGCATCGGTTTGGTTCTCGGCCTGCTCGCCCAAGTCGTTGTAGAGCTGCTCCATAACCTCTTCCAGGCGAGAATAGCTCGACCGCACCCCGCGGTCGGTAACCGAGAGCAGCATACGCTCTGCCTGATCCACCACGTCCTTGGTATCCTCCGGCGCGTCGAACGCCAAGGCAGATATCTGCGCCGAGGCGGCAATCATCTGACGCAACGTGGCGTCGCGCCGAAGCATCTCGGCATGGTGCCGCCAACTTGCCAAGGCAAAGGGGGCGTTAACCAGATCGAGCAGGTAGGGCATGCCGCCCACACGCTCAAGCTCGCCCTCGCTCTTTAGCGCATCGGCGAGCGAGACGGGATCGACCGGCTGGTTGTTATCAAAGAGCTTGCGCATGCACAGGAATATCTTGCGGTTGGAGGGAATGTAGAAGTCGCTCTCTTGCACCTCCAGAAGGCACTCCTGAAACGCCTCGGGCGAGAGGAGCATGGCACTGAGGACCGAGCTTTCGGCCTGAGGGTCCTGAGGCATCTCGCCCGTGTGGTTGAGCGTGGCGCGCGTGGGGTTTATCTCTAGGTTGATCTCGGGCATGGCGGCTCCCTCGTTGCGTTTCGCCTTTGCTACAGTATCGCACACGAGTGGGCTAAAAGGGGCTACCCCTTTCCACTCACCCGAGCAGAAAGGGGTAGCCCCTTTTGACTCACTGCGATTTACTCCTCGGTAGCCTCGGCGGCCT
>JAUMWL010000048.1 GCA_030529665.1 Coriobacteriales bacterium
TACTACAATCTCATTATACGTATAACGCTGCCATTGCAAAGGGGTGAGCAAAAAGGGGTTACCCCTTTTGACTCAAACGAGAGGGGCCGGGGCATGTGTGACCACAATGCAAAGAAGAGCGCTTGGCTTAAGCTGCTGCTCTCGTTTTCGCTCTTGGCTTCGAGCCTTGCGTGTGGTTACTGGGCATCCCTGCTTGGACGCGCCGTTGGTGCTGACGTCTTGCTTACGGGTACCGTTGGAAGTGCTATAGGTGCGCTCGCGGGTGTTGTGGTCCTAGGCAATATGGACCTCCTTAAGCCCAAGGCCCAAGACCTAAGAAACGTGATCCGCCTGGGCGGGTGGCCTCTTGCCATATCGCTAAGCCTGTTTTGCCTGAATCTTTGGGGCATGCTTGCCGCGGGGACGCCTCTTGCGGACGGTTGGCCTTTGCGCGTCTGCAACATTGCCGTTATGTGCCTCTTTACGGGCTTGGCTGAGGAAGCCATGTTTAGGGGGTTGGTGCTGCAAGGCCTTCGAGGCGTCTGGGAAAAAGAACAAAGGGGCATGTATGCCGCAGCGCTCTTGTCGTCTTTGATCTTTGGGCTGCTACACATTGAGTGGTGGCACATAGACCCTTTTAACGGCATGGACTTGGTACAGGCCGCGCTCAAGACCATTCAGACGGGAATCCTTGGCTTCTACTTTGCCGCCATCACTATACAGACCGGAAGCATCGTGTGTCCCGCCCTCATTCACGGAGCCTCCAATTTTCTTCTTATGCTCTGCTCGTTTGGTCTTATGGGAATTCCCATTCAGATTGAGTATGTGAGTTCCGGAGAAGATGCGTGGCTGACTATCGTCCTGTATGTGGTGATAATAGCTCTCTATATCCCGATGGCGTACAAGGGCGTACGAATCTTGAGCAGAAAGGGGTAACCCCTTTCTGCTCATTGCGCTAAAGCTTCGTGGCAAAGTTGAGGTACTCCATATAGGAGAGGTCGCGATAGGTCGTTGCGTAGTCGCTCTGCGCATCCGGCGCGTACCACTGACCGTCCGCGCCTTTGTAGCCAGAAGAGGAGAGCGAGAGAATGCTCTCGCGCACGCCAAGCTGCGCCGCTTGGTACGTGCTCACAGGAGCGCCAATGATGTCGAGGGTAATGGCGGCGAGCAAGTCCACGCTCGTCTCGTCGTTCTTGTCCGTCTTTTCGTGTCCTGCCACGTCGTAGTTGGCCCAGATAACGTAATCCGAGCTAAAGGCCCTGCGCGCATGCACGTCCTCGGGCTCGTCGGTGTACCAGTAATCGTTGTAGGCCGCCGAGACGCTGGGCTGGTGATCGCCAAAGAACACCAGCACGACTGGCCTGTCGAGCTCGCGCAGCTTTGTGATGAACTCCTTGAGGTCATCGTCAGACTTCTGTATGCACGCTAGGTACTCGTTAAGGCGCTCGGGCGTCTCGTCTCCCTCAAAGTCGGTGGGGTAGTAGTTGGTCTGGTACTCTTCGGGAATGTTGTTCTGGTTGTATGAACCATGGTTTGCCATGGTCACGTCAAAGAAGAACTGCGGGCTGCTGTCCTCCTCAAGCATCTGGAGCATGCGGTTGTAGGTCTCTATGTCGCTCACGCCGCTGTGGAACACCTCGCAGTGAGGATCGTTGGGGGTGACCCGATCTACCGACATGCGCGCCATGCCACCAAAGTCGTCAATTGACAAGAACTGGTCGAATCCCATGGCGGGGTAGATCTTGTCGCGGTTCCAGTTGCTGGCGTGGTTGGGGTGGATGGCGCAGGTCTTGTAGCCCCAGCCCTTGAACTCCGCCGCCAGTGCGTCCACGCGTGAGAGGTCGTAGATGGAGTAGGGATACTTGCCCGCGCCTATGAAGCCAAGCGCGTTGCCGGTGAGGAACTCAAACTCGGTGTTGCAGGTGCCGGCGCCATGGACCGTTACGTTGAGCGTGCCGCGCAAAAGGGAGTCGTTGAGGCCATTCTTGAAGAACTGCGGTCCCTCGTAGCCCGCATGCATGCCGTCGTAGATGGAGAGGTCGGCAAACGACTCGTTCATGACAACGATGACGGAGGGCTTTACCTCGTCAAACTGCCGTGCCGCAGCCTGGTGGGACGGGTCGTCCTTTGCGCTGGCACGGTACTCGTCCGCATACGACTTGGTAATGCGCTCGGCCTCCTCGTTGGAGTAGCCTTCGGGCTTACGAATGGGCATGTCCTGCAAGACGGCTATAAACGAGGGGAAGAATCCCTGCATCTGATAGTAGTCAATGGAGTACCAGTACTTCATCTGCACGCCCAAAAGACCCATGTAGCTGGGTACCAGCACGCAGAAGGCAAGAAGCCCCGTGCAGAGCACCGATGCTCCGAGGTTTAGCGCAACGGGACGGGCAACCTTGGCCCCCTGTGCCTTCTTGACCGGCGGCCGCACGAGCGAGAGCGCACAGATAGCGAGTGCGGCCACGGCAAAGCCCGCCATTGCCTGCTCGGTAAAGGAGAACACGTACTCCTTGCCCACCGCTGCGGCCGTGTTGAGCACAAGCAGGTCGGTGGGAAGAATGGCGGCGTTCTTGAAGCGCTTAACAAAGTGCTGGGCGATGCCCACAAACAGGCAGAACCCCACGCCAAGACCGCACAGGGCCGCATGGCGCTGGCCAAGGAAGTAAAGCGCGAGCTGCAGAAGTCCCACCAGCAGCATCTCGAGCCAAAAGTAGCTGGGTCCGCCAAAGGGCATGCGGCCGTTAAACGGCACCTCTATGCAAAGGAACGACAACACCACAATGAGGATGGGGAGCACAATGCGCGAAGCGCGTCTTACGCCCTCCGGGCGTCCGTCAACCCAGCTCCACACGGAGTCGCGCCGCAGACATACGGCACCGCATAGTGCGATCACAGCGCACGAGGCAGGTATGGCCGCCAAGGCAAACGTGCCTTCCAAAAGACCCATTAGGCCCCATGCCGCAAGGAACGCGAGCACGGCAGCGCTTGGCAGCATCCAACCCCACGACGAGGCGGTGAGGGGATTGCCGCTTGCCGCACGCTTGCGTGCGTACGCAACTGACGTCACTATGAGCGCTGCCAGCGCAGCCAAAGGAAAGACTGCATACAGAATACTCATCGCGTACTCGCTATCTGCCAGGTATCATGCGTGCGCGGAACACACCCTCAAGGCCGTTTATGCGCTTTATAACATCGTCGTCCCACGGTCCGCTCGTCTCGAGCAAGGTGGTGGCCACGTTGCCCCTGCGCTTGTTTGCCATGTTCTCAATGTTGAGGTGCGCATCCGAGAGGATCTGCGAGAAGCTGCCGATCATGTTGGGCACGTTCTTGTGGAGCACCACAACGCGCTCGTCCGTCTCGATGGGGCCAAGGTCCACGTTGCCAAAGTTCACGGAGTTGGTGATGTTGCCCGAGAGCAGGTACTCGCGAAGCTCGGTGATGGCCATGGCCGCGCAGTTGTCCTCGGCCTCCACCGTGGAGGCGCCAAGGTGGGAGGTGACGATGGCGTTCTTCATGTGCGTGGTGAGCGGGTTGGCAAAGTCGGTTACGTAGCGCGCCACATGCCCGGAGGCAAGGGCGTCAGTCATGGCGTACTCGTCCACGAGCACGTCGCGCGCATAGTTGAGCACCACCACACCGCGCTTCATGAGGGCGATCTGATCACGGCCTATCATGTGGCGGGTCTTGTCGTTGGCGGGTACGTGGATGGTTATGAAGTCGGCCTGCGTGTAGATGTCGCCAATGTTGCGCACGGCATGTACGTGGCGGTCCAGGCTCCAGGCATACTCCACCGAGAGGTACGGGTCGTAGCCCAGCACGTGCATGCCCAGGCTGCGACCGGCGTTGGCCACCATGGCACCAATGGCGCCAAGTCCTATGACGCCAAGCGTCTTGCCGGCGATCTCGCAACCGCCAAACTGCGACTTGGCGGCCTCGGCGGCGGTGGCGACGTCCTCGTCGTCGGCGTGCTCGGAAACCCAGCGCGTGCTGCCAATGATGTCGCGGGAAGCGAGCAGCATGCCTGCGATCACCATCTCCTTTACGCCGTTGGCGTTTGCGCCGGGCGTGTTGAACACCACGATGCCCTTGTCCGTGCACTTGTCAATGGGAATGTTGTTTACCCCGGCGCCGGCACGCGCTATGGCAAGAAGGTCCTGGGGGAGCTTCTCGTGGTGCATGTTTGCGCTTCTTACCATCACGGCCTCGGCGTCTTGCAGGTCCTTGGCGGGGGAGAAGGTGCCAAAGAGCTGGTCGATGCCCGCCTGCGAGATGCGGTTCATGCAATGGACCTTATACATGTGCTTCCTTTCGTCTTACCTAAATCAAAGAAGAGCCGAGCAAAGGGCAGGCAAAGGGGATACTCCCCATTGCCTGCCCCGCTTGGTCCTAGGCGTCGTTTTTGATGGAGCGAACGCGGAAGATGCCATCAACGTTGAGGAGCTCTGCCACCGACTCCTCGCAAAGCCCGCCGGACAGGTCGAGCAGCGAGTACGCGTAGTCGCCACGGCTCTTGTTGGTCATGTTCTCTATGTTTACGCCGGCGCGAGACACGGTTGAGGTGATGGCGCCAATGACGCCGGGAATGTTCTTGTGGAACACGGCCAGGCGCATGGGGGTGCTCATGGGGCCAAGGTCCACCTCGCCGTAGTTAACGGAGTTCTGGATGTTGCCGTTCTCCAGGTAGTCGCGGATCTCGTTGGCTGCCATGATGGCGCAGTTGTCCTCGGCCTCCTTGGTGGAAGCGCCCAGATGCGGGGTGACGATGGCGCGCGGCATCTGCGTGGAGTTGTCGTTGGCAAAGTCGGTCATGTAGCGGGCCACCTTGCCCGTCTGCAGCGCCTCGGCCATGGCGCGCTCGTCCACCAGCACGTCGCGGGCGTAGTTGAGAACCACCACGTCGTCCTTCATGGCGGCGATTGCCTCGCGGCTGATCATGCCCTTGGTGGACTCGATGGCAGGTACGTGGATGGTTATGTAGTCGGCGTTTGCCCAAATCTCCTTGAGGTCGTTTACGTGGTGCACGTGGCGGTCCAGGCTCCAGGCATACTTGACCGACACGTACGGGTCGTAGCCCAGCACGTGCATGCCCAGGCTGCGGCCGGCGTTTGCCACCATGGCTCCAATGGCGCCGAGGCCTATGACGCCAAGCGTCTTGCCGGCAAGCTCGGTGCCCGCGTAGCGGTTCTTGGCCTTCTCGGCCAGCGTTCCCACGTTGGGGTCGTCGTAGTGGCGCTCCACCCAGTCGATGCCGCCACAGATGTCGCGAGCAGCCAGCAGCATGCCCGCAATAACAAGCTCCTTGACGCCATTTGCGTTTGCGCCGGGCGTGTTGAAGACCACGATGCCCTGCTCGGCGCAGCGCTCCAGCGGAATGTTGTTTACTCCTGCGCCTGCACGCGCGATGGCGAGCAGGTTGTCCGAGAAGTCCATCTCGTGAAGATTGGCGCTACGCACCATAATGGCGTCTGCGGTTGCCGCGTCGTCGGTGAGGACGAAGTTCTTGCCCAGGGCGTCGGTGCCAACCTTGGCGATGTTGTTGATGCAATTGACCTTGTACACAATGCCTCCTAGCTTCAGGTCATGGACGCAAAGAATTTTAGCAGCTCCCAAAAACGCGGGGCATACGTCTGAGGAAGCACACAAAAGGGTTGCGGAATTGTGTACGAAGTGTTGTGCTTATAACACTAACATGGTTGCTAAGTCAAGTTTTTCTCTGGTAACGGATAACTTTAGATTGGCGGTTTACCTTTGGATGCATTGGGGTAATATATGCAACGTGGCCGAACGGCCATAGGGTATCGCGCATATGCGCAAAGTTTTGCCCTGCGGGGCAAAGAAAGAAAGGCACGAAATGGCTCAGGGTACTGTTAAGTGGTTCAATGGCGACAAGGGCTATGGCTTCATCTCCCGTGAGGATGGCGACGATCTGTTCGTTCACTTCAGCGAGATCCAGATGGATGGCTACAAGACTCTTGATGAGGGTCAGGCCGTTGAGTTTGATATCACTACCGGTCAGAACGGCAAGCTTCAGGCTTCCAACGTCCGCAAGATCTAGGTTGCAGCGTACGTTTGCCTAGGCGACTCGGAGGGCGGTGCTTCGGCACCGCCCTTTTTGTCAATCGAGGCTTACGTAACGTTGACTAAATGCCTCGCATAGTCGCGTTACACGGCAAGGTCGTGCCAGTCCTCGATCCAGAGGTCGGCGACGTCTTGTGCATCTGGCCACTGCTGCGAGGGATCGATTGCCCTCACTGCGCAGGTGGTTGCCCCGGCAGCCTTTGCGGAGAGCAGGGCGGGGACGATGTCCTCAAACACAATGCAGTCCTGCGGATGCACGCCAAGGCGCCTTGCGGCTTCGTAGTAGATGTCGGGATGGTCCTTGCCCTTGCCTACGTCGTCGCCGTGCACGCATGTGTCAAAGAGGCTCGCCACGTCCACATGACGCATGCTGCCAAGAACCCTTTCGTTGTTGGTGGTTGCCAGTGCGCAGGGAATGCCGTGGTCCTTGAGCTTTTGGATGTAGTCCTGCGCGCCGGGACGTAGCGTAACGGTGTCGCGATAGAGCTCTTCTCCCATGCGATTCCACTCGTCGCAGACCTCTTCCACGGTCTCTGCGAGCCCAAAGCGCTCTATGGTGTAGCGAGCGCCCTCCACAAAGCCCAGGGCCGAGAGACGCTGCGGGTATTCGGCGGGGTAGGGAAGGCCACGCATCGACAAGAACGCCCGGTCCACCTCGTACCAAATGTGTGCGGTGTCTGCCAGCGTGCCGTCAAAGTCAAAGATGGCCGCCTTGGCCCCAAAGGGCCAGAGCGTGGGTGGGTGTGGACGCATGGCGGCTCCTCTCGTGTGATAAACCCGTGTGGGACAGTTTCTCGGTGCCGTGCGGGGGCGCTTCGCGGTGCTGAGAAGACCCAGTTTAGCATGGTTTAGCATCAGGACGTTCGCTCGCGCCGCGCGTTGTGGGTACGGCTGTGATGGGTTTGTATTATCAATACATTATCATTCTGGAGCTTACGAGCCAAGACCACGAGCGAGACAGGTCGGCGGCGCAAAAGAGTGCTGTTTTTGAGAGCTGTGTGGGCGAGGCGGTGGTATGTGTGCTGGGTTTTTGACCAGTGTGGGTCAATCGCTTCGCTCCGTGCTGTCTTTGAGAGCAGTGTGGGTCCCATACCCGGAAGTGTGCTGGATTCGTTAGCAGTGTGGCATGCCAATCCACACAGCTTGCGATCACAGCACGCATGGCCGAAAACGAGCCTCACAGATCGTAATCTCAGCACACTCGGGGTGGGTTGACCCACACAGCTCGCAATCACAGCACGCATCGCCCCGCGCCACCCACACAGTTCGCAATCACAGCACGCGTGCAAAAGAAGTCCACGAATACCCTCGGCTTTAAGAGCTTCTTTATTGCCTCATGCGTATTGAAGCGCACATGCGCTTGCAGTGGTGCCGGTAATGAGCTATGCACGGCACTATGTGCTTTTTGGCTTACTGCGTAAGCATTGCATGACGGTAACGTTGCTGTCTAGCGGATGGCGTTGGATTCATCTTCACGTCAGTTCCTCGGTATGAGAGACTCTGATGAGGTGCGCTTTGTATTACAAGCCTCTTTTCCAAGCGTCTCCACTCCTTTGCAAATCTATCTGCTTGGAAACCCAGGTTATGTCGCGCAGCATCGCAGCATACTGGCTGGGGCTTTGTCACATAGTTGAGAGGTGCCCCCGGTACTGTTGCTATCCATAATACCCACATTCGTTTGCGTCACGCATACACCCATATCAGGCTTCGCTCACAGATAGCTTGCGTTGCCATTCACGGCCTGCCCGAGCGGGCTGTTCCGGTACCCGCATGGTAAGTGCGCCATTTCGACATGCCAAACTGGCCACTTTTACCGCGTTTTGGGTAGTTTTTGGATGAGATTCCCACACCGACGGAAAACCTGCCCCGCAAATCAGCAGGTAAACATGGGCGAAAATGCAACCCCGTTTTTCTCGAGATCGAAAAACTACCCAAAACGCCATATTTTTGGCCAGTTTGGCATGTCCAAATGGCGCTTCCACAGATAGGCGAGCCAAGTCTGCAGGCAAGGGGGTCATCCCGTCAGGATGCGCTTTCGTAACGTCCGGTCAGACCGTAAGTAGCGGCTAGTCCACATTGTGTTGGGATCAATTTGCTTTCACTGCTAGGAAGTCTACCGGCTCAAAATTGCCATGCCCCTCAACGTTGTTCTAGAGGATGCAAGTCGCAGTGTCGCTGACTGTGCCTTACGATAAAGTCTCGTAGCATAAAAGTTTTAACCCGTACACTTTTGTCCGAAATACGTCCCTACCGCGTACACAAACGGCCCGATTGTGTACGCGGTAGGGACGTATCAGTGCCGATTTGTGTACTGGTTAAAACTTTTATATTGGCGCGCACCCAAGTCGGCGCGCACCCAAGCCGGTGCACGGCCAAGGCACTCGGTTCATGATGTGGTTTGCGACATTTCTGGAGTGAATATGTCGCTTATCACATCGCGAGCCTGGAATCAGCGGAGACATGCGCCTTGGTAGCATGCCGCCCGGCGTGTGAAAACGCAAATATCCATCGCGCAAGGGGAAGGTGCCGGCAATCGCGCTACACTAGTGCCGCACGGACGAAAGGAGCAACCATGAACAACGACGATCGTCTCATTGCTGCGGCCCAGGAATACGTGGACCAGGTATGGGAGGATGTGGTACGCGACATTGACTATCTGGTACAAGTGGAGAGCGTGGAAGACAAGGAGCTCGCGCAAGACGGCATGCCCTTTGGGCCAGGGCCGGCGGAGGCGCTCAACCGCAGCCTGCAGATTGCCGAGCGCCTGGGCCTAGACGCCCACTCCTGCGAGGGATATGTGGGGTATGCGGACCTTGCGGGCGAGTCCGCGGCGTACATCTCCACCATTGCGCATAGCGACATCGTGCCGCTGGGCAAGGGCTGGACGGTCGACCCCCTTCGGGTAACCAGAAAGGACGGCTTTCTGCTGGGCAGGGGCGTAATCGACGACAAGGGCCCGCTGGTGCTCTCGCTCTATGCGGCGCACTTCTTTGCGCGCAAGGTGGCTGCCGAGGGGATCAAGCTTCCCTATACGCTTAGGTGCATCGTGGGGACAAACGAAGAGACAGGCATGGCGGACGTGGACTACTACCTCAGTCATTTTCCCGAGCCTGCGTTCTGCTTTACGCCCGATGCCAGCTTTCCGCTCATATGCGGCGAGAAGGGCCGGTTCTTTGCGGCCGTTGCCTCAAAGGAGATTCGCGATGATGACGCCCGTATCCTGAGGATGGACGGCGGCACCGTGGCAAATGCCGTTCCGCAGGAAGCAGAGGCCCTGGTGAGGGCATGCGCGTCCGAGTTGCCCGCGTCTGAGCGCATCGCGGTCAAGGATGCTGGGGTTGACGACAAGGGCCAACCGCTTGCAGCAATACACGCAACTGGCAGGGGAGGCCATGCCGCCATGCCCGAGGGCACGATCAACGCCATTGCCCTTCTCGTTCGCTATTTGGTTGAGAATGACCTCTGTGGAGCCGAAGAGCGCCCGTTCCTCGACTTTGGCCGACGCCTGTTGCAGGACTCCTTTGGCAAGGGTATGGGAATCGACGTCACAGACGACGTGTTTGATCCGCTTACGTGCGTGGGAGGGACGCTGCGAACGGAAGAGACTCCCTCTGGCAGGCGCTTTGTGCAGACCATGGACGTAAGGTACCCAAAGAGCACCGACGCTGCGCGTTTGCTCGGCGTCGTTGAGCGCGTGGCGTGCGAGCACGGTTGCACCATCACGCAAAGCGACGACATGGTTCCGTTCTATATGTCTCCGGATTCTGAGGAGGTGCGCACATTGGTGGGCACCTACAACCAGATCACGGGCAGAAACGTGCAGGCGTTTACCATTGGCGGGGGAACCTATGCCCGTCATTTTGGGCGAGCGGTAGCGTTTGGTCCCGACGACCCCGCCTATCCCAACCCGGACTGGGTGGGAATCGAGCACGGCCCCGACGAGGGCGTCTCGGAAGAAGCGCTCAAGCGGGCATTGGTGATATACGTCGTGTCCATTGCGCGGCTCATGCGTCTTGATCTGGGGTAGGACGGACAACGGGGACGTTAATCCCGCGAATGCGGGACAAGCGTCCCCGTCCCCATCGTCCGCGCTAGGCATCCGGCTCGTGCTCCAGCGACATGCGGATGCCATGCAGCACGTCGTCACCGGTAAGGGCCTCCAGGGCAAGCAGCAAGTCGTGCGCAACGGGGAACACCTCGGCGTCCACCGACGCGACCGCCCCGTCGTACAGCAAGAACGCCGTGCTGTTGGTAGGCGCCAAGGGGATGCTAGCACGCGTAAGCGCCTGCATGACCTGCTCCTCAGTTACCTCGTAGGTCGTGGAGTCCCCGTCCTGCGAGCTCAGGCTCTCGTACTCGGCCAGTGCAAAGGGCATGAGCGCGGGCATCGCCCTGGTGGCCTGGAAGTAGCATGCCCTGCAGGCGTCCCTGTTGCCTAGCGTCCATTGCAGCGAGGCAAGGCGAAAGTAGGCAATCCCAATGGACTGGTTATAGAATGCCGTCTTCAAAAACGTGCAGAGCTGTTGCACTGCCCCCTGCACGTCTCCCATGGTCTCAAGGCATGCCGATACACCCAGGTGGGCAGGCACGCTAAGCGGAGCCACTTCGAGCGCCCTGCGTGCATGGTACAGTGCCTTTTGCGCGTCTCCTCCGTCATCGTTGGGGAGCGAGGCATACAGGGCGGATAGGGTGAGGTGCGCCACGGGATAGGCGTCGGGCGCAAGCACCACCGAGCGCTTGTCATCCCTGTTGAGCCTGTTGTAGATTACCCTCTCAACAAAGCTGTCGAAGCACCTATAGGCCACGGTGGAGGAATCGTGATAGCGGCCCTCCGCGTCAAACTGGCGCAGCATGGAACTCAGCATGTGCATCGCGTCGTGGGGGCGTTGAGCGGCAAGCAGCTCCTGAGCCCTGCTGAGCGTCCGAGAGAGAGAATCGCCTTCCACAAACTCCGTGCGCAACTTGTCTGGCTGGCTCCAGTCGAGCGTTCCCTCAACGAGCTTTGTGGCGACGCGGTCCGCAGCCGACCACACCGTCACGTCGGAGGTGGAATGCGCCGTCTCGAGGACGGTGTGAACACTCCGTTGGGTGTTTTGGGCCCCGGCGTTTGTGGGCAACGCGCGCAAGATCTTGTCGGCGACGACGTCTCGGGGCAGCTGCTCGTGAATCAGCAGACCAGAGACACGGGCGCAGCCCAAGGGTTGCGTGGTCTCGGGCGGGAGCGAGCGTTCGCTGAGCTGCCACAGGTCGTGCCGGTATGACGGACAAAACCGGTCGTCTTCCAAGTAGAAGCGCGGCTCCACAGGCAGCAGCTCAAACTCCGCCAGGCGCATGCTGGCTCCAAGGCGCTGCAGGCATCCAATGGGATCGTGCATGCGGTCGAGCCTAATGCTGGCAAAAGCGCGCCTTTCCACGCAGACCGAGTAGAGGCACGAATGGGTCTTGGGCGTCTCCTCTATGGCCGAGATCCAGACGCGGCGGATGCGGTTGGAGGCATGGAACGTGTATCCAGCCAGGAGCAACCCCACGCGAGCGGCGTAGCTTGCCGCCTCGCGTGTCCTCATCTGACGCGTGGTTGGAACAAGGCCAAGACCCTGCGTGTAGATGGTATTGGGAAACGCCCTGGCAGGAGTTGCCCCAAACTCGAGTGCCACGTCGCCCTCGGCAACGTTGCATCGAAACCGAACCTCCAAACGATAGGGAAGGCGAACAGACTCGATGGCTTCCGAGACGGCCTGTCGCACCGCCCATTCGCCCTGCTCGGAGGGACCATAGGGAACTTGCCACGGCATGGCCAAATACGACCAGTCGGCCGTGTCTACGGTGGGCGCCTGGGAACAGATGGAGGTGATCACGCGCTGGCGTAGCTTATAGAGGTCTTCGATGCTTGCCAGTGACAGGTCGTCAAAGTTCTCGAAGGCAAGCAGAAGCGCGTTGAGCACCGACTCGATGCGAATCATCCGGAGCCAGGTGCCATAGGTCATGTCATGTTTTGGCATGCGCACATAAAACAGCTTGCTGTGATGCAGAAGCACCACGCGCACGTGCTTTTGGACCTCTGCGTCATCCTCATAGAGCCCCGCGTCCACGAGCTCCCTCTCCAAGAAGTCCTCGATGGGCAGGGTGGTGTCAGAACCGTCCTTCCGGCTCCGTATGTCGTCGGCGATGGTGCGCAGCGTGGCAAGTGGCTGGGACGGGGTAAGAACGGACTGCATGAACGCTGCCATGTCAAATTGGCGCTGGCTGATGGCGGGTGAGTCTGTTGTCGCGTCCTGCGCTGGGGGAGCCTCTTGGGCAGGTTCGCTCTGGGCAACAGGAGCTTGCTCCGGCTCGGGCAGGGCCGCCTCCGTCACCTCCGCCACCTCGTCATCTTCTGTGTCTGCGGCATCGATCGGCTCCGCGGGCTGTGGGTCAATGTCCACAGGCTCCTCATGCAAATCGCCGCATGCCTGGGGATTGGGCTCGTCCTCGTGCTTGAGCACGCGAGGTGTGACCACGAGCCCAAGAACCGCAATGACACAACCCATGCCAAGTCCGCCCGCAAAGCCAAACTGCATGGTTGCCAAGGTAACGCCCAAGACAAGAGCCGCAAGGGCAAGCAAGACGCGTGTCCGTATGTTGCCGTCGCGCTGCATCCTAATCATCCTGCTGCGTGGCCACCAGGTCCTCTGGTGCCACCTCGTTGGGCCACACCGCATCCTTTGGCATGGTGCCCGTGCCGGAGCAGATGTCCTCGGGAATGTTGCCCTGCGCCCGCATAAGGTCCGCAATGGTAACGAACTCGTACCCTTCCGACTGTACCTGCTCTATGAGCTTGGGCAAGGCCTCCACATCTTGCGAGCGGTCGCCGCCCCCGTCGTGCATGAGGATGATGCTGCCCGAGTGCAGGTACAGAAGGGCGTTGCTCACCATGGCGTCGACGCCGGGCAACGCCCAGTCCTGCGAGTCGCCGGTCCAGCGGATGGATGCGGTGACCGAGCCGCCCGACCCAAGCCAGCTTTGCTCGGTAAAGTCTCCATAGGGAGGACGCAGGTGAGTGGTGAGGATGCCCGTGGCCTCCTCGATCACGGCCGCGGAACGGGTTATCTCGTTATACACCACGCCGCCTTCCACCGCGGTGAGCTGGTTGTGCGCCATGGTGTGATTGCAAAGTTGATGACCCGCCTCCACCACGCGCTTTGCCACGTCGGGATACTGCAGCACGTTGTCGCCAAGGTTAAAGAAGGTCGCCTTTACGCCGTACTTCTCCAAGATCTGCAGATACTCGTCGGTATACGAGCTCGGTCCGTCATCAAAGGTAAGCGCCACGAGCTTTTTGTCGCCGTCTATGTAGGGGTCAATGCAGGTTATGACGCAGTCGGTCGCCTCCTTTACCACCACGTCTGCCTTGTGACCGGAGTCCTTGCCCACGCGATGCTGCAGCTCGCCCGCATACCCCCATTGGGAGATGTACTGCAGCGTGTAGCCCGTGCCCTCCATGCGCAAGTAGGGAATGATGGGCTCCGACTCATAGGTAAAGTCCTCGGTAACGTTGTCGCCGTTCCCAAACTCCAGGTTCTCTCCGCCCTTTATGCGCAGCTCGTCGCTCTTCTTTGCCGAGAGTTTCTTTCCGTTGAGCGTGGCCGAGAAACGCCTGCCCATGCCAGCCTTTATGACGTTGTCGGACACGCTTACGTAGTCGCCGGGGCGGACCTCGATCTTCTTTGCGTCAAACACCTCGTCGAGCGTGGACCCCACGCGCACCTGCGTTTCTTCGCCGTCAATGGTTACGGTAACCGGGCGGTTTATCCACCAAAGCAGGGCGGACAACACTATGATGGCGGCAATGATGCTCCCCGCCAGGATCAAGAAGCTCCGCTTTCGCCTGGTGTGCACGCCTCGGATCGTCATGTTCTTTGGTGCGCGAGAACTAAAGCTGCCCAGTGACGAGGAGCTGCGTCCACTTGCGTTTCTTGTACGTGCGCCTGAGGTGCGTTGTCCACCAGAGGTTGGTATGTTTGAAGGCATGTTGTCTCCTATGATGAACGGCGCTTGGTTGACGGGGGATGCATCTATCATACGTCGAAAGGCTTGCCCGTGGAACACTGTTTCCGGGAAAAGTGGCACACCTAGCGTCGCTTCTTGCCCTCGTGCATGATGTCGGCCACCAGTCGTATTCCCAACACCATGGCAACCATAAACCCAACGAAGCCTACGACGGGTATGCCAAACAGAAGCGGCTTTACGCCCGAGAAGTATATTACGGACGAGCCAATAAACAGGCCCGCAATCACAATGCCCATGGTAAGGCGGTCAAACGCATGCGAGAAGTCCGCCAGGGGGTCATCCGAGCCTCCCACGTCCATGTTTACCCGAAGCTGGCCACGCGTGAGCATGTTCATGGCAAGCGACGCTTGGGATGCCGCCCGCAACAGACCGTGCGTTGCCATGCGCACCTCGCGCGCATAGGCACCGGCCTCGTTCTTGCCCTCCTCCCAAAGCGAGGTGTTGGAGCCAACATGGGCGGCTATTATGTCCACGATGCTCTTGCTCGCCAGAAGCTCGTCTACGGTGCCCTCCAAGGTAACGAGCGAGCGCGCGAGCATGGTAACGGACCCGGGCATTTCCACCCCGCTGCGCCGAGCAAGGGTGATGAGGGAGTTGAGGAAGCGCGACAGGTCGAGGTCGGCCAGCCGTGCCGTGCCGTACTCCTGCACGACCACGTCCAGGTCGGCCAGCAGGCGTGCGTGGTCTATGTTGGCCACGTCGGAGGCCGCGGCAAAGCGCAAGAGACCGTCCTTGAGTCGGGGCGTGTCTAGGTCGGCCACGGCAAACACCATGTCCGACAAGGCCTTGCGGTCGTGGGACGAGAGACGCCCCATCATGCCAAGGTCCAGGTAGACGATCTTTCCCCCCGAGATGACTATGTTGCCAGGGTGGGGGTCCGCATGAAAGAAACCGTCGTCCAGCATTTGGCTGGTGTAGTTGTCCACCAGCTTTGTGCCAATCTCGTCAAGGTCGTAACCGGCGTCCGTCAGCTCGGTCAGGTGCGAGATGGGAATGCCCTCCACGTATTCCATGACCACGACATGTTCGGTGCAAAGGCCGGGATATGGCTTGGGGCAACCTACGTACACGCAGTCCGCGTTGTTGCGGCTAAACTCCCAAAGGCTGCGCGCCTCCACCAAGAAGTCGGTCTCTTCCCTAAACGACTGCCACAGCTCCTCCACCACCGACTGAATGTCGAGCACCTGGTCGGTGCCCATTACCCGTTTTGCACGCCGGGCGAGCGAGCGCATAATGCCAATGTCTTGGGCCATGACCTTTCGTACGTTTGGGCGTTGCACCTTTATGGCAACGAGCTCGCCCGTTACGAGGCGAGCCTTGTGGACTTGGGCGACGGAGGCCGACCCCAAGGGAATGTCGTCTATGGATTCAAATATCTGCTCTATGGGCGTGTCGTACTCTTGTCGCAAGGTGTCGAGCACGAGCTCGTGCGACATGGGCTCCACCTCGGTCCTGAGCTTTGCCAGCTCGCGACAAAAGGACTCGGGCAGAATCTCGGAGCGCATGGAGAGAATCTGGCCCGCCTTTACAAACGTGGGCCCCAACTCCTCCAGCATGCGACGCAAGGTGATGGGAGTAAGCCCGTGCAGGATGTCGTATTTGCGCACGATGGACAGCATGTGCATTACGCGCTTGTACTTGGATCGCCTTCCCATATCGTCGCGCTTTCGCGTGCCAAGAAGACCGATGGTCTCCTCGCGCATGGGGGGCACGTCCGTTGGCGTCTCATACCAAGACCGCAGGCGCTCGGCATCGTCTATGATGCCGTCGCCTGCGACCTCGTACTGATTTGGGTTATCCGCGCACACGCCGTCTACCGTCGCAATGGGGGGGTTACTCTTCCGAGGCTTCCGACTCGTCGGCTGCTTCGTCGTCCGTCTCGTCCACGACCTCGACCTCTGCCTCAACCGTGGTTGCCTTTGCGTCAATGTCGGCTGCCATCTGGGCGACCTTCTTTACGTAGGCCTCGCGCTCCTCCGGGGTCATGCCGGCCATGCGCGTGCGAAGGAAGGTGTCCTGCGTATCGCCTGCGGCCTTGGCCGCCTTGCGGCTCAGCTCCTCGTTGAGGGACTTGCCCTGCTCAACCGTGAGCTCGCCCTTCTTTACCAAGTCCTCAATGATCTGATGGGACTTCTCTGCGCCAGTGGCAACGGCGCCGACGCCTGCCAAGAAGATCCTACGTACGTTATCGCCAAAATCGAAACCTGCCATGCTAGCCCCTTTCTGGAGTCGTGTTAGAAGCAGTGCTCTGCTGCATTACTACTGTTGTACCCCACTTGCCGCATGGTAAACCACCAAAGAGCTCAGAAGTTCGGCAAGTTGCGCGAGGTTATGCGTCGAACCCTTTTCAAACATTGTAGTAAAACGGGGATATTCGGTGCATTGCGCTTGTTGGGTTGCGCTTGTGCTATAACCTTAGTCCAAATTAGAACGTGGTCAACATCCAAGTTGGTGACCACACATGCCAAAGGAGTCTTAATGCATGTAGCGCCAATCACCTGCCTGAGGCCCACCCCCGAACATGTGGCAGAGTTCGCCGCGCTTCCCTACGACGTGTTTACCGACGCAGAGGCCCGCGAATACGTAGCGCAACACCCCACGTCATTTTTGGCCATCGACAGGCCCGAGACCGCCTTTGAAGAGGGGCATGACCCATATGCGCCAGAGGTCTATGCGCACGCCTCCGAGCTGTTGCGCGAGCGCCAGCTCGACAGGACGCTGGTGCGTGACGAGAAGCCCTGCTTCTATGTGTACAAGCTCTCGGTGGGATCTCATTCCCAAACCGGCCTTATGGGTGCCGTGGCCGTGGACGACTATTTGGACGGGACCTTGCGTCGCCACGAGCTCACCCTGCCAAAGAAGGAGCAGGACAGGGTTTGTCACATAAAGGCGCTGCGCGCGCAGACGGGTCCCGTGTTTTTGGCGTATCCCGACAGTCTGGCGGTGGACACGATCTTGGACGCGGCCATGCAGGGCGAGCCCCTGTACGACTTTGTGACGAGCGACGGCGTGCGCCAGCGCGTGTGGAGAATATCGCGCGAGGTGGCCGTGGGTGCCCTCTCGGTTACCTTTTCCACGATTGACCGGGCGTATGTGGCAGACGGTCACCATCGCGCGGCTGCGGCGGTGCGCGTGTGCGAGGAGCGAAGGGCCGAGGGCCGCACAGACGATCCGGCCGAGGAGTTTTTGGGCGTGCTGTTCCCTGCGAGCCAGCTGAGGATCCTCTCGTACGACCGCGTGGTTGCCGACACGGCCGGCTTGGACAAGGACGCCTTGTTTGGTGCGATTGAGCAGGCTGGCTTTAGCGTGCGACCGGTTGAGGGCGATGCGTACAAGCCCGTTGAGCGTGGCAGCTATGGCATGTATGCGTTTGGCGCCTGGTACCAGATTTGCTGGGAGGGGCAGGGCGACGAGTTGGACGTTGCGGTGCTGCAAGAGCATGTGCTCGACCCCATACTTCACATAAAGAATCCCCGCACCGACCCTCGCATCTCGTTTGTGGGAGACGGCTCGCAAGAGGAGCTGGAGCAGCTCGCCGGGCACGGTGGAATCGCGTTTTCGCTCTATCCCACGTCGATGGACGAGCTTATGGCCATCTCGGACGCTGGCGGGCTCATGCCGCCCAAGTCCACTTGGTTTGACCCCAAGCTTTTGAGCGGCCTTGCCATCCGCCGCATTTGGTAAACGATGTGGCACACTACTTCCCCGGGAGCTAGTGTTCCATGTGGCACACTAGCTCCCGGGGAAGTAGTGTGCCACTCTGCGTGCGTCTATTCTCCGGCGTCGAGCCAGCGCTTGCGGCTCACGAAGTTCCACACCATCACTACCGCCGTGGCAAGCACCTTTACGGTGGTGACAGCAAGCACAGAGCTGCCAACCGTCGCGGTGCCAATCCACATTATGAGCTCGTTTATGCCAAGGCCCACGAGCGAGAGCACCAAGAACGTTACAAACTCACGCTCGCGCGATATGTCGTCTCGGCGCTTGAACACGAACCTCATGGATGCCAGATAGTTGAACGTAAGAGACACGCAAAACGAGATGCCGGCCGAGAGTACCACATCCATGCCGCATACCTGCGACAACAGCATGAGCACGCCGTAGTCGACCCCAAAGGCCAAAAACCCAACGACGCCGAACCTCAGCACTTGCTCCAAAAGACGCTGCATGTCTAGTCATCCATGGTGATGGACTCGATCACGGGTTGGTTCTCGTGCGCAACGGTGCCGTTGCTGTCCTCAACAGGAACCTCGGCGAGTTTATCCACCACGTCCATGCCGTCGGTCACGTGGCCAAAGGCAGCATACTTCCCGTCGATTTCGGGCTTGTCTGCGTGCATGATAAAGAACTGGCTGCTGCCGGAGTTCTTGCTGCTGGCCCTTGCCATCGAGATGACCCCGCGCTCGTGCGAGATGCTGTTCTCCACGCCGTTCTCCGAGAACTCGCCAAGAACGTTTACGACCTTGCTCAGGTCGCTCGTGCTCGTAGGAGCACCTCCCTGGACCATGAATCCACTTATGATCCGATGGAACGTGGTGCCGGTGTAGAATCCTGCGTTCGCCAAGTGTGCGAAGTTGCTTACGGAGATGGGGGCGACATCGGCGTCGAGCTCCACCTTTATGGTGCCGTAGTCTTGCACGACGATGGTGGCGTGGTGGAGACCCTTGTTGTACCCCTCGTCATACGGCGTGATGAGCGTACCCGAGGAGGTAATGTGGCCGGGTTCTATGCCGGACTCGCTGGACGTGGCCTTGTCCTCGGCCGCTGATTCGGTCTTGCTCTGCGTGGTCTGTCCGCAGGCAGCGAGCGAAAACGTCGCAAGCGTTGACAACGACAGCCCCAAAAACTCTCTGCGATTGAGATCTTGCACTAGTATCACTT
>JAUMWL010000315.1 GCA_030529665.1 Coriobacteriales bacterium
TTAAGCGCTTTGCCGACGTGAATGCATCCGCTTAAGTTAATGACATTGGGCCGCGACCGCCTGGGGCACCTCGCCCCCAAGTTCGCCGAGCTCAACGACGACGTCCTCTTCGGCGAGGTGTGGAGCCGCGAGGAGGAGCTCTCCGCGCGCGACCGCTCCATGATCACCATCGCCGCGCTCTTCAGCGCGGGCCTCTACCCGCAGCTGGAGAGCCACCTCAAGCTGGGAAAGGCCCACGGCATCACCAAGCAGGAGGCCGTGGAGGTCGTGACCCAGCTCGCCTTCTACTGCGGCTGGCCCAAGGCCTGGAGCACCTTCCCCATGATCGACCAGATCTGGTCGGACGAGGAGGAGTAGGGCCCGGACACGCTGGAAAAGAGCAGGTCAGGTGTATCCGACAACACAACCAAGAGAAAGAAACAACAATCGAAATGGTAACGGGAAGCACACGCGTGGCTGACGTGGTCAAAGACCCGGTGTTTGGCGATGCGGCTCGTCTGCTCTTCCCGGCAGAAAGCTGGTATTGGAGCGGCGACACGTTGGATTCGCTCAGCCTCACGTGGTACATGCATCCCGACACACAGACCACCGTTGACGTGGTCAACCGTCTGCACACGGACGCTGCGGCTGGAAAGCAGGTCTTCTACGACATATACACCGATGCCGAGAAGCGTGCCGACCCGGCCAAGCGCGACACGGGACTCTACTTCTTCCGTGGGGAGCCCGGCGGGCATGTGGCCATTGTCAACGCCGGCGGCGGCTTTGCCTATGTGGGGGCCATGCAGGACTCGTTCCCGCATTGCCTAGCCCTCTCGCGCAAGGGCTACAACGCCTTCGCGCTCATCTACCGCCCTGGCGCCCGCACCGCCTGCGAGGACCTCGCCCGTGCCATCGCCTTCGTCTACCAGCACGAGGACGAGCTGGGCGTGACGATGGACGGCTATTCGCTCTGGGGTGGCTCTGCCGGCGCCCGCATGGCGGCGTGGCTCGGCAGCTATGGCACCGAGGGCTTTGGCGAGCGGGCATACCCGAGGCCTGCGGCCGTCGTCATGCAGTACACCGGTCTCTCTGAGGTGTATGGCAACGAACCGCCCACCTACAACTGCGTGGGCACGAGCGACGGTATCGCCAGCTGGCGTACGATGGACCGTCGCGTTCGCGCCATCCAGGCACAGGGGACCGATACCATGATCGAGGTCTTCGAAGGCTTGCCGCATGGCTTCGGGCTAGGTATCGGCACCGTTGCCGAGGGCTGGATCGACAACGCCGCGGACTTCTGGAAGCGCCAGCTGGAGTAGCCGGTCGTGCATTCTTGCGGGCTTGATGTCATTTTAACAGATAATATAGGGCTATGTCTGCGGGAAAGGGGAGACCATGCCACACGAGAGGCTCGGGGCGTTCAACGATGCGGTGCTCGCCATCGTCATGACCATCATTGTGCTGGAGTTTGAGGTGCCGGACCCCCTCACGACCGAGACGCTCCTTGGCATGTGGCGCGACGTGT
>JAUMWL010000049.1 GCA_030529665.1 Coriobacteriales bacterium
CGGGACAAACGTCCCCGTCCCCAGTGCCCAGCCCTACTTCACCACAATCTTGGTGGCAATGGTCTTGCTCCTTGCCTTGTACGATGCGTTGCCTGCGGCTGTGACCTTTATCTTTATGGTGTAGGTGCCTTTCTTTGTGCTCTTCTTTACTGTTACCTTACCGGTCTTGGTGCTTACGGTAAACGCTGCGGCTCCGGATACCTTTGCATAGGTTACCTTGCCCTTTGCCTTGCTCACACTTAGCGGTCGTGCCACGGTGGCGTTGCCTTTCTTTAGGGTTGACAGCTTTGCCGTCTTTCTGATTGCACTTACCTTCATCGGGTTCGTGAGCTTGCCTACTACCGCGATCTTGCAGGTAAACGTTTTGCTTCCCGCCTTGTAGTTGGCGTTGCCTGCGGCTGTGACCTTTATCTTTATGGTGTAGGTGCCTTTCTTTGTGCCCTTCTTTACTGTTACCTTACCGGTCTTGGTGCTTACCAAAAGAGCGGCGCTGCCTCCGACCTTCTTGTATGAGATGCTGCCCTGGGCCTTGCTTACGCTTAGGGGACTCGCTACCGTAACGCCCTTCTTCTTGACCGTCTTTGCCAGTGCCTCACGGGCGATGGCAGATGCCGTAAGGGGATTTGCGGCCTTTACGATCTGGAAGGTGACCTCCTGTGACCCGGCATAGAAGCCGATACCTGTGATCGTAATGATGGCCGTGCCAACCTCCACGTTTTTCTTGTACGATAGCGCATAGTCGGTGCCGAGCCTCAAGGTGATAGAACCCATCTTTACCGTGGGCTTGGGGACAAGAGCCTTACCCGTGTACGTTTGATCCTTGATGCCCTCCACCGTGGCCTTGGCCACGTCATTGCAAACATGGAGGTTGAGCGCAAGCACCTCGCTGAAGTCCTCTCCGTCCACGTAGGCAACGGCTCGCAAAGAGACGTCTTTCGACACCTTGATTGGGCCCGTGTACGTCTTTCGCGAGAGCAGGCTCTTGGGGTCGCTGCCGTTGGTGGTGTAGTAAATGGTGGCGTTTTTGTTTGCACATGCAAGCGTGACCTGTGCGTTCTTTTGTACGTCAATTGGATTGCTCGCACCAATCGGCGCGCCGTCGATGGCTGCGGTGGGTTGGGCCGCTCGATTCTGGTCCAGAGTCGTAACAAGGTCAACCGTCCTTGTGAGGCTCGTGCCCATAACGGAGAGCGTTAGCCTGCTTGTGCCAGGCAGCAGCGCCTCCAGGCTCACTTTTGTAGTGCCCGAGGCATCGGTTGGTGCCGCGTCACCCACCTTTGCCATAAGCCCAATGCTTGCCTTCACAGACATTTGGGCGGTCTTTATGGGATTTCCGTCCGCGTCGGTCACCCTGACTCTTAAGTCGCGCGTGGTGCCTACCGGCTGGCTCACGGCGCTTCCGTAGTCAAGCTCAATGTTTCTTGGCTGTGGTGCTACCGTAACGTTGCCCTCCCACGCGGGTTCGAGTGCGATTCCCGCATAGTTTCGTGCGCCAGAAACCCGTACGGGCACGACGCTCCCTAGGCTAGTGCCAGCAAGCACGGGGACGCGGAGCGTGCGGGCGTACGCAACAGTACCCTCTGTTGCGTTTGCGGGCGTGGGGTCGATCCACTGCGTGCCGCGCAGCTGCGCACCCGCCATCGTTACCGCTGGCAACGTGTCCATGCTCATGTACTGCTTGAACACGACCTCAAGGTATTCGTCATCTGCCGCGACGGATTCCACGGCGGGTGCCAGTCGCGTGACCAAGGGAACCTTAAGCCCCTTGCGCTCGGGCGGGACCTCCATGGCGTTGGTGTAGGTGTACCCGTTTTCGTCGCCGTAGCCCTCCATGTGGAACGCCACACGCCACAGGCCCATGGGCACGTCCCAGGCAAAGGTGCCCAGAGCATCGGTTACCTGTGTGGTCGTCTGCTCGAACTCGTATGCCTCGTCCCAGTTAAGCCACGTGATGCCGCCATCCTCGCTGTACTGTATCGTTGCCGTCGCACCTTCTATATAGTTGTCTTCCACCGCCTCGTACACCTGCCCCGATGGGTCGATGCCTGGCGTCATATGATGTTTGGGATCGTATTTGCCCTGGCACTGCTTGATCCTCTTCTTGTGCCTCTTCATCCATGCCTCGCTCGCAGATTGCGCCCATTTGTCAAGTTGTGCCGTCTGGAGCCAATCCACAAACGATGCCCAACCAAAGCCGGCAGGAGCTAGAACCCTTGAGGTGATCCCCCCAGACGCAACGCCTAGCGTCGCAAGTGCTACCGTTGCCTGTACGTCCCATTTGGTAAACACCTGCTCTCGCAGTATGGTTACGGCCGCATACTGCGTGAGGAAGGGCATCTCCTGCATCATTGCCTTGTAGCAATCGGTGTTGGTGGCTCCTGCCAGCTCAAACTTGCTTCCCTGCCACACAAGGCTCTTCCATTCATTCAATACCTTGGATCGCTCCTCCGCAAGCCTCTTTACCTTGGGGTTCGTGTCGTAAGCGTATTTCAAGGCAAGTGCGAGGCCTGCCCAGCCCATAAACTTTGCGGTGCACCTTCCAATAGTCCTGCACTTAACCAAGAACCTCTTGTTCCAGTTGCCCGTCATAAACCCCACGATGTGGTGCGTGTGGTGCTCTATCGCCATTCCCATAAGCGAGATGCTCTGCGGCTTCCAAAAGTTGTCGAGCTTTTCTTTGTTGTCGTAGTTCACATGCTTGTGCCACCACTGGCCCAAAGAGTTGTAGCAGTCCACAAGATAGTCATGCGGATTGAAGGAATCGTCGCCTTCGGCTTCCCCGGGGTCGGACTGTACGCTAACGCCGGTAGACCAGTCTTTGGAAGACTCCACACTTACCGAGGACTCTCCCATGTCCTTTACGCGTAGGGCGTACCACGCGGCCTCTCCCTCCATTGCGTTGCTGTCATATATGATTTGGTACCCCTGCGCCTCCAGCTCGCTCGGACTAGGCGTGCCAGCCGTGTCGAGCTGCTGGTAGCCGTAGTTGTCGTACAGATAGTCCTCCAGCGAGTCGTAGTAGTTGAGGGGGTGGTTGTCGCCGTATGCCTCTTGCAGCGCCACAAGCGCCTCGTCCACCTCGTCTTCGCAGGCCAGCACCTCCGCCTTCTGCGCCTCGGTGAGCGTGTCGTATACGTCTATGTCCTGTTTGTCTTCGACGTTCCACTCACGCTTCCAGTTTTGGTGCTTGTATCGCTCGTGAATGAGGATGTCCAAAAGATCAATCTCGCTCAGAATCTGGTCCAGCTCCTCTTGGCTCAGGTCCTGCGTGTCAATGCCGTCCCAGAATTTCGTGTCTGCGGTGGCCGTATAAGGTTCCACGCCCCAGTCTTGCATTGTCTGCTGCGGAGTCTTAAACGTGGCCTTGAACGCGTTTACGTTGCTTTGCGTTATTTGGGGCGGCAAGAAGACGTCGTTCTCGTCTGCATAGCTTGGCGTTACCTCCAAGCCACAGGGAATGTCCTTTGCCCTTAGGTCCTGATTGGGTTCGCCAATAGGTACCGATGCCATGTAGGTGTATCGTGTGGCCCCGTCGTCTAGGGGTTCCCTCTTTATGCAGGTCATGTTTTCGTATCGAATGCTGCCGTCGAGCATCTTTAGCATGAGCTTTGCCGAGCTCCCCAACGTGCGCTTGCTGTCCAGCACAGACGTAAACGGCCATGTCTTTTGCTTGTCGGTGCCGGTGATGTCGCTATGGTACAGCGTCACGACGTTGTAGTGCATGTTTGGGATCTCTGCACCATCTTTTACCACGTAGGACTTCTCCGTTGCGTGTACAAACGAAAGCTCCCACTCGCGCACGTCTTCCTCGCCCATGGGGTTGTAGTAATACGTTACCGGACGAGCGTCTTGGGCAGTTATGCTTCCATGCTCGTCTCTTGCTTGGGCTTCCACGCTATAGAGCGAGAAACTACCGAGCGCCTCCTGTGGTATGGTGAGCGTGGCGGTGGCGTGACCAATCTTGTTGGTGGTGACTGTGAGGGATACGGGGTCTTCGGAACCGTTGCCGAGAGTCGTTGTGAGTTCCGAGCCATTGATTGCAAAGTACACCTTCGAGCTGGGAGCCGCATACACATCCACATTAAAGCTGGTCGAGACAAGCTCGTCTTGCGGAACCTCGAGTACGAGTGCGGGTGCGCTGACGCCAGCAGATCCCAAAGGAGCCATGGCTGCACCGCTTGCCACCGAGGCGCTTATGCCATAGGAACCAGGTGCCTCTGCTCGAAGACCCACGTATACAGTGGCGCTCTGCCCGTCGTCTTCTTGCATGTTTATCGTGAGCGTGTGGGCTGTGGAGTCGTAGCCCGCGATGCCGTAGTTGCGGCGAAGGGTTGCTGCGCTTACGGGCACCATGCCCTCGGGAATGGCCACAACCAGCTTGTTTGCGGCCGTGACCTCCCTCATCTGGTAGCTTACCCGCGCATAGAAGTTGCACTCTGGCACTATGTGAGTCTCCGTAACCACAACCTCGCCGGATTGCAAGATCTCTGTGGCATCGAGCACCTGCAGGTCGGGCACGTCGAGTTCCAGCTTTGTCGTCTTGCCAGCATCAATGCTCACGGCTAGCTGCGCCCAGCTACCCTCCTGCACTCCCATGCGTGCGAAGTCGTCCGTGCCAGAGATCGTGCTGAAGTACTCGTTCTTGTCGAACGCCACCACCGTATAGTCGCCAGTGGGGAGGTCGTTGGCTATGAACATGGCCGACGTGGGTGTTGTACCTTGGGCAACCAGCTTGCCCGCCTCACTAAACACGACGACGTTGCAGCCTATGGCAGCCAGTATGTTGTCGCGCTCGGTGTCCTTGGTATGCTTGGCAACCGTGACTGCCAGAGCGCCTGTGGTGGAGAGCGGCGTCATGCTATCGGTGGAGACCTCGAAGCTCCAGTCGCTCGTGATTCTGCCTCCCTCAGGTCGCGCCATGTAGTCTGCGTATCCCTCCAAGCTCACGATCACGGTAACGAGGCTGTTGTTTGCAGCGGACGCGAGGAGGCTCGTGCCGTCCACAAGCTCCGCCGTGCTCGTCGTGCCGTCAATCTGAAGCGATACCGTGGCTCCGGCAGGGACGGTGCCGGTGATGGAGAGTGGGGGATCAACCTCAAAGGGTAGGTACACATAGCTCTCGTATCCTTGCCACGGCACAGACAAGCGCCAGTCCCTGAGCTTAAAGATATCCGAGTCCTCCGCCGTGTCCGACGGATAGTAAACGATGGTGTTTCCGGGAAACGGATTGGTTTCGTCAGCTATTTGAATGTCTTTGTTGTAGAGGTAATACGCTATGGTCTTATTACTCAGGGTGTAAGAGTCGTAATTGAACGCGCGCGCTCCCAAACTCCATACACGTTCGGGCAAGACCACACTTCCGCCTAGGAGTCCGCTTGCGTCAAACGCTTGGTTGCCAATGTATAGGGGAACAGTTCCGCCTGCGAAGGTTATGCTGGTAATGTAGGGGGAATTATTCCACACCGCGTCTACGGTGCCTGCGAATGCCTCTGTTTCGATGCGGGTAATGGTGCTCGGGATGGTGAGGCTCGTTACTCCCGAATCTCTGAACGCGTACCTAAATCCTGCGTAGTCGATGGTGTCGATCCACGGCGGCAGGTTGCCAGTGACGCTTGGCGAGAGCTTGGGACAGTGGTCAAATCCCCCCACATGGGTAAGTCCCAAGCCGTCTTGTGGTGGCTGTGTGGGCCATACGATGGTGGCGAGCTTGTCGGACGCATAGAACGCGCTTCTGCTCGATGACCCATCGTTCCATCTGTTGTCATCGCGTCCCGACCAGTTGGCGGGGTCTGGATCGTACCCCATATAGGTGAGCTTGTTGGGAAGCGCGATGGTCGTGATCTGTGACCGGAAGAAGGCAGACCTTCCTATGCTTTGCAGGTTCGATGCCTCCTGGCTGCTGCCCAGCTGCACGGTCTTGAGCGTGTACTCTTTGCTCCCGTTGTCTTTTTCTATATAACAGTTCTTGAATGCGAAGTCACCAATGCTCTGAACGCTATCGGGAATCCTCACCTCTTCCAACCTCGACTCCTCGAATGCGCTGGTTCCAATGGTCTGCAACTGCGACTCGGTAAGGCTCGTGCCAAAGCTTACGCTGGCGAGATTATATGCTTCCTTGAACGCCTCGTACTCAATCGACTCAAGGCTGTTTGGGAATGTTAGCTCGGTGAGTTTTGCTCTCTTCGCCCACCCTTGGCTTCCGTAGAATGCGCGTTCGCCAATTGTCTCCAGGCCCTCGTGGAAGGTGACCTGCGTTAGGCTGCCGCAGTTGTAGAAGCCACCCTTCTCTATGGACTTTACGCTGGGAGGGATTTCCACACTCGTGAGGTTGTGACAGCCCTCAAAGGCATACTCGCCAATACTCTCGAGCTTGGTGGGAAGCGTGACGCTCGAGATGGTGCTGTTAAAGAAGAACGTTCGGGGAAGGCTAGTCACTCCTGCGTGCTCGGCATCGTCGCCTGCTGATTCGAAGGTTACTGTTTCGAGGTTTGGTAACTGCGCTGCTCGGGACCAGTTGAACAGACACGAATCGATGAACAGTATGGTATTGGGGATGGTGACGCTACGTACGCGCTCGCAGGCGGCGTCGGAGCCACCCCAGCCATAGAGGTCACTCGACACGCCCACGATCGTTCCGGTTACTTGCTCGCCGTTCCAAGCCGTAAAGGTAACGGGACCGGATGGGATGGTTATATCCAGCATCCCTTCTCCCTCTGCCAGATTTACATTCGTGAGGGCCAGGCCCTCGCCGTCGGCGCGCAGCTTGACGCTCCACGTGGCACCGCTTTCCTCATCCACAAAGCTGCCGCCGGTAATGTCTCCCTGGATGACCACGTCCACATCACTCGGTTCGGGTTGCTCCGTGCTGGAAGACTCAATGGGTGCAGTAACGGTTGCAGAATCCTCCGTGACTTCGTCGTCAGTCACAAGAACAAGGTCGGTCTCGCCTAAGGCTTCCAGTTCGTTTTCCATTTGAGCGAGTGCTTGCCTTGGTACCAACGAACAAACCATCGCGATTGTTAGCAAAACGCAGACGATCTTTTTCATGACAGCCTCCAACCCGCAGGACCAAGCAACGGCTCCAAAATGGGTAAACCCATTCCCATGATGCCACGTATTGCAAGAATGCGGTAGGATAGCTTTGGGTTAGGGGAGGGCGTGCTGTGATCGCGAGCTGTGTGGCCAGCCCACCCACACAGCTCGCAAAGACAGCACGCGAGACCGGAAAAGACCCACACAGCTCGCAAAGACAGCACGCAAGGTCGGGGCTACCCACATAGCTCGCAAAGACAGCACGACGCACGCGTGCCACAAGCCCGCGTTGCTTGCGAGCTAGCCAGATACGTATTGCAAATCGTTGGGATTCCGCTCGTGCTATACAATGTGACTATGCGTTTGGACTTCCGACTACACGTGATGGAGCAAAGATGGAATACAGAAAGTTTGGGGACGCCTACTACATCCGTCTTGACAGGGATGATGAGATTATTTCGTCAATCCTTGCCATTTGCGAGAAGGAGAATCTTGGGTCCGCCACATTCAGTGGTATAGGCGGGTGTAGCGAGGCTCAGATTCAGACCTTCCTCCCACAGACGAACGAATTCGAGACACGAGCGCTCGTAGGTATGCTGGAGCTCGTGTCCCTTACTGGCAACGTCATATCCGACGACGAGGGAGGCCTCTGCCACCACACGCATGCCGTCTTTGCCTTCAAAGACGGAGAGAGCCACCGCATGGCTGCGGGACACATAAAGTCGATTACCGTTCTGTACACTGCCGAGATTGAGTTGCGACCAGTCATGGACGGTACCATTAAAAAACGGTACGACCCAGAGACCGGCACGGGTTTCTGGAGCTTTTTCGACTAGGCAACGCGAGTTCAATCGGACGCTCGCCGCCGCTAGGCCTCACACGATTTGCCTTTATGAGCGCTCGCTATGCTATATTCAACACTATGTTGCTTGATGTTGGGGTGCGCGCAAGGAGGAAGCTGCATGTCCGTAAAAAAGATTGTCATAACCGGCGGCCCTTGCGGGGGCAAGACAACGGCGCTCAGCCGCATACAACGCGACCTCTCGCACCTGGGCTATACGGTGCTCATTGTGCCCGAAACGGCAACGTCTTTGATATCGGGTGGCGTGGCCCCGTGGACGTGTGCAAGCAACGAGGCATACCAGCGCTGCCAGATGCTTATGCAGTTGCAAAAAGAGCGAATCTTTGAGCAGGCCGCCTCCACGATGCCCAAAGACAAGATTGTTATAGTGTGCGACCGCGGTGAGCTTGATAACAAGGCATACATGACTGACGAGGAGTTCGCGCGAGTCCTTGAGTTCCTCAATATGAGCGAGGTAGAGCTACGCGATGGTTACGATGCGGTGTTTCACCTGGTCACGGCAGCAAAAGGCGCAGAAGAATACTATACGCTTGACAACAACGGCGCCAGGTACGAGACGGTTGAGGAGGCCTCGGCCCTTGACGACAAGTTCATAGAGGCGTGGACTGGCCATCCGCATCTGCGCGTGATCGACAACCGCACCGACTTTGAGGGCAAGATGCACCATCTCATGCGCGAGATCACATATTTCCTTGGAGAGCTGGCGCCGTACGAGATCGAGCGCAAGTTTCTTATTGAGTATCCCAACATCGAATGGCTCGACAGCCTTCCCAATTGCGAGAAGGTGGAGATTGTGCAGACCTACCTCCGCTCCGACCCCAACGAGGAGATTCGCATACGTCGTCGTGGCCAGGGCGAGCACAGCATGTATTACCTTACCGAGAAGCGCATCGACAACAACCGCAAACAGCTACGCACGCAGCGGCGCCTCACTCCCGGTGAGTATCAAATGCTCAAGATGCAGGCCGACCCCGCATGCCGCGAGATCCAAAAGACGCGCTACTGCCTCACCTATGCAGGACAGTACTTCGAGATAGATGTCTTTCCTTGTTGGGACGACCAGGCCATTGCGGAGATCGAACTATCTCAGGAGGAGGCGCCTGTGAAGTTTCCCGAGCAGCTGAGGGTTAAGCGAGAGGTTACCGGTGACCCGAATTATCGAAACGCCGTTATTGCCTCCCGTCCCAAAGGTGCCACACACTAGCGGAACCAAACGGTGGTGCCTTAGGCAATTCCACCTAAATCGTTCGGTCGCGCAAAGAGAAACACGAGGTAAGGATGGCCGTACAGAGACCCAAGCTGGGCCGGCGAAGCAAAAGGCACGCTAAGCAGCAGGCAGACCCTAAGGCGCGAACCTACGTAGGAGACGTGATACCCCGTGACGGCATGGGAGCGTCTGGCAAGGCTACCATGACCCTGGGCTTCGTGCTCTTATCGTTGGCCGTTGGCTTTGTAATTGGCTTTGCGGTGTTTCTTGTTATGAACCTCTCCACGTGGCTCACCAACCTGCTCTGGACTGGGCTTGGCGGCAGGATCGGCGTGTGGTGGTTTCCGCTGGTAACGTGCACAATAGGCGGCGCGGTTATTGGGGTGTGGACGCATCTGACGCATGACCGTGTGCACTCGCTAAAAGAGGTTATGGTTGAGTTTAAGCAGACGGGCTCGTATAAGGTGAGGGGAGTGGTGCGACCGGTCGTGTCGTTCTTGCTGCCTCTTGTGTTTGGAGGATCCATTGGCTTTGAGGCGGGACTCACAGGGCTTATTGTTGCTGGTTGCTGTTGGATAAGAGACCAGCTAAAGCGGGCCGGCCTGCGAGTTGCGTCCATTGCCGACGTCTCCATTGCCGCATGTCTGTCGGCAATATTCAGGGCCCCTCTTGTGGGGATTGCAGCCGGTGCCGAGGACACGTCCGTTGATGTGGATGGCTATGACATGCGGCGTGGGGCAAAGGCCGTGTTGTACTCGGCCGCGGCGTTTGGTGCGTTTGCCGGCATTAGGGTGTGCTCGGTAGTCTTTGGCGTATCGGGTGGCCTCCCGCGCTTTGAGGAGATTACGGCATCAGCGACGGACTTCATCTGGGCGGTACCATGTCTTGCGCTTGCCTATTGCATGGCGCTGCTGTTTCATGGCTCGAAGCGCCTCTTTGCATTGGCTGCACGCAGGGTGGGAGACAACGCGGTGGGCACAATTGCCAAGCCCATCATATGTGGCATGGTTTTGGGAGCCATTGCCTGTGCCTTGCCCTTTGTCCTGTTTCCCGGAGAAGCCCAGTCCGAGGAGCTCATGGAGAGCTGGACAACCATGAGCGCGCTGGTGCTTTTGCTAACGGGCGTGTTGAAGGTGGTTGCAACGCCCCTGTGCCTTAGCATGGGCTGGATGGGCGGCGACCTGTTTCCCAGCATCTTTGCCGGCGTTTCGGCGGGGTACGGACTTGCCGCCCTTACGGGTGCCGACCCCATGCTGTTGGTAACCGTTACAACTGCGGCGTTCTTGGCGGGCGTGGTCCGCAAGCCGCTCATCGTATTGGCAATCCTGTTTCTCTGCTTCCCGGCTGACGGAATAGTGTGGATGGGACTGGCAACGCTCATTGGCGCCACGCTTCCCCTGCCACGTGCCCTCATTTCCGAGTGAGCAGAAAGGGGTTACCCCTTTTGGCTACCTTGAGTCAAAAGGGGTAACCCCTTTCTGCTCACCAGGACTTCCTAAACGCCAGTACGTTGCAGTCTTCGTCTCGCACATAGGAGAAGTCGTCCGCGTTGGCGACGGCGAGCGTTATGCCCATGCCGGTTACCTCGTCACCTTCGCCCTCCTTGGGACCTTCGTACTTCAGCGGGTTAAAGGGCTCGCCCCAATCGGTGATGCTTACGGTTATGGAGGAGGGGTTGGTGTTGTATATGTATGCCACTTGCACTTGATTGTCGCCGGAAGCGTCGAGGTATCCGTGCTGGGCGATGTTTGCAAACAGCTCCTCCATGGTGAGCTCTATCTGCCCCTGCACATTCTCGGGACAGGCAAGCTGAGAGAGCGCAAAGTGCATGTTGCGACGCAGCTCGTCGAGTCCCGCCTGGGTTGCGGGCACCTTAAACACGCCAGACACCTCAGGTGCCACGCCGTATTCCAGACAAAGCATGGTGATGTCGTCCGATTGCTCCGCACCATCCGCCCATCTGCGAAGGTCCGCCCTAAGCATGTCGATGAGCATGTGGGGATGCATATCGGCGTGATTGCCCAAAAACGCCTCCAAGCGGTCGTTGCCGTACTCCTCGTCGCCTGCCGAGAAGGCCTCGTTAACGCCATCGGTATAGAGCAGCAGCTCGTCGCTAGGGCTGAGGTACATGCTGGACGAACGATACTTGGCGATCTCGAACGTGCCAAGGAACAGGCCTCCTCGCTCCTTGAGCCATTGCCACGAGTTGTTATGCCGCAAGAGCGGGGGATTGTGTCCCGCGTTTACGTAGGTGAGCCTGCCTGTGTTGTAGTCGAGCGTGGCCGCCCAAACCGTTACAAACATGCCGGCCTCGTTGCCTTGGCAAAGGTTCCAGTTTGCGCTCTGCACCGCCTCGGCCAGGTCCATGCCAGACTTTATGTAGTTTGCGAGCTCGGACTTTGCTGCCATCATAAACAGGGATGCAGGAATGCCCTTGCCGCTCACGTCGGCGATGAGAAATCCCAGCGTATGATCGTCAATGAGGAAGAAGTCATAGAAATCTCCGCCCACCTCGCGCGCCGCGTTCATGGAGGCGTAGATGTCAAACGCATCGATGTCGGGGAACGGGGGGAAGGTGCGAGGCAGTGCGGATTCCTGAATCGCCTTGGCCGTGGCGAGGTCGCGCTCTATGCGGGCGCTCTCGGCGGCAATGGCATCGCGCAGCGACGCAACCGTTTGGTTGATGTCGTCCGAAAGCGACGCAAACTCCGAGCTGTCTCGTACGTCCACCTCTGCCTTTAGGTCTCCAGAGGTTATCTTGTCCAGCGTGCCGTTTACCTGCCAGATGCTTCGCACGACCACGTTTCGTATGAGTATGTATATCGCGGCAAAGAGGGCGGCGAGCACGAGCACCTCCATAAAGCTCGTAACCAGCACCGCGAGGTCGCGGGCATACATGGCCTCCTCAACCGGAATCAGCGCAATAATGCGAAAGCCCTCCACGTCCTCATACATCGCGTAGTAAGAAACCCCGTGAATGGTCGTCTCAAACATGGCGTCGGGCTCGTTCTGGTCCGTTGTGATCCTAAGGGTGCTTGCGTTGACGTCCGCCACGTTTATGTCTGAACGCATGCCAGCCAGCGTGCCCCGTGCGTTGAGCAGAATAAACATGCCGGACTTTCCCACATGCCGGTTGCGCACCGCCGTCTGCACCTCAGACAAAATGTCGTCAGAGAAGTGACTCGCATCGTAGCTTGTTTGTATAAACCCGTCCTCTATCCTCGCGCCGGCAAACTTGCGCATGCGGGTGCTGTCCATTGTCATGGGCTGGTAGTCCTGCACATAGTTTGTCTTGGTCCCGCCTGGCAAGAGGTCCAAAAAGGCGGCGGCCTGCTCGCCCGAGCTCATGTCAAAGCCAAGGTACTCATCCTCGCTGCTTGCGACTATGATTCCCGACTTGTCAATAACATGTATCTCGCTCACGCCATGTTGCATGGCGAGCTCTGCCAGGTCGGTCTTCTTTGCGGAGGCGACCGAGGGAATCTCTTTGGCAACGTCGCGCGTTATGCCCAGAAGATTGGCATCCGATGCGTCGCGCACGTCTGCCTTCATATCCTTCATCGCGAGGGCCAACGCGTCTTGCGTGTCGTTTAGCGAGGTGCTCTGCTGCACGGTATACGTAAACGCCAGCGTGGCGGCGAAGCCAAACGCAACGACGCCCAGCATGCCCGCCTGTATGGTTTGCGAGATCTCGCGGGGTTTGTCATGCCTAAACAAGCTCACGCCCTTTGTGTATGCAATGGCGCCACCCGCCAGCGCGACGGATACGCTGTTGCAAAAGATCATGGGGAACGAGCAGGCCTGTACCACAAAAAAGGCCTTTGAGGCATTGTCCATGTTGGTCAAGAACACCAGGAGCAGGTGGAGCACTTCTGCAACCATGCCCACGGCAAGCGCTATGGACCAGCTGGGCTTTCTCTTGTCAAAGAGGTAGCGGTTGAGGAGCGCCGCATAGATGCCAGACACGCACGTGGCAACGCTGCACGCCACGCGGGTAAACATGCCTCGTCCCCACAATACGGAGAACCAACGCTCAATGCCGCCAATAAGGCCCGCGATTATGCCAGCTGGACTGCCAAAATACAGACCGGCGACAATGGGGGCGGCATCCCTCACGTTCATGGTTGCGTCAAGCGTGTTTATGCCAAACTCGGTGCCAAAGATGGCGATGCACCCAAAGATGACTCCATAGAGCACCTGCTTGGGCCAGTATCCCATGCGCCTAAGGGGTGTATGGTCCGAGAGCTTGGTAAGCAGCACTCCAGCAACAACGGGCAGAAGGGTTGCGAGTGCGAACTGAAGTACAACGAAGGTGGTGCTTATGGTCTGCATCGGCATCTGCTCCTCTGCCTAGAACCCTTTGCCTATCAATGAAAACATAATACGGCAATAGCGTCTGCGCGTCCTATTTGTCCTTTGGTCGGTCATACAAAACACTTGTTAGCACTGCTATACTAAGCAAAGTGCTTTCTGACTCAATATGCTTGGAGTGCACAAATGGAAACGGATACAAGCTCTTCGTTTGCCCAGACCACGAGCAAGACGCTCTTTGCCGAGCGTATATACCAAAACGCCGAGGAGTGCTTTGACGGCAGGCACTCCCTGTGCTTCCTGCACATAAAGAACCTGCAGCGCTTCAATCGCGCGCATGGGATCGAGGCGGGTGCGACGGTGCTGCGCTCGGTGGTAGGCCTTCTGTCGGGCATTGCCATGCAGGGATTGGTGGCCCGCTATGCGGGAGAAGGCCTCGTCTTTGTGGTTCCGAGCGAGTCCGTTCCCACGGTTTCCGCAAACGTAAATGCCATACTGCCCACCCATGGCGGGACGAGGGGACTGGCCGCAAAGACGGGTGCCATCGTCTGCGCACAGCCGCTGAGCCTCAACGACTGCATTTCGCGCGCTCGCTTTGCCTGCAGGGAGATAAACGAGGTAGATGGCTTTTCGTATTGCATCTTTGAGGGCAGGACTGCCCAGGAGTACGAGAAGCGCGCCTACGTAAGGGACAATCTGGACGATGCCATCGCTCGCGGGGAGATTCAGGCATGGGCACAGCCCATCGTGCGCGTTCTTACGGGGAGGGTGTGCGAGGTGGAGGTGCTTGCTCGTTGGCAGAGCGAGAAGTACGGCTATCTCTTTCCCAACGAGTTCATTCCCGTGTTGGAGGCGCATCAGCTAATCCATAAGCTCGACCTTGAGGTATTTCGCCTTGCCTGCGTCCACTGGACCGAGGCAAAGAGCCTAGGCGTCAACGTTCCGTTTGGCATAAACCTCTCGCGCCTGGACTTTGAGTCGTGCGACATCTACCAGTGCATGCGATCCATCATGCAAGAGCATGGGGTCCCCGTGGACCAGGTGCACGTGGAGATAACCGAGAGCGCCGTCGCCCATGACGACGACCTCATCATAAACGAGGTCAGGCGCTTTCGCGAGGCGGGCTTTCTGGTGTATATGGACGACTTTGGCAGCGGGTACTCGTCGCTTGGCCAGATGGCCAACATGCGTTTTGACGTGGTAAAGATAGACAAGGGCATGCTGGACCACGTTATGAGCGACGAACGTGCCCGCGCCGTGCTTGCCGACACGGTAACGCTGGTAAAGCGCCTGGGCATGCAGACGCTCTGCGAAGGCGTGGAGACGCAAGGGCAGCTCGAGTTCCTTAGGGACATTGGTTGCGAAAAGGCACAGGGATACTACTTTGGCAAGCCTGCGGAGCACAGCCTTACGTTCTTGTCGCTCCAAAAGCTGGCTGACAAGCAGGAGGACAAGTCCCAGAACGCCTACCTTGACGCCGTTGGGCAGGTTAACCTCATTGAGGGCATCAGCTCAAACATACACGGCGTGGAGGCGGCCACCTTTTTGGGTCGGCTTCCCGTTGCTGTTTTGGAGGTGCGCGACGCATCAATAACGCTGCTATCGTGCAATGCCGCGTTTCAGCAGCTCCTCCGTCGGCTGGGCCATTCCTCCTTCGACAAGATGGCTGGCATGAGCACCAGCATCGCCAACCGCGTAAGGGCACAGGCAATGCAGGCGGCAACGGCGGCACAACAGACGGGCACGGTGCAGGTGTTTGACTGCATTCTGGAGAGGACCTTCTGCTCCGTTAGCATGGAGTTCGTGGCCAAGACCAAAGGCCGCGCGGCATACCTCACCTCAATCACCAGCGTGCAGAACTCCCCGCAGGTGACCGAGCACACGCTGCTTGAGGGCGTGCTGGAGACCAGCCACCTGTGCTTCTTCTGGAAGGACACAAATAGAAGGTTCTTGGGTGCCAACCGGCGGTTTTTGGACTACTACGGGTTCAACGGAGTGGAGGACATCCTTGGAAAGACCGACGAGGACATGGGGTGGAACAGCGAAGACGAGCCCTTCCAGCAGGATGAGCTCAAGGTCTTGCAGGGAACCATCATATCCGAGGCGCATGGCATCTGCATGTGCCGCGGAGAGTATCGCGACATAGTGGCCACGAAGCGCCCCCTGTACTCGCACGGTGCCATCGTTGGGCTCGTGGGCTTCTTTGAGGATGCTGGTCCCCATGTGTTTTAGCGTAGGCCCCTCGCGCGAACTCTGCGGGTGATTCGGCCGAAAGGAGTGGCGCATGCTGCTTGACTCACCATATGCCGTGGCGTACTTCGTGTTCTTGGCGTCAGTCCTTGGGCTTTGCATGGGATCGTTTCTCAATTGCCTTGCGTGGCGCATGACGCACGGGGAGTCGGTCATGCATGGCCGAAGCCATTGCACGAGTTGCGGTCATGTGCTTGCGGCGCGAGACTTGGTGCCGGTGCTGAGCTGGCTTTCCACGCGAGGGACGTGCCGCTATTGCGGCAAGAGGGTGAGCGCGCGCTATCCGGCGACCGAGCTTCTGTGTGCCGTTGCGTACGTCTCAATCCTGTTGCGTTATGGAGTGGGGGTCCAGACGCTGGAGCTCGTGGCGTTTGCCAGCGTGCTTTTGGTTCTCTCGCTCACCGACTTGGATGACTACATCATTCCCAACGCCACCATCGTTGCCTGCATTGCTATACGCCTTGTCTATCTTGCATACCTCGCGGCGTGCGGCGAGGGTGAGCTGCTTGCGTTGGTGGGAGGCTCGCTCGCAGCGGGGCTGTTGGTAACCATACCCATACTGGCGCTTGTTCTTGTTATGGACCACGTGCTGGGAAAGGAGAGCTTTGGCGGCGGAGACGTAAAGCTTCTCTTTGTGGCTGGCATGTACTTTGGATGGCAGCAGTGCGTGTTCTTGATTCTTGTCGCGTGCGTTTTGGGCATTGCGTTTGGCGTGGCTTCTCAGCGCAAGGACGGCGATGCGCCTGCGTCCGAGGCGTCGCAGGAGGACAAGCGGCTCATTCCGTTTGGGCCCTCCATCGCGTGCGCGTGCTGGATAACCATGCTGTTTGGCCAACAGCTGCTCGATTGGTATGCTGGCCTGTTTGTTCTTTGACCTTGCGCCGCTACATCGCGTATGATACGTGGTTAGAGAGCAAGTTGCGGAGGTGCGTATGGCGGCTTCATATGTGGGCGTGGACATTGGCACGGGGTCGGTAAAGATCGCCTATCGCGAAGGGGGAGTGGTGCGTCTTGTCTCGCGCTCGCTTCCCGAGAACCTCATTGGCGAGAACGGGGTCGTTGCGCCCGAGACGCTCACTGCACTGATTGCGCAGATGCGCAAAGACGAGCGCGTCAAGCCACGCGACGTAGTCATGGTGCTTGACGACAACATAACGTTCTTTAGGCATGTAACCCTTCCACCCATGACGGACGCAGAGCTCAAGCTCAACCTTCCCTATGAGTTCAGGGACTACATAGACGAGGATCCCGGCAGCTACGTGTACGACTATGCCGTGGACGAGGTGCCCCTAAAGGAGGACGGTACGCCCGAGCGCCTGGAGCTCTATGCCGCCGCGGCAAGCCGAAAGCTCGTGGAAGACCGTGCGGACATGCTGAGGAAGGCGGGCTATCGCCTAAAGATAACCATTCCCTCGCAGATGGCCTACGCCCGCCTGCTAAGAGGTTATTTGCAACGCTATCCCGAGGAAGACGGTCTGCATCAGGTATTCATAGACATTGGGTACGAGCGCGTCTCGGTCCACCTTTTCCAAGGCGCAAAGTTCAAGGCGTCCAAGACCATCGACTTTGGCTGCAGGGACTTGGACATGGCCATCGCAGACCTCAAGGGTGTGGACCGGCATGTGGCCAGCACGTACAAGAAGAGCAACTTTGAGGGCGTGCTCGACTCGCCTGAGTGCGAGGCCGTCTACGACAGGCTTTGCTTCGAGATAAACAAGGTAATCAACTTCTATAACTTCTCGAACGAGGACGACGTGGAGCGCATGTATCTGCTGGGCGGGGGTGTGGAGATCGCCCAGCTTATGGAAGTGGTCACCCGTTCCTTCCCCATACCTCTGGAAACCGCCATCATGGTGATGCCGCCCGATATCCAAAAGCTTTCCAAGGTGGGTTCGTTTGCGCTCGCAATCGCGGCACTGCTAGAGGGCGAGGCGGTCTAACATGGCACTGGATTGGAAAAAGGAAGTATCCATTAGCGACATCCTTGGATTTCTAAAAAAGGGCAAGAAGGGCGGACCGGTCACCTCGGGGTATCCCACAAAGACCACGATGAATCTCTACCAGGGCGATTCGTCGACAACCGACATACGCAAGGTGGGCATAACCGCCGTGATCCTTGCCATCGTCATTTCGGTGTTTGTAAAGTTTGGCGTGGTTGACCTCATTGCGCGCGTGTCGGAAAAAGAGGGCGAGCTTGCCACCCAAAAGCAGATTGCCATGACGCTGTCACAGGCGTCTGGCGACTACGATGAGGTCAAGGCCATCTATGACGCCTACGAGGCGCGCTTGGGAAGTGCTGCGGTCGACATGATAGCCGTGCTCGACATGGTGGAGAAAAACGTTATGACGAGGGCGGACGTAACCTCCATAGTCATCTCGGACGGAACGCTCACGCTTACCCTCTACAACGTTCCGCTCGACACCGTGGGTGACTTGGCAAAGACCATCGAAGGGCAGGAGCTGGTGTCTGCGGTAAACGTCTCGACGGCCACCACGCAAAACGCAGACGGGCAAAACACCGTCTCTACCTTGGCAATTACCCTCGTGGGCACCCAGAGCGAGGAGGAGTAGCATGCTAACGTATACGTTTTCGCCTCGTGAGAAGATGATGCTCGCCATCCTTGCGTTTGTGGGAATTCTTATAGCTTGGTACCAGTTCGTCTTTGTCAACTACCAGAACCAGATGAGCTCGCTCGACTCCCAGATCGCAACGGTACAGGAAGAGATTCTGCTAAACCAGTCTCGCGCGGAGGCGATCAAAAAGATGCAGACGCTGGTAGAGGAGTACGAGGCCCAGGGCATAGATCCGCTGATCCTGCCAAGCTACGACAACACCAAGAGCCTTATGGCGTACCTCAACGGCGTGCTTGCGTCGTCCACGGGATACTCCATGGCCTTTGACAACGCCTCCGTATCGGAGGAAGACGGCATGGTACACCGTACGGGCACCATTTCCTTTGGTGCGGACTCGTACAAATCGGCCAGGTCCATTGCGGAGGCTATCGCACGTGGGCCGTATCCTTGCCAGGTCACTGCATTGGGCATAACCGACGACTCCTCTCAGGGCACGAAGCGCAAGGAATCCGAGGGGACGGTGACCGCGAGCCTTGAGGTCACGTTCTTGGAGGAAGTGCCCGAGGGCACAACGGTAAAGAGCGAAGAGGACGGCGGCGTCCAAGGCCAGGACCTGAGCAAGCTGAGCGACTGGGACAAGTAGGCCT
>JAUMWL010000171.1 GCA_030529665.1 Coriobacteriales bacterium
CCGCGCGCGTGCTGTGATGGCGAGCGGTGGGGGTGATTTGGCGCCACGCGTGCTGTCTTTTCGACCTGTGGGGTGCGGATGGCCACACAGCACGCAAAGACAGCACACCAATCGGTGGACGACCCACACAGCTCGCAAAGACAGCACACGCCCGGCGAGGCCACCCACACAGCTCGCGATTGCAGCACCACCTCTCGCCCCGCGCCGCCAACCCGTACCGCCAACCCGCGCCGACGGGATGATCCTATCCGTTCGTATGCCCTACTTGCCAACAAAAGCGGAGCCAAAATACCCCGAGTCGCGGTACCATAGAGTTGCAAGCAGGTTAAAGACATGTGAACGCCTGCCGTGCCACACGCGGTGGTTTACGCGCCTGATCGGAGGACCAGCATGAACAGAGCAAACGTTGTTGCCGTCCGCACCAATCACCCACTTGCCGCCTTTGTTCGCGGGGCCGTGCACTTGGAAGAGCTGGACAGCGGGCTCGTTCTTCCTCATCGCTTTTTTCCCGAGCAGATGGATCACTTGGAGCAGATTGGTCGTTACGACAGGGCAATCGCCACTTCGGGCGTGGCGCTCGACTTTGTGACCAATGGCACCGAGGTGTCTCTCGACTGTCGCATAATTCGCCAGCTCAATGCGGAGCACCCGCTGTATTCCGAGGTCATGGAGGGTGGCGTAAACAAGGGCGAGCGTCCCTACGGCACGGCGGAGGAGGGCAACCTGGACGGCATCGACTTTGTGGTGGACGGTAGGCTGGTGGCCACCGTCGCTCCCCAAAACGGTACCATTCGCTTTGCCTTTAGCAACCCCACGCACGACGACATAGAGGTGCGCATCTACCTGCCCAACATAATGGCCGTTGCGGTGGGCAATCTGCGTACCAACGGCAACCTTAAGCCCGTGCCGGCGCGCGGATACCTGCTTGCTCTGGGCGACTCAATAACGCAGGGATTCGTGTGCGGCAGCCCGTCCTTCTCGTATCCGGCGCAGATAGCGTCCACCTTGGGCATAGACCTCATAAACCAGGCCGTGGCCGGCCACGTGTTTGATGTGGAGTCGCTGGGCGGCATCTCGTTGTGGCGTGGCGAGAAGCCCGAGGTGGTAATAGTGGCCTACGGCACCAACGACTGGGCCCGCATGCGCTCCATGGGAAGCATCGAGGGTGGCGCCGCTGCCTTTTTTGACCGACTGAGCTGGGCGTTTCCCAAGGTGCCCGTATATGTTCTCTCGCCGTTGTGGCGCACGGACGAGCACGACGGCGTTCCGTGCGGAGAACCCCTCACCAGAATGTACCAAATGATCGGCCGCGTGTGCTCCCGTCATCACAACATGCACGTGGTGGACGGGTACCACGGCATCCCCAAGGACCCGCGCCTCTTTGCCGACGGTCACATGCATCCGGGTCCCGAGTGCATGGGCCTGGTGGCCGACCTGCTGCTTGAGTCCATGTGCGCGGACAGCGTGGACCTTATGGTGTCAAAGCACGTGGCCGAGCGAACCGCGCATGCCGCGGACGAGAAGCGCACCAAGGAGTACGTGTCGTTTGAGGACGAGATCGACCGCAAGACGGCCCTGCGCAACTATTCGCCCGAGACCCATCCCAGCTTTGATAGGTTGGTGCGCACCATATGGCGCTTGCGTCAGCCCGACGGCTGCCCGTGGGACAGAGCCCAAACGCACAAGAGCATCTCCAAAAACATGATTGAAGAAGCATACGAGGCCGTGGAGGCCATTGCGCAAGACGACACGGAGCATATGATCGAGGAGCTGGGCGACGTGCTGGAGCAGGTGCTGCTGCATGCCCAGATTGGGTTCGATGAGGGCACCTTTAACATTGACGACATATGCAGCGACCTTAACCAAAAGCTCGTGCGCAGGCATCCGCACGTGTTTGGCAGCGTGGGCACCGAGGCGCCTTTGCAAACTGCCGACGAGGCGCTGGACGTTTGGGATAACGTAAAGCGCGAGGAGCGTTCCGAGGCGGCGGGGGAAGAAAGCGTGCGAGGGCTCTTGGACTCGGTGCCCTTGTCTCTGCCAGCGCTCATGCAGGCGCAAAAGATTTCCAAGCGCGCGGCCAAGGCAGGGTTTGAGTGGGACACGGTGGCCGACATTTGGAACAAGGTGGAGGAGGAGCGTGCCGAGTTTTTGCGCGAGGAGCCCGGCACGTCCGAGGCGGCCGAGGAGTTTGGCGACCTGTTGTTTGCGCTGGTAAACGTTGCCCGGCGTAGCGGGATCGATGCCGAGGAGGCACTGGCGGCGTCCAACCGCAAGTTTAGGCGTCGCTGGGCTGCCATGGAGGCGCGAGCGAACCTGGACGAGCTGGACACCGCCGGGCTCAATGACCTTTGGGATGAGGTAAAGGGCGCGGAGTGAGCAGAAAGGTGTCCCCTTTCTGCTCACCGCGATTTCACGTGGATTGTACACTTCTCATCAATTGGTAGTTTTGCGATGTGCCATAATTGAATACCCGCTTACGGGCGGGTGCCCTAACAGAAACAAAAACGAAGCAGTGGCATGAGTACATACGGATCCCCATACAGCGGTCGTCGCACGACGCTGCGGTCAACTACGCCTCGTGGCGCGGATTCTATGTCCATGCCTATGCCGGCAGTGAGCATGTTGGGTGTTTCTATGCGCGCGACTCGCATGAACCACAGAAGGAGTTTCGAGCCAGACGATTGGCGCGACACCCAGCAAGACGACACCCAGCAAGAAGACACATGGCAGGATGGTTTGTCCTCCAAGCAAGAACGTCGGCGCTCCTCGGCACGGCGGACGGGCGATGCCTCCCGTAGCCAAGGACGGGCCGCGAGGCGTGGGGCGCGCACGGTGTCGTCAGCAACCAAGTCGCACTTGTCGCTTGTGGAGCAGCGACGTGGCGCAACGTCCCAGAGGTCGTCCGTGCGCCAACGTGCAGAGATGGACGAGCACAAGATGCCGCAGGACGAGGTGGTGTCTCGTCCGGCGGTGTATACGGGTGACGCTCCAAAAAACGATGGCGTTCTGTCTAGGATCAGAGCGCTTCGCTCGTCGGGACGTGGCGAGAGTCGGGTGCGGGAGACACGCGCTCCTGCGCGCAGGCTGCATGTGCCTTCGTGGCCCGTCTTGCTCTTGGTGGCGATCTCGATTGCCCTGGGGGTCGTAATCCTTATGGGCCCGGCCCGCATGTACTATGCCGCGTGGCGCGACGAGGGCATTTTGGAGGCGCAATACGCCGTAGTGGAGGCCCAGTACAAGGACCTTACCCACGACATAGAGCGCCTGCAAACGCTTGAGGGTATCGAGGACCTGGCGCGCAGGCGTGGCTATGCGTATCCTGACGAGAAGGCCCTGGTGGTGCGGGAGCTGGAGGAGCAGGAGTTTGTTGGCACGGTCTCGCTGGAAGACGCCGTAGAGGAACACGAGAAGAGCCTTCCCTGGTATGTGGGCGTGCTCGACGCTTTTTTCGATTACCATTACAAATAGCCGCATGTGCGGCACCGTGCTAGACCCACAGATGGAAATCGAGTGCGTCGGCGTAATACGCCGGCAGAGAGGAAGGACGCCATGCGCGTTGCCGTTATTGATGTGGGCACCGTTACCGCTCGCCTTGCGATTGCGGACGTGGAGAATGGCCGCGTTGTGCGTATGGCCAGGCAGTCCACCATCGTCAACTTGGGTGAGGGCGTGGATCGCACGGGCCTTTTGCGACCCGAGGCATGCGCGCGACTGTTGGCGTGCATAGACCAATACGTGGCCGCCATTGCCCAGTCCAACGTAGGCGCAACCTGCTGCACGCTTACCAGTGCTGCGCGCGATGCCCGCAACTCGGCTGAGCTGCTGGACGCCCTTGCGGCACGAGGCCTTACGGCGCAGGTAATACCGGGGGACGTGGAGGGTCGGCTCACGTTTTTGGGCGTGGCGCAGGACTTTTTCGCAACGCACTTGTTGGTGGCCGACAACGGCGGCGGTTCCACGGAGTTTGCCTTGGGCCAGCTTACGGATGCGGGCGTGCTGGACCTTGACTTTGTGCAGTCCATCGATGTGGGATGTAGGCGCATTACCGAGAAGTTCTTGCAGAGGCAGGACCCGCCCGCGCCGGAGGATTTGCGGGAGGCGCACGAGTTTGCGGCGGGTGCGTTTGAGCCCTTGGCAGCGCAGTGGACAGATGGCGATGCCGCGCCAAAGAAGCTGGTGGTGACGGGTGGCACGTCTACCACGCTGGTGGCGCTGTGCAAGGCGCTGGTTCCCTACGATTCGTCCCAGGTGCATTTGGCTAGGCTCACGCTGGAGGATGTGGAGGCCCAGGAGCGCAGGCTTGCTGGCATTACGGTTACGGAGCGCGCGGAACTGCCGGGCATTCAGGCAAAACGTGCGCCGGTGATCCTGGGGGGCGTCGTGGCTGTGTCCGAGATTCTGCGTGCTTGGGATCTTGAGGAGCTAACGGTGAGCGAGAGCGATTTGTTGTTTGGTCTTTCGCTGGTTGTAGCCAGCACGGCGCAGAACCAACCCTCGCTCGTGGGCTGGAAACCCGAGCTCTAGCACGTAGCGGTGCGCGCGTTTCTTGGAAACGGGTGTGCGCCGCTACAGTTATCACGGGCCGGTCAACGGCACGGGAGGTGATGCCGGGTGGCATGACGCTTCCGTTTGGCTGTCACGAGAATCGCGATGTGATTCACGACATTTCCGGGCCGAACGTGTCGCTTTTTGCACCATGAATTCACTCGCGATGTGATTTGCGACATTTCGGGCCGAAATACGTCGCATTTCACATCACGAACCTCAAGCGGCGGGGACGCGCACGGGCTTCGTACTGGCCGGCCCGCGAAAAGCGAAAAGCCACCACAGCGTGTCGCTTTTTGGAGATGACGAGCTTTGCAAGTGATGTACGATTGCGCTAAACTGAAAAACTGCCGTGAGGCAATGCTTGGGGGCGTGGCGGAATTGGCAGACGCAGCGGACTTAAAATCCGCCGCCGCAAGGCTTGCGGGTTCGAACCCCGCCGCCCCTACCAGAATTACCCCGCTCAATCAAAACACAACTTCGTTTCTTGTGTGGAGCATCCTTTTTGGCAAAGGATGCTCCATCCGGGGTACCGTTTCCTAGAAACGGAGCGCACGCAGCATCGAGCGTGTTGCTCGCTCGCCCAATTAGTGGGCAATAAAAACGTTAACTACGACAAAACCCCAGTTGGCGAAAACCGAAAATGGAATAACGGTGCTCGTATTGCCCACTAGATAAAATAGCTAGTGGGCAATACGGGCGTCCAAGACCCCGTTTTCAGAAACATTACCTGCGCAAACGCGGTAGTTAAAGTTTATATTGCCCACTAATTGGGAGGGCCATGCCATTTTTCAGAAATGATGCCCCGTTGTGGCACTCCGGTTGACGGGAATCGGTGCGCCACAACGGGCGTGCCATTCTAAGCCGGGGCGTTATACCAGCTGAGCAAATGGCCAAGGCGTGAAGAGGCGACGTTGTGCGGCGCAATCCATGCCACGTTGCATTAGATTAGAGCATCTATCACTCTTGTGGTTTACAAGCAGCGCGAAAGCTCTTG